>PATJ01000037.1 GCA_002713545.1 Acidimicrobiaceae bacterium
GCAGGTCTGTACCCACGGGTCATCAAGCCTCCGGAAAGCCTTTCAGCTAAATTTTTCTCCACAAGCAATACGACTACACCACGGTCACCTTCTGATGAGTGGGTCATTTCTAGATCAAAAATATTGACATCTAGCTCAGTAGCTAAAGATGCGATTGTCGCTAATTCCCCTGGTTTGTCCATTATCGGCACACGAACTTCAATCAACTCTGAAGGCCTAGGGGCACCGGTTGGCAGATTTACTCTCGCTTCCCTTGATGTCTCTAGACGCCGCAATAAAGAGTCGTTGTCATGCCCATTAACCTCATCACGAACTTCGGTTAAAGCTGAAATAAACTCATCTATCACTTCTGTGATCGCTTCATGATTTTCCGCACAAATATCTGGCCAAATTGTCGGATTACCAGCCGCAATTCTGGTCATATCTCGAAAGCCGCCAGCTGCCAGTCTTAGAACTGCGAAATGCTCTTCCGATCTACTAGCTGCTAACCCCATTAGTGTCGCTGCTGCTAGATGAGGCACGTGAGAGACCATGGCCACTAGAGAATCATGACGACTTGGGCTTAGAGTAACTATTTCAGCCCCAAGCGAAATGATCACCTCTCTAACGCGTTTAAATGCTTCATCATCAGTATCTTCCGTGGGAGTAAGAACCCAATTCGCATCTGAGAACATTACAGAATCTGCCCCAGCTAAACCTTCCTGTTCTGATCCTGCCATCGGATGACCACCTACGAATCTGGGGTCTCTAATTTCTTTTGCTATTGAAGCTTTCACACTCCCCACATCGGTGACGAAACCTTTGGGAGAATTTAACAAAGCTTCTTTTACTAGATCCGGTATCTCGCGTACGGGTGCCGCTACAAAAGTTATTTCGGCTTCTTCATCCCAACCTTTAAAATCTATTGCTCCTAATTTTTCAGCTTCAACTAAACGCTTTTCATCTTCGTCCACACCACTAACATGCCAACCTTGTTCGCGTAATGCCATGCCAATTGAACCACCAATTAGACCCACTCCTGCAATCATGGCTCGGTGACTCATTATTTCTCCATATCCTTTTTGACTGAACTCAATTTTACAGCTTAAGAGTTGATCAAAAGAAGTGATTTAAAAGTCAGTCAGAAAAATCTTTCAAAAGAATTTTACGTATAGATCTTAATTCGTGATTAGTTAGCTCTCTGAAAGACCCCGGATGAAGAGACCGGTCCACAATAGGGCCGATTCTTGAACGAACCAATCTTATTACAGGATGGCCAATAGACTCACACATCCGTCTTACCTGCCTATTTCGCCCCTCGTGTATGGCTATCTTGATTAATCTCTCTTCCACTAAAGAAACCCTTGCAGGCGCTGTCAGCCCGTCATCCAATTCCACCCCTTGACGTAATTGACGTATAGCGTTGCGAGAAGGCTTTACTTCTACTTGAACTAAATATTCTTTTTCGATCCCAAAAGATGGATGAGTTAGATAGTGGGCAAGGTCACCATCATTGGTCATTAAGATCAATCCTTCTGTGTCAGCATCAAGACGTCCTACCGGAAAAACCCTCGGATGGGTTGGGACAAGGTCTACCACTGTAGACCTTTCCTGCGGATCCTTTGAGGTGGTAATCACCCCGATTGGTTTGTTGAGCAAATAATAAACAAGGTCTTGTCGGACACCGATTTTCAACCCGTCAACCTCAATCTGTGAGGTTTCCGGGTCAACTTTTTCACCTAATTCAGGGATTTCTCCGTTAACAGTGACCCTCTGCTCGACTATTAGCTTTTCACAGACTCGTCTACTTCCTATACCAGCTCTTGCCAACACTTTTTGAAGTCGTTCAAATTGTTGAGGTTCTTGCTCAAACTCTGAGCTTGGCAACAATCAGCCCTCTTCATTAGAAGGAATCGTTACTTCGTCAGAAACCACTCTTAGGCTTCTCTCCAAAGCTTCAACGACTTCAGGACCAGGAACAAATTCACCCAATGGGGGTAGGTCTGTCGCAGAATTTATTCCCATACGCTCAAGAAATTCTTGCGTGGTTCCATAAAGAACAGCATTCCCGGGTCCAACATCTCTTGAAACTTCATCTATTAAACCCCGTTGTTGCAGATTTCTCATTACTCCTTCTACATCCACTCCCCTTATTGCAGAAATTTGGGCTCTTGAAATAGGCTGCTTATAGGCAACTATTGCTAGAGTCTCCATCGCTGCTGCTGTCAACCTTCGACTTTGGCCTTCTAAAACAAAACGCTCCACCCATTGGGCTTCTTCAGGGTTGCTTTGAAATCTGTATCCACCGCCGATACGGACAAGCAGAAAACCCAACTTTGCCTCTTCATACTGTTCAACCATTGAATCGCAAACGCGTTCTATCTCGTCGACTGACACTTCAAAAAGTTGAGCTAAAATACCTGGTGATACCGGATCGATTGCAACCATCAAAATGGCTTCTATTGCCCGTCGCATTTCAGCCTCAACTTCTACGTCAGCTACCTTTTGCAATTTAGATTTTTTTTCTGACACCTGTATCCCTAGCCTTCATAAATGTCTAGTAGGTCCATGTCTGAAAATTCTGCTTCAGGACACCATGAAACACTTATCTCACCAAAAGAATCGATTTGATCTATTTCTAAAACTCCTTGTTTGTAGAGTTCCAAAATCGCCAAGAACTTAACGACTATTTCAATACGATCGGTCAAACCTTTTGTCAAGTGTTTAAAACTCACGACGCCAGTTTTAGGTACTTCTTCCAAAAGTTTTGCAACCGCTTCTACAACTGTCGCTTTTATGGGAGCTATATGTTCAAGATCCACATGGATTGATGGGCGTGGAGCCATTGCCCTTAAACAGGCCTCCCGTAAATGTTCCTTGGTTACTCCTTCTAGCAAATCGGGTGTCAAAGAAAGAAAAGCGTCTTCAAGACCAGCTCGGCGCGGCCACGACAAAGAAGCTATCTGAGATAACTCCCTCAACTGTGAAGCTGCTTCCTTAAAAGTCTTACATTCAACAAGTTTCGCTAAAAGAAGATCCCTCTCTTCCCAAAGTCCATATTCATCATCGGGATCTATTTTGTTGCTCGATGGCAACAAGCGTCGCGTTTTCAGCTCAACCAGAATGGCTGCGATCAAAAGAAATTCGGTAGCTAGTTCCAAATCATATTCCTGCATATTTTCAAGTTCTTCCAAATATGCATCAACAATAGTTAAAAGAGAAACTTCATAGAGTTCAACTTCTTCGCGCAAAATAAGATCCAAAAGAAGATCAAAAGGCCCCTCGTACACAGGCGTGGTAACAGTTACTCCCATAAACTATGACCATAGATGCTAGCGACGCATACATATGGGCAATTAATAAACAGATTTAGCAAAAAATCTCAATAAAAACTTATGAAACGCAAATTGCCTGAAAAAAATGAGAATGTTTCCCAACTTTTGTTTATTAGTTTTTAATTAATGACTAGATTTCGCAAAAAATCTCAATAAAAATTTATGAAAATAACAATTGTTTGAAAAAAATGAGAAAATCTATTTAACAAAAGTTAGGAAACATTTTTATGGCTACGTATACCTGTAATTCATGCGGCATGAGTGTTAACGCCACTTGCGGTGTTTGCAACACTGCTTTAACGAATGCAACATTGACAAAAGATGACGGGTCAACTGTCCAAATTTCTCAATGTCAAGTTTCTGANTGCGAAAATGAAACCAAAAAAATTAAATCTCCTCTCTGCTGTGGTGCAGATATGGCTTGTTCACTNGNTTAGAGGTACAAATCAATATTAGTTGTCTATTTTTTTTAAATAAACAGCAACATCAGTGCTGCAGAAGTACCTTTGAAACGTGAACAGAGTTTTTTCAGGGATTAAGCCTTCGGGAGAAGTTCAGTTAGGAAACTATCTCGGTGCTTTACAGAACTGGGTTTCAATGCAAGATACGTCAGATGCCGTTTACTGCGTCGTTGACCTTCATGCTCTTACCGTTCCTCATGATGCAGATGAGCTCAGATCTTCCACTCTTTCTTTAGCCCAAATGCTCATGGCAGTGGGCCTCGATACTGAGCGTTGCATACTGTTTGTCCAAAGTCATGTTCAAGAACACGCCGAGTGTGCCTGGCTTATGGAATGCACAGCAGCTTTTGGGGAACTCAGGAGAATGACCCAATTCAAAGATAAGTCAACTGGCAACGAATTTGTTTCTGCCGGTCTTTTCACCTATCCAGCTCTACAGGCAGCTGACATTTTACTCTATGACACCAATCAGGTTCCCGTTGGCGAGGACCAGAGACAACATATTGAGTTAACAAGAGATATCGCTACACGTTTCAACAGTCGATTCGGGGACACTTTCACTCTGCCTGAAGCGGTAATTCCACCTTCTGGAGCAAGAGTGATGGATCTTCAGCACCCAGATAGAAAAATGTCAAAATCTGAGGAAAGCCCTCAAGGAACTATTTTGATTTTAGATCCCCCTGAAGTAATCGAAAAAAAAGTCAAACGAGCAGTTACCGATAGTGATGATGAAATATTTTTTGATGTCGAAAAAAAACCAGGCATTTCTAATTTGCTTTCCATTCTTGGTGCAGCGACAGGAAAAACGCCTAAAGAAGCTTGCGATGGTATAACTCGTTACGGAGATCTTAAAAATGCAACAGCCGAAGCAGTTATAGAGCTTCTTAGACCCGTGCAGGAAAAATATTACACACTCGCCGATGACCCTGCAGAAACAAGCCGCTTGATAGCTAAAGGGGCTGAAAAAGCCAGAGAGATAGCTTCAACCACGTTGTCTAGGGCTCGAGATAATATCGGGCTACTTAAACAGTGACCCTCGTTAGTCGTTGTCTGAACTAGATAAAATTTCCGCTATTTCTTTTGGAGTGTCCCACTTTTCTCTTTCTGAATGATGCTCTAAAACCCATGTAATTGTCTGTTCTTTACTACCGATTCCTTTTAATAATTTCGCTCCAAGTTCAGGATGTTTCGCATAGTCAATCAATCGTCGTCGTAAACCTCTATTTTTTTGAGCCCATTTTTCCATTTTTCCCAACGGGAAAAATAAACAAACCAGAGTTGCAAAAACTCTTCCGAAAGTAGTAAATCCACTTTCTAGTTTGCCTATGTCATGAAGAAGAGCTGCTGCCATGAATTCTTTCCCCTCTTCGCCAATTTCAGATGAAGCCCGCCTAGCAACCTGAAAAGAGTGACGTTTATCAGCCATGGAAAGCTTTTCCCAATGTTCGAATTCGTTTTCAGAAAGATGTGATCTAACCCAATCAAGGTTCTCTTCTGACAATTTTTGCGGTTTCAGTGAGAACCAGAACCTTTTGGTGAGGTGAAAAAAGTCTTGAAACAACTGCAACTCATCTACCTATAAAACGCATCGCTGAATAGATGCCAATTATAGTTTTTGCATCAGTGATATAACCAGAATCAATAAGTTCATATACATCCTCTAAGGGAATTTTTTCCGTTGTCATATACTCCTCTTCAACACTTGCTGCAATTTTNTCAACACGTGTCATTTCAGTAGCTAGATAAATCACTGTCTTCTCATCGGAGAAACCGGCTGAATTATGGAAACTGCATAGTTCTTCGAGTCTTAAGGCATCCAATCCTGCTTCTTCAATCAATTCTCGATGTGCAGCTTTTTTAGGTTCTTCTCCTTCAATATCTAATTTGCCCGCCGGGATTTCTAACATTTCCTTTTCAAGTGCTGGTCGGTACTGGCGAACCAAAACTATCTTTTCGTCCTCTATTGGCACTACTGCGACTGCACCCGGGTGGTGGAAGACATATCTCTTTATTCTTTCCCCGACCGGGCCTTCAAATTGTGCTGCTGCGAAGGAAAACCAGTCTTCCTCGTAAATCAGTTCCTCAGAGACTTTTTTAAATTCTTTAAAAGATTCAGTTGACATTCAGTTAGAAAATTCTTCTTCCATTTGAACAAGTTGCGGATTGCGTCCCTCTGCTCGATGTAAAGCGGCTTCTACAAATGCCCTAAACAGGGGAGCAGGTCGATCTGGTCTACTTTTAAACTCTGGATGCGCTTGAGTTGCAACCCAGAACGGATGATCTTTCAGCTCAATAAACTCGACCAAACGGCCGTCAGGAGACTCTCCGGAACAAACAAAGTTAGTATCTTCGAACTTTGCCCTGTAGCGCGAATTGAATTCATATCTGTGTCTGTGGCGTTCCGAAACAACTTCTTCGCCGTATATGGCCGACACTTGGGAGTCAGGTTTTAATTGTGCTACATAGGTTCCTAGACGCATAGTTCCGCCCATATCTGATACGTCACGTTGAGATTCCATCAAATCTATTACTGGGTGAGGTGAAGATGGGTCAAATTCACTTGAATGCGCTCTCTCCAGCCCTAGTACATTTCTTGCAAAATCGATTGTCATGCATTGCAGCCCTAGACACAGCCCTAGACAAGGAATCTCATTCTCTCTGGTGAAACCTGCTGCGGCAATCTTTCCTTCAATACCTCTCTCCCCGAAACCCCCGGGGATTACGATTCCGTCTAAATCTTTTAACCGCCCCTCACTGAGCATTCCCTCAACTTCTTCAGCTTGGATCCAGTCAATTTCTATCTGAACTCCGTGGTGTGCGCCGGCATGGTTTAGAGCTTCTACTACTGAGAGGTAGGCATCAACCAAACTTACATATTTTCCGATGAGTCCGATTCTGACTGTTGCTGTTGCTGAAACGACACGGCTAACTAACGCTCTCCAATCCTCAAGATCAGGCTCCGGGTTATCAATCCCCAACGAATCACATATATAACTATCCAAGCCTTCTTCATTCAAAAGTAAAGGTATTTCATAGAGACTGCTGGCATCTGGAGCGTTTACAACACCCTCGAAAGGAACATTCGAAAGACGTGATATTTTTCGCTCAAGATCATCGCTTATAGGTTCGTTACTTCGACAAACTATTGCATGTGGCTGTATACCTGCTGAACGGAGTTCGGTTACTGAGTGCTGAGTGGGTTTGGTTTTATGTTCNCCTGAGGGTCCGATAAAAGGAACCAGAGTTACATGCACATAGCAAATATTGCGTTCCCCTACATCAAGTCGGAACTGTCTAATCGCCTCCAAGAAGGGNAATATCTCTATATCACCAACTGTTCCCCCCACCTCGGTGATAAGCACGTCGGTATCTTCAGTCGCCAGTACCCTAATTCTTCTTTTTATTTCATCCGTGATATGGGGAATCACTTGAACGGTTTTNCCTAAGTATTCGCCGTGTCTCTCAGCGGCTATCACAGCGGAGTAAATCGACCCAGTTGTTGCATTTGACTCTGTGGTCAGATTCTCATCAATAAATCTTTCATAGTGGCCTAAATCAAGATCTGTTTCGCCACCGTCGTCTGTAACAAAAACTTCCCCATGTTCAAAGGGGTTCATAGTGCCAGGGTCAACGTTTATATANGGGTCGAGTTTTTGAATAACTACCCTAAGACCACGCTGCTTTAAAAGCCTTCCGAGAGATGCTGCAGTAAGCCCTTTTCCGAGCGAACTTGCAACTCCTCCCGTAACGAAGATGTGTTTCGTCACGGAAATTCACCTTACAGGCAAAATCACTTCACTTCACTTCTTCCAGAATTAAAATTAGGGCAGCATTTAGAATTGGAAATTTAAATCGGCACTTTTACTCTTGCTTTACCTGTCTTCTAAACCAAATTTTGTCTTGAGGGGATTTAAAAAATCACGTTTTCCAAACGTAACAAGTTTTGCGATTCGATCCGACTTAGTGCACACAACACGATCTTTTTCTTCTAATATTGCCACTTCTCTCCCGTCAACAGTGCAGTTAGCTGTCCTGTTGCCCGTAACTTGCAGTTCAATTTCAGTTGAGGGGGCTAAAACTAAAGTTCTGTCAAACAGCATATGAGGAGAAACAGGNGTTATCTGAATAGAGTGATGACTCGCATCTACTATCGGCCCCCTAGCGGAAAAAGCGTATGCCGTCGAACCTGTGGGGGTGGATATTATTAGTCCGTCTGCTGCATAAGAAGTAAAAAAGGAACCGTCCATAGACACGTTCATCCTAACTGTCTGACTAACTGCTGTTCTTTCGACTACCACTTCGTTCAAAGCATGGTCTTCGATCAGAGACTCAGATTCTTCTTGTTCGACAGTAACCTTGAGCATCATTCTCTCTTCAAGGTCGTGGTCACCGTCAAGAGTTCTAATTACTGCATCAAAAGCCTCTGAAGGCTCAGCTGCAGTCAAATATCCCAATTGCCCAAAATTTATTCCTAAAACAGGAGTAGGTCGACCGTCTAAAAGATTTATCGCTCTGAGAATAGAACCATCTCCCCCCATGCTCACGAGAAGGTCAAGGTCATCAACAAACTCAGAAAGGTTTTCTTTCAAATCGCTAGATTGTCTTATGCTGTGTCCTTTTTCTTGAAGACGTTCAGTTAATTCAACTGAATTAGACATAGCTTCAGGTCTAAATTCGTGGACGTAAAGTCCAATTTCTGCCATCANTCCTCTCCCTGTCCGTTAGCTAACGAAACCACTTTTGATATTTCGAGCTCTCCCTGTTGTTTCTCTGGCGCGACATGAAGAAAAAATTCAACATTACCCTCCGAGCCTTTAATTGGTGANGGCATACATTCAATTATGGCACCATCATGCGCATTAATTGAATCCTGCACATTCTTGAGGACTTCTTCCCATATTTGGGGGTCGCTAATNACNCCTCTCCCTCTATCTACTTCTTTTTTTCCTGCTTCAAACTGCGGCTTAACCAGAAGTAGCATGTCGCTGTTTTTTTGAACTAAAGAAAAAAGATTNATCATTACTGCGCGTAATGAGATAAAAGCTAAATCAGCGGTCAACACCTCAAAAGGCGCACCTACTTGTTCTGGTACAAGTGACCTGACATCAGTCTTTTCGAGAACTTTGACTCTTTGATTTGCTACGAGACGCTCGTGAATCTGACCGTGACCTACATCTACAGCTAAAACTGACTTAGCACCATTTTGTAAAAGGCAATCNGTAAATCCCCCTGTACTAGCNCCNATATCTATNCATCTGCTTGATTCGACCCCGACTTGGAAGGTTGCCAAAGCTGCTTCCAATTTTCCGCCGGCTCTNCTCACGTATTTAGGCTGAGGGTCAATAATNTTCAACGGTTGACTTGCATCAACCATGCTCGAAGGCTTTAACACCGATGATCCTGAAACAAGCACCTTCCCTGATTTAATCAATGACTGTGCTGTTTCTCGTGACTCGACTAAACCTCTTCTTACCATTTCAAGGTCTAGCCTCCGACGTGCCATTAGGAAAAGATCTGCTCAACCATATCGGGTAAGTTATTTGCTAAGAAATCATGAGGGGGGTCAACAGGAAGATCTGATACTTTAGTGACACCACTTAGAACTAGTCCGAAGTCCCAACCTAAATTTTTGGCAAATCTTCCATCAGTATCAGGCCGGTCACCAACCATTATGCCGCTTCCCCCACTTAGTTCGTTAAGTAAATCACACATGGGTTGGTAAGGTTTCCCAGCTATTTCTGGAACCGCTTCTGTAGCTGCTACCAAAGATGCAAGAATAGACCCAGCGCCAGGCCTTATCCCATCATGTGAAGGGTAAGTAAGGTCGTCATTAGTAGCAATTAGGCGTGCTCCTGCGTCAATTGCCTGTAAAGCAGCGGTCAGTTTCCAATAATCANAGTCTTCATGGAATCCAACTACGACTGAATCCGCTTTACCTTCTTTCACGGGTTTTGCGCCTACTTTTTCCATCTCCTCCACGGCGCCCTTTCCGCAAAGGGTCAGGACTGTCTCGTCTGGGCTTAATAAAGTCGCCATGGCCATTGCTGAAGTAATCACCCCGCCAGCGGGTTCGATATTAAATGAGTTAAGTTTTTCCTCTACTTCGAATACAGTTCTTCCAGAATTATTGGTAACAAAAAAAACTTGTTCGCCTTTTTCCCTTAGGGAAGTAATTGATTCTCCGACCCCTTGGATAACTTTGTCTCCAAGCCAAACAACCCCGTCTAGATCAAGAGCCCAAGTCATACTTAAGTCCCTTTTTTGTTAGGGACTCAGACCTCCCAAGTGGGAAGTGAATGTAGCAGTTCGTCAATATCAGATGAACCTTGGCTCTCCACAACTCCATCTATCTGACTTTTAAGAGACGTGCTGTATTCTTCACGTTCAACTGCTCTAAGTACCCCCATCGGAGTCGGAGTATCAGGAGTCTCGCTTAGGCGGGATAAAGCAAAAGCTCTTGAAGGGTCTTCTCTTGTCTCGTCGTGAACCAAAATTGCATCTGAACCAACTTCGTCAACATTTGCGATAGAGACTTCACCATCATCTGCTATAACACCAAACTGTTTTTCGGCTCCAAAAAGAATCGGTTCACCGTGGTGCAAGTCAATCAACATGTCTGCACGTACGTCTTTTTTGGTGATTGCGGCGAATGCACCATCATTAAACACATTGCAATTCTGCAGCACTTCAACAAATGACGCACCCTGATGCTTATGTGCTCGTCTGAACATGTCCTGCATNTGATTTCGATCCATATCGTGTGTTCTTGCCACGAAAGTAGCTTCAGAGCCGATTGCCACACTNAGAGGGTTCAGGGGTTTGGAGATCAATCCAACTGGGGATGATTTAGTTACCTTTCCTACTTCGCTGGTCGGAGAAAACTGACCTTTTGTAAGTCCATAAATCTGGTTATTGAAAAGTAAAATATTTATATTGATATTTCTCCTTAACGCATGAATCAGATGGTTCCCTCCAATTGAGAGCATGTCTCCATCGCCGCCTACCACCCAAACATCAAGGTCAGGTCTTGCTAAAGCCAAACCCGTTGCCACAGCAGGTGCTCTTCCATGAATACTGTGAACNCCGTAAGTGTTCATGTAGTAAGGGAAACGGGCGGCACAACCTATACCAGAAATGAAAACGGTTTTTTCTCGTTCCACCCCTAGTTCAGGCATCAGCATTTGCAAGGCAGTCAAAATTGAATAATCACCNCATCCTGGACACCACCGGACCTCTTGGTCACTTGTCCAGTCAGCTTTTGTTGTTGCTGTGGTCAAATTGGTTTGTGTATCAGTCATCTAAGGCCTCCCGAAGTACATGATCAAGTTCTCCAGCGGTAAAGGGCACACCCTTTACTTTTGTAATAGATTTTGCATCGACTAGGTACTCTGCTCTAATTATTTTACTTAATTGTCCGAGATTCATCTCAGGTACCAAAACTTTGGTGGCTTTGGATAAAAGTTCACCAAGGTTGCTTGGCAATGGGTTCAAATGGCGCAGGTGCACGTGTCCGATCTTGTAGCCGTCTTTACATGCTCTAGTCACAGCACCTTTGATCGCTCCCCATGTTGAGCCCCATCCAACCACTAAAAGTTCAAAATCTTGATCTCCATCAACTTCAAGATCTGGTACTTGAACTTTCTCAATCCTNTCCTGCCTGAGGTCAACCATGTATCCATGATTTTCTGGGTCGTAGCTTATGTTTCCGGATCCATCTTCTTTCTCGATTCCACCGATCCTGTGCATAAGTTCTGGCGTTCCCGGCAAAGCCCAATCACGGGCAAGATCCTCGTTGCGCTGGTAAGGCCAAAAGATTCCGTCTCCGTCTTCATTCGTTTGGTTAAATTCTGTTGTAAATACAACAGGTATTTCAGGCAATGACGAAGAGTCCGGCAATAGCCATGGTTCTGAACTATTAGCCAAATACCCATCGGTGAGAAGAATGACAGGGGTTCGGTGAGTTAAAGCTATTCGGGCCGCTTCTATAGCTGCATAAAAACAGTCTGAAGGGGTGCTAGCTGAAACAATTGGAAGAGGAGCTTCTCCATGTCTTCCATACATTGCTAGTAGNAAATCTGAAGCTTCAGTTTTTGTCGGCAAGCCAGTAGACGGCCCTCCGCGCTGGACATCTACTAAAATAAGAGGCAATTCGAGCGAAACCGCCAGGCCCAGTGTCTCAGACTTAAGTGCGACACCTGGACCGCTAGTAGTCGTTACTCCTAGGTGTCCTCCGTAAGAAGCTCCAAGTGCTGATCCTATAGCTGCTATCTCATCCTCTGCCTGAAAGGTCATAACACCATGCCTCTTATGTCGGACCAGCTCGTGAAGAATGTCCGAAGCGGGGGTAATCGGGTAAGTGCCTAAGAATAATGGGCGTTTAGAGAGGTGACTAGCTGCTATCAAGCCCCAAGACAGAGCGGTGTTACCGGTAATGCTGGTATACGTTCCCGACGGAAGAGGAGCGGCTTTAATAGCTACTCTCTGGTCTCCCAACTCTGCAGTTTCACCAAAAGCATGTCCAGCTTTGAAAGCTGCTTTATTTGCTGAAATCACCAATTCTTTTCCAGCAAATTTTTCATCAATCCATTCAAAGGTGGGCTCTACAGGTCGGCTGTACATCCATGAAACTAGCCCCAGAGCGAAAAAATTCTTTGAACGATCAGCATCTCTTGGTTTTACCCCAAGATCTTTGCAGACTTCTTTCGTTAAGTTAGTCATTGGAACTTTGATAACTCTGTAGCCGTCAAGTTCTTCACCTTCTTCAAGCGGATTATGGCTATATCCAGCTTTTTCAAGGTTTCTCTCTTCGAATGTGTCTTCGTTAACGATCACCGTTCCACCATTCACCAAGAGGTGAAGGTCAGATTTTAAGGCTGCAGGATTCATAGCGACAAGAACAGCAGGAGCATCCCCAGGAGTAGTGATGTCATGATCAGAAATCTGAACTTGGAAAGCTGAAACACCAGCCAATGTTCCTGCAGGAGCCCTGATCTCAGCCGGAAACTCCGGAAGAGTCGCAAGATCGTTTCCCGCCAAGGCACTCGCATTCGTGAAGCGATCTCCAGTTAATTGCATTCCATCACCTGAATCGCCAGCGAATCTGATTATGACTTTTTCAACTAGCTCTACATCAGACGGAATCACTTGGTTAACATTACCACGTGCAGGTGTCCCCTTGTAGGCAGCTGGGTCATCTCCAGATGGTATTTCTGGCCGTGACCAACTCGTCATCTCAGCCAGACTTCCAGCTAAATCTCTCCATTCGCTTGGATCCCAACCCTCAGCTAAACCAAGCACTGACCCATCTTGACGAACAACAGCAAATGATGGCAGTGACTTGATCGAAAGTTCTTTCACTAATTTCTTGTCTTTATCAACAAAAGTAAGAATCCTGTCAGACAAGGGTCCTAAAAAACTGGCTGCCCCTTCGGGGTCAGAGCCGGCAACAACGAAAGCCACTCTTACATCTGCTCCCTGAAAATGACTCAGCACTCGATCTGCCGTATCCAGTATCCATGAACTTTCGAGCGTGTATGGATCAAGAATTACCATCGCTATCGGAAATGTTGTTAGGGAGTCTCTAAAAAGAGTTTTACCACCCTCTATCTCTTGAATCTCGACATCCAAAATTGAAAATGTGGTCACTTAGTTTCCTTAATTCTCACGAAGATATGACTCATTGTCACTACCTGCACACTAACCAATCATAAAGAATTTAGCTATGACCATTTACAAGATCTTCCCAAACAGGCTAGCCCAATTTAATACATAAATTGGGTTAAGAAGCATCCAATTTTAAAATCAAGCGATGGAGACAGAGTCATCAAGATAGACGTCTTGAATAGCATTGAGAAGTTCTATACCTTCGGCTAGCGGACGTTGGAATGCCTTTCTTCCGCTAATCAAACCCATACCGCCGGCGCGTTTATTTATCACAGCAGTTTTTACAGCTTCCTGTAAATCGCTCGCACCAGACGATGCTCCGCCGCTATTAATGAGCCCCACTCTTCCCATGTAACAATTAGCTACTTGCCATCTACATAAATCTATTGGGTGGTCTGTTGTCAGCTCTTCATAAACAAGTGGGTGTGTTTTCCCATACCCTTCCAAAGCGTTAAATCCGCCATTCACTTCAGGAAGTTTCTGTTTAATCACATCAGCTTCAATTGTCACGCCGACATGATTGGCCTGTCCCGTCAAATCAGCTGCAGAGTGATAATCCTTACCATCTTTGTTGAAATCAGGGTTTCTCAGATAGCACCAAAGAACAGTGAACATTCCTAGCTGATGAGCTAGTGAAAAAGCTTCGCTTACCTCAACAATTTGTCGAGTTGCCTCTTCGGAACCGAAATATATTGTCGCTCCGACTCCCGCAGCTCCTAGTTCATAGGCCTGTTCTACCGTTCCATACATAACCTGATCGAATTTGTTTGGAAATGTCAAAAGCTCATTGTGATTCAACTTCACGATGAATGGGATACGGTGCGCATACTTCCTCGAAACAGCACCTAAAACTCCGAAAGTGGTTGCAACAGCGTTGCATCCCCCCTCAATAGCCAATTCAACTATATTTTTTGGGTTGAAATAGTCTGGGTTCGGAGCAAAAGAAGCTGCGGCTGAATGTTCTATGCCTTGNTCGACGGGAAGTATTGAAACATATCCTGTACCCGCTANGCGACCGTGNTCTAGAAGTGATTGATAGTTCCTCATGACCTGAGGGTTTCTGTCAGTTTCGCTGAATATTTCTGTGACGAAGTCGGGTCCTGGCGTAGTTAGAAGTTTTGCAGGTATAGCTTCTGCAGTGTGTTCCAGTAAGTAGCTAGCATCGTCACCAAGAATTTTTTGAACATCCATTCTGTAACTCCTCTCAAGTATTAGAAGTCTGATGTCGCAGTTCACCTTAGGCGCTTTGGAGCTAAGAGATGAACTTTATTTTTACTTTAAGTACGTTAACTTAAGTCTCTAACGCGNTCGTCAACATCTGCAAATTTGGGAGAATGTTTTCTNATCCANGTAAATAATTCTCTTGCTCTTGGTANAGCTCCTGATCTTTCATANAGATCCCCTAGTGCNTANGCACGGCGCAAATGNTGTTCTTTGGGGTGNCTGGGTATCTTCCAACCTTTTTCAAGAAGTCGAACAGCGTCTGAAGTTCGGCCTTGATCATCTAAAGATCCTGCCATNACTAATCGGCCNTCAGTCACAAGTGCAGCGTTGGGTGAAGCTTGTCTAAGCTCATCCCAAAGAATCTCCACTTCTGTCCATTCACTTTGNGCTCTGTAGCAGTCNGCNAAGACGGGATGNTGTTCCGTACTTCCTGTTATTGTCCGAAATGANTCTAGAAGTTCTGATGCTTTAGACCATTTGCTTAGNCGGTAATTAATCAATCCTGATAATTCAACTACTTCCGCTACTTGAAGACATTTTTCGTCTAAAGATTTCAAAATTTTCTGAGCCTCAACAAATTTTTCATCTTCAAACTCTCTAGCAGCATGGCCTAACAATGAAACTGCACGCGCGCCTCTTTTTTCACCGAGTATTTTTCCCAGNAACTTCGCGGCATCTGGCAATTGATGCGGAATGTTTGGGGTCGGAACTCGCTTTTTNCTGCTTACGTTTTGGGTGNTATTCTTTCTTTTTTTCGCTCGAGAAATCGCTTCAGTAGCTTCACTTCTGAGTCGATCTGAAGATTCTCTGGTNAATGTCTCTTCCTCGGAAATTCTCGTCGCTGTTCTTTTATTCCGCTCTTCTCTATCTTCTNATTCTTCGCGCGTAAGTTTCCCAGCCCCATGTCTTGTTACGCTCCCCCAATCTTTCCGAACATTTTCNGNNTTAGATTTATCTCTTTTATTNCGATCTGATTGCGGATTACGTCTTTCATTTCTACGTTTGTTGNCAGAAGGTCTGTTCTGAGAGAATTTATCGTTTCGACGATTACCTTTTGACTTCTCCATGGGGAAACCATACCCCTGTGATGCTAAAGACGCGCACAGGGCGGGACTTTTCAGCCCCGCCCTTAGCGTTAGTAATCCGGCAGCGTCCTACTCTCCCAGGGACCCACGTCCCAAGTACCATCGGCGCTGGTGGGCTTAACTTCCGTGTTCGGAATGGAAACGGGTGTGACCCCACCGCTATAACCACCGGAAACCTTGATGCTTAACCAATTCCTTGGTTAGGCAAAATCTAAATTGTCAAATATAAATCAGAAGACCTTTGAGGCCTCCATAGCGAACACGAACAAAAACATATGTGATAAGTAAGTACCAAGCCCTCGGCCGATTAGTACCGGTCGGCTGAACACGTTGCCGTGCTTACACCTCCGGCCTATCAACGTGGTGGTCTGCCACGGGCCTTACCCGGTT
>PATJ01000038.1 GCA_002713545.1 Acidimicrobiaceae bacterium
GATTTGAGAGTGTCAACCAGTCCCGCTGCTTGAACCGCTGCTATCAAAGTCGGGAAGTCTCCCGCTGAAATAGCCACATCGACAATATCTCCAGGAGCTACTTCCACAGGTGCTTGGGAGGTTTGAGTACCAGATATCGCAACTGTGTTGTCATCGCCGTCACTGCCGCATCCTGCTGCTATGAGTGATATGACAATTGTGAATGCTAGTAGAAGCCTTTTTGTCTTGAACATGAGGTATTCCTTTTGATAGTCAATAATGATTACTTCAGTTAACAAGTTGCTCAGGTCTTCGCCTGCTGATTGTGACCGCAGACACTTGTGACTGTGGCCACTTGAAATTAGTTGTAGCCGGTATGAGCGTTTACATGCCTCTGTGCCAGACTTTAAACATGAAAAAGCTGGGAGTGCTTGTTTGTTTACTTCTGTTCGCTTCGGCTTGCGGGGGTGATTCTGAGACACTAACTCCAGCTAGCAGGTCTGACTTGCCGACTACGACAGTTGCTTCGAGTACGACTGACACTCCGACAACGTCTGACACTCCGACCACGCCGGACTTGCCGACTACGACAGTTTTGCCTGCAACCACTTCCATGCCAGCTCCGACTACTTCTGTGGTAACTACAACTACCTATGTAGCGACTACGACTACTGCAGATACTCCAACAATGTCAATAGTAAATATTACTAATGGCACTGATTTCGAAATTATTGATAGTTCGGGAGTTAATTTGCATCTTTCCTTTTCATGTGTCGCAAAGGAACTTGGTGGTGAAACATGGTTTTCGCTTTGGAATCGGTCAGTTACATCTGAAGAAAGTCAGAAAATACAACATTGTCCAACCCCCAGTCACAATTTTCCTTGTGTGGACAACGTTTTGGGGATGAATAAGTCAGATGCTCTTATTCAAGACAGATATGACCCTACTGAAGACGATATCGAATTAATCAAAGTGTGTAAGATAGGTTCCTCTAGTGGTAACGATTCTTCCGATAACAAAGTGGGATCGAATGAGGAGATGTCATCAACTGGCACCTCTGCGGGTATAAGTGAAACACCTCCGGCTGCTCAGAACTCTGATGATTCTGAAGTTGCTCAATCGAGTCAAAAACTTTTTCTAGGGACACTCGTTGATGTTCAAACACCCACGGTCAATTATCAAATTGACACGTCGGATGAATGTTCAATATTTACTGGCGGAGAATGTTCAGAACTCCAATGGGAAAGAGTCACCGGGTTGCGAACCGGAGTGGTTGGAGCATTAACAATTGCACCGTCAAACCCTGATGTCATCTACGCCGGATTTGACTCAAATGACATGAGTGTTTGGAGGTCTGATGATGCAGGAGCTACTTGGTTCCATGTTGCAGAAAGTGCTCATGTCAGCGGAGTGGCCGTAAAACCAACAGATTCAAATACGGTAATTCACGGTGTGATCGAAGGGGACCTTCTTTTCAGTTCAGAAGGAGGGTCCGAATCTGACATAGCGTTATCACTTAGAGGTACAGACAACTATCGATTTTCAGCTGTTGCTTACGCACCAAGTTCACCAGAAACAGCTTACTCTTCGTCCAGTGGCAGACGAGAAGGGTCCCAAGACCGTAGAGGGGATTCGGCGGAAGTTTATTTGAGCTCCGATAGTGGTCAGAACTGGAACTTGGCGGGAATCTGCGGAGGTTGTGGAGTTTTTCATACAATTATCGTTGACCCTTCAGACAAGAACCTTCTTTATGCTGCGACAGTTACAGGAGTAAGACGAAGTTCGGATGGGGGTGCAACATGGAGCAAGAATCTACTTACCAGACTTGATGGCCGAGAATCTGAAGTTCTCGGAATAGCTCTCAAACCAGATTCAACAGGTCACATGTTGGCAGCAACTTCAGAACGTGGAGTGTTTCGTAGCGATGACTCTGGAACGACTTGGGTGGAATCAAACCAAGGACTCGAAACTAATATGACCCACAAANTCGTCTACTCTACTAGTGAGCCAAATGTCGTTTATCTCACTACTCATAATGGCGTCTACCGTAGTGAGGANGGAGGAAGAAACTGGAAACACCGTTCGGATGGTCTTGTGTATGAGTTTGTAAGCGCAATTGCTGTAGATCCGCGAAATGCTGACGTCGCTTATGTAGGAACAGCATCAGAGTTNCATCTTTTNCATACAGAACACGAACANGAAGGACTTCACCNAGGCGAAGGTATTTACAAGACNGTTGANGGGGGGCTTAATTGGTTTCTTAGCGACAGNGATATAGAGGAATCTAATTTGATAGTCATGACACCTCACCCCAAGCTTCCTTTTGAGATGTGGACGGCTGCTAGTGCTGGAAGGGGAGGTTTCGTAACCACTNCAGCAGGTGGCTCCTGGTTGTTTTCTGCATCAGACGCTGCTCATTATCCGATGGTTTTTGCTTACAGTCATTCCTTTCCAAGCATCCAATACTTGACGAGTTTGTATCCCAATAGCGAGTTCATTCGTAGCGATGATGGAGGAGAAACATGGCAGAAACTAGGAGAACGTTTAAGAGACGGCGTAAGTCAACAAACACGAGATAGTGGTCTTTATAACCCAAACAAGGCTTGGCGGGTTCATAGCCATGGACTCGCCGTTGCCCCCTCTGACTCAAACATTGTATACGTAGGGACAATTTCAGATTCCGCTGGTAGAGAGGATTACAGCCTTTCAGGTGCTCATATTTTTCGTTCTAAAGACGGAGGCGAAACATTCACTGAAGTTACTAATGGTTTTCCGACAGAAACAGCAACTTCCATTAACTCCATTGTCATCCATCCGACAAATCCCGACATAGTGTATTTGATGACTTCCAGTTTTGAATCAGAAAAAGGAATAGGAATTTATAAGACTGTCAATGGTGGTANTGAATGGTTCTCTGTTAACAACGGACTAGACCGTGAGACTAACGACATACAGATAGACCCTATAGATCCAGAAATTCTGTATGCAGCAACAGCTAACGGAATTTATAAAACTGTCAATGGCGGGAATTCCTGGGAAAGCAAATCAGATGGCCTTTTAGAGGGTGTTGTCGGTTTCCCGGAACGTAGACAGCGAGAAGTGTTTGACCTTGCCTTAAATCCACTGAATCCCATGGTGCTCTACGCAGCTGGCTANATGGGCGTTTATAAAAGTAAAAACGGTGGCGATAGTTGGTATCTCGTAAATAGATATTTGCCGATCTACAGTTCCCGTGCGGAAAGTGCATTTGATCATGACCGAGTTCTTGAGATAGATGCCAGCGGCAAAGTTATTTACGCTATTGTCGGAACAAGAGAACAAGACAGGCTTGACACGATGGTTCTGTACCGAGCGATTCTTGGAACACCTGANCCTTTCTTATATAAATTTTCGATTGAAGGCGAAATTGTGAGTATTCATTCAACTTCTCATCTCAGCAATTTGATTTTTAATAAAGAAACACAAAAGCTAGGTGTCACTGCTTCCGGTCCAGTTGGAACTACTGGAAATTTCTCGATTCTTCCAGCAGAGATTTTACTATCCGGCCCATTTTCAGTTGAAGTCGATGGTCGTAGTGTGACTGCAGACATTGAAGGGCAGGCAACTAGTTTTTCTTTTTCTCATACAGGTGAAGANCAGGTCATCGTTTTAAGTTCTAATTAAAAGCTCAACATTAAAACTGATGATCAACTTTTCCTCCAACAGTTTGGGAATTACTTACATTCGCAGTTTTAACATTCTTGTTACATGCAGGGAACAATCCTGAAATAAAGCATTAATTTTCCTTTCACAATTCTGGAACATGNTNGAAATAAACCTTTTCTATTCTGGCTTGAGCGTTTATGAAAGGAACGAAGTGAATCTCTTAACTAAATCGAAACCCCAGAAGAAAAGATCTCGCGGAAAGAAAATTATTTTTGGTGCAGCTGGAATTGTTTCAGCAATCTTCTTATCCGCGCCACCGGCATTCGCTCAAGAACTAATGCCTTCTGAAGTCAATAGCATGTTGCTAACTAGCCTTTGGCTGCTAGTAGCAGGATGCCTCGTATTTTTGATGCAAGCTGGTTTCGCTTTCGTTGAAGCCGGTTTAACCCGGGCAAAGAACCTTGGGAATATCATGGCAAAAAATCTTGCGGACATGTCTGTAGGAGCACTGGCTTTTTGGGCNGTCGGATGGGGGTTCGCATTCGGAACCGANAAGGGCAGTCTTATAGGCGGAGATGCTTTCTTTCTCTCCGGCATGCCAGAGTTTTTCACTGGAGGAGAAGTTGACGTTCTATCCACTCCAACTTTCTTCTTTTTTCAAGTTGTTTTCGCAGCAACCGCTGTAACNATTGCNTCCGGNGCAATGGCAGAAAGAACAAAGTTTTCTGCNTANCTAATTTTTGCCGCAGTNATGTCAGGATTCATATACCCAGTTGNNGTTCACAGNTTCTGGCACGGNGATGGAATTCTNTCAGACCTGAAAATAGGAGACGCACGTTTCAGCGANTTTGCNGGTTCAACAATTGTTCATAGTGCCGGNGGNTGGGCAGCACTTATGGGAGCAATTTTNCTTGGGCCAAGATTAGGAAAATNTGANTCTAAAGGAAAACCTAGAGCTTTACCGGGNCACAANATNGGTTTNGCNGTAATTGGAGTATTCATTTTATGGTTTGGATGGTTTGGCTTCAATGCTGGGTCCGAACTGGCGATGGATGATTGGGTAGCTCACTGCATAATGACCACTCTTCTAGCCGCATCAGCTGGAGTTGTAGGTGCCGGTTCAACAATTTGGTTGAAAACCGGAAAGCTTGATGTGGGCATGGCAGCAAATGGAGCATTAGCAGGTCTTGTTTCCATTACAGCAGGAACAGGAGCTATGAATTTTCTTGGTGCTGTAATTTCTGGCCTTATCGGTGGAGTGATTGTTGTTTACTCAATTATTTGGATTGAGAAAAAAGGAATCGATGACCCAGTTGGTGCTATTTCTGTGCACGGAATTTGTGGAGTCTGGGGAACACTTGCAGTTGGTCTTTTCGCACGCCATGATGATGCATTTTTAGGCAGAGAAAATGCGGGGCTTTTTTACGGTGGCGGATTAGAACAACTTTTAGTTCAGTTTCTAGGAGCTTTGATTATCGCAGTTTGGGTTCTAGGAGCATCAGGTATTTTGTTCAAATTGATGAAATCAACAGTCGGGTTAAGAGTCAGTGAAGAAGAAGAAAGAATTGGTTTAGATATCGCAGAACATGGATCTCCCGGTATCGCACCTGAACCAAAGTTCTTAGTTGAATAAGCCGGAAATTGATTTGTAGGGCGTTAGTGGAATCGATAAGTGACCCCCTTAATAGTGATTCCACTGACGACCTACTTTTTTCAAGCTTCACCAGTCGCAGCTGTGGGCAATGTAGTTTAATTTTTTGTGAGAGAGACTTTCCTGCATCTATCAAACTCGGAACTTTCAATAAGACTAACTCCCGTAAGCGTGGGTACTTTTTTAGAAAGATGATCCCACAAGTTTCTTGTTATTTCTTCAACAGTAGGTTCTTTCATCCATATCAATGGCTTGTACCCCTTCCAAATTCCAACATCTTTTTTAGTTAGATAATGTCCCGACCAAGGTTCCACTGCATTAGTAAGAATCTTTTCTAGATCATCTGCTGGAAAAACTTTTTTGCTGTCCAGTGGGCCTTCTAAAGTTGCCTCTACCGTCCAAGCATGCGTATGAATTAAATTATCTACTCTGTGACCCCACCGGGCATGAATAGACGCTGTAATCGTAAGTTTCATCTAAATTCCCCCTAATGAATTAGACATAATTGATTTTTAGCTCTTTTGTAAAGAATAATCAAAAGTATCCATGTGTAGTCTCATCCGACAGGAAGTATCTCTGCGTTCTGCGCGAGAGTATTAACTATGAAAATATTTATTTATGGGGTCGAATGATGGACTTGCAGTTAAATGGAAAAAAGGCTTTAGTTTCTGCAGGACATAAGGGAGTTGGTAGTTATATTTCGCAACGACTCCTAGAAGAAGGAGCGTCTGTTGCGATATGTTGTCGTGAACAAGAGGATTTGAATACAGCGCTTGACCAGTTCAATAAAGTCGGAAGTGCAATAGGAAGTATCTGTGATTTTTCTGATTCATCGGCTGTCAAACAATGGACCGAAGATTCTGCAAGTCAGTTGGGGGGAATCGATATTTGCATTGGAAACGCAAGTGCAAGTGGACAACACGGCACAGGAACTGAACCATGGATTCGTAGTTTTGAAGTCGATATTTTAGGTAATGCTATTTTTTATGAATCAGCTAAACCTTTTTTGCTCGANTCTGAAAGTGCATCAATAGTTCAAATAGCAACAATTACAGCGATCGAACACCATGATGTTCCCATAAGTCCCAGTTATGGTGCTTCGAAAGCNGCGACTATAAACATGATCGCGCAACTTGCACAACGATGGGGTGGGGAAGGAATCAGAGCAAACACCATTAGCCCAGGCCCAATATTTATCAAAGACCACCGTTGGGACGACATCAAATCTAGACACCCTGAAATCTATGAACGTGATGTTGCCATGCACCCTCTGAAGCGCATGGGAACAGGAGACGAGATAGCGGATGTAGTCGCTTTCTTAGCCTCACCTCGTTCAAGTTGGGTAAACGGAGCGAATCTTGTAGTTGATGGCGGATACACCAAGCAAGTCGGTTTTTAAGAAATAGTAATTAGTTTTCAGTCTTAGTTGCATCCGACGGGTCAGGTGTTCCGGAGATAATTCCCCAACTAACANGCGCCCAGAAGCGTTCATGGAAGAAATAGAGAATTAATTTTGTGATGATCTCGAAACCGCCTATTGAAATCGCTGTCGCAAGATTGCCCGTAAAAAGCAACCCNAGCAGCATTGTGTCAGCGCTTGCCAGAACGCGCCATGTTGTTGTTTTAGTGGCCGTGCGACGTANGCCACCTCGGTAATTTCCCTCTTCNTCTAAANCGCGATCCCATCGCACCCGTGACCANAAACGTTCGTGCATATAGTAGAGAAGCATTTTGGTTGCGACTTCAGTTAAGGCAATAGAAAGTGCAGTTTTCATTTTGTCAGTTCCGCTTGCTTCCTCAAGACCAAAAAATGAGCCGAGGAAACTAAGGATNACGAAAGACAGGAGCAGGGTGTCTAATGTTCCCACTACCCGCCAAGAAACTGCTTTAGCGATTGAACGTGCCGGTTTGATTTCAGGAGGATTAGGGGGGTCTAAACGTGGATCTTCAGGTCCAAATATCGGGTTCTCGGGATGCTCTTTCATCTTAATCTTTCAAAAGTTTAACTCAGCTAAAGCAGAGGTGCTCGNCTGTCTCGTGAGATGAGGTGATTATTTATTNNCTTGAGTCTGAAGGCAATTCTGACCACTACTGCNGCNCAGCGTTAGTTATGAAATAATAATTTGATAGAAGGATTAGGTAANTAAATGAGCATGCTTGACGTAGAGAAAATGCCATCAAAGATAGAAGGTTGGCTAAGCAGCAATGTAGAAAATGCAAATGTGGACTCTTACACAATAATGACAGGTGGTTTCAGTAGGGTCATGGCGCGTGTTGAACTGACTTGGTCCTCTGGCAAATCTGAAACTTTCATTCTCCGAGGAGACCCACCTCCAGAAATTGCCACTATGGAAAGCGATCGAGATGCGGAATGGGAGTTGCTTTCAACTTTGTCCACTATTGATGGTATATCTACGCCTGCTGCACGTTGGTATGAGGAAAACACCTCAATTTTTGGAACTAAAGCTATTTTCATTGACTTTGTTGAAGGCGGTTCACTTCAGTCTGCTTTTGATAATGGTTTAAATGAAGAGGAAGCATTAGAGCCATTTATCGACCTTATGGCATCAGTTAAATTTGTTCCTTTAGAAAAACTTCCTTCTTCTATGTTCCGACCGGATTCTTGGGAAAATCATATGGACAACCTCATCGATCGATGGGTGCACGTAGCCGATTCCCACATTGAATCTGTTCCGTTTGTAAGACATATTGCTGCGTGGTTGTCGAAACGCAAGCCTGCCCCGCTTCCACTCGGACTTGTGCACGGCGATTTCCAGCAAGCGAACATTATTGCTGCTAACGAAGGTTGGCAATTAATTGATTGGGAGTTTTCTCGAATCGGAGACCCAAGAGAAGATCTAGGTTATTACGCAGCATACGCAAGTTCCGTTCCACCTTCTTTAATAGACTCGAATCCTGAAAAATTTTTAGACTGCTATAGGCAAAAAACTGGTCTCGGCGAGGAAGTTATTAACCCAATAACGCTTGGCTACTTCACGGTTCTTTCGACAATCGGAACGATCGGACCTCTTTATACAGCACTAACAGAAATGTCTCTTGGGAAAAGACACGGGATTCCGGTTGCTTACAATTCTCAGCTCATTCCTGTAGGCAATAGAAATTTTATAAATGCTATAGAGCAATTAGAAGCTGCACTAGAAACTCTGGAAGGAGGCTAAGTGCAATCTAAACCTACAACCGAACAGATTTTGAATGACTTAGCGCGAGAAGTAAAAGAGAGTTTTTTGCCTACAGTCTCTGACCCCACTCAAAAAGTTAATTTCGAAATGATGGAACAACTTTTACGAGCATGCGCAAAAAGATCCGCTCATGAAATCGCCTGGATGAAAACCGAGGCCGATGAGATTGAAAAACTAACTATTGAGATATTGGAAAGTCAAAACCAGCCTCAGTTGAGTGAGACCTTAGAAAAGTATCAGACACAAAAAAATGAAAGTCTTCACCTTGTGGATCAGGTCGAAAATTATAATCTTGCAGGAAAATTATTGGAAGAACTTATCGTCACAGTTTTTGATATTGAAAACAAAAATTTTTCAACCCGGTTAAATGAATTGATCAGATTGCGCGGTGATCACGAAAATGAACTTATCAACGATTTTTATTTCCCCGGCCGTTCATAAAAATCACAGTGGAAAAGACTGAAATAAGTGATGTAATCATAGTAGGCGCTGGAATCATCGGGCTGGCGATTGCACATTCAATTTCACAACACGGAAGAAATGTCCAAATTATTGAGCGTTCTAAACCCGGATCGGGAGAGTCGACTAAAACCGGTGGCGGAATTCGTTTAGTGCACGGATCTGAAATGAATATTCAACTGAGTCAACTTAGTTTTGACACTTGGCTGCATTTCAAAAAGCATTTCAAAATTGATCCTTATTACCGAGAAACAGGGCATCTTTTTTTGTCGTCAAAAAATACAAACTCTTTTTTAACCCAAGTAGACCTTCTTAAGAAGATGGACATTGATTCTGACGTATTAACAAAAAGTCAAATAAGTTCACGCTGGCCCCAACTATCAGAGATGAATTTCTCTAAAGGCATTTATTGCGAGAAGGGTGGTTATTTAGATCAGCATCGTGTGTTGAGGGGATACGTAGAAACCGTTACATCGAACGGAGTTAAAATTGAGGCGGACACCCGAGTTTACGGAATCATAAAAGATAAAAATAGAATAATTGGAGTCGAAACAACATCCGGTGATTATCGCGCAGATTGGATTATAAATGCAGCTGGTCCTCAAGCAGGAAAAATCGCCGCTTTGGCAGGACTTGAAATTCCATTCATCTCGCGACGTCATGAACTATTGATTTTAGAAGCGTCGGCTGCTGTTCCAGAAGAAATTCCATGGCTTATTGACGTGGACAGACAAGTTCATATGCGTCCGGATGGTTCAGGACGCGCTCTTGTNGGAGGNTTTTTAGGTCATGATGAACCAGTGGATCCTGACACTTCCAGTCCTGGCTTATCGGAAGAATGGTCAAAAAACGTTCGATTGGAAGCTTCTGAGTCTTTTCGTGTGACTGACCCTGAAAGTAAAGTTATGCAAGGATGGAGTGGCCTGTATCCAGGGACCATCGACTATATGCCAGTTATAGACGAGCCGTTACCCGGATTCGTAACCGCAGCTGGTTTCTCNGGAACTGGTCTTATGCATGCACCGGCAGTCGGAGAAATAGTCGCTGGGCTGGTTGTGTCTGATATGAGAGAAATTGTGGATATTACTTCTCTCGCTTCAACTCGATTCACTCACGGTTCAAAAGNATTAGAGTCCACAGGCTTTTAGAGTTCTAATGCAGTGTGGCAGAATACATTTATGAGTTTTCCAGTAACGCCAGAAGATCTGAACAAGGAATGGCTGAACCAGATATTAGATGAAAGCGGATCTTTGTCAGAGGGGGAGAAGGTAGAAAGTTTTTCATTTGAAAATATCAGTGAAGGAGTCGGTCTTTTAGGAATAGTGGTTCGCGTTTACTTGACTTATAACAAAACTAGTAAAGCGCCTGATTCTTTAGTGGTCAAGTTTGCCACTGACGCAGTAGAAAATCGCGAACTCGCCAACACAATGAATCTTTATGAACGGGAGGTTATTTTCTTCAATGAAATAGCTCAAGGTTTAGATATTCCCATCCCGAAGTGTTATTACGCTGCTATGGATTTCGACTCTGGTAGTGACGTAATCGTGCTCGAAGATCTTTTTGAATACTCTTTGGGTGATCAAATAGGCGGCATAACAGGAGAGCAAGCATTAATGGTTGTGGATGTCGTAGCACCTTTACACGCAAAATATTGGGGTAAAGCGGAAGAAACTTTTCCAAAGATGCAAAGAATTGACTCCGATGATTTTATTAAGCGTTCAGTTGCTTCTTTTTATATTTCTTGGGAGACAGCTTTAGAACGTTTCCCTGATTTTTTCCCAGATGAACTTAAGGCAGCTTTACCGGCCTATGTGAACGGGATGGAAGACATTTACCGTGAGATGGGGAACCGAACTAAAACAGTTATCCATGGAGATGTAAGAATGGACAATGCTTTATTCGGAAATAAAGTTCCCGGGTTGCTACCAGTGGTTCTAATCGACTGGCAAAATATTATGATCTCCAACCCCCTATACGACATTGGTTGGATGATGTTTACAAGTCTTCCAGTAGAAACTCGGCGTAAGTGTGAAAAAGACGTACTCAAGCATTACGTTGAAAAGTTAGAAGCAGAAGGCGTTCAAAATTATTCAATAGAACAATGCGAAAAAGATTACGACGTGGCTCTGCTTTTTATTCTTCATTTCACGATACTGATCGCAGGTTTGTTTGATGTCAGTACACAAGAAAAAAAGCGTCTAGCGGAAACAGGACTCGAGCGGTCAATAGCGGCTTTCTTTGATCGAGATTGTCTAAAGCTAATTCCTTAACTTTTATTATGGAGACCCTTTAGATGGGAGGTTCATCGTCNTCTGTTAGAGCGGAACTTGTTGACGGAGTGTAATGCTTAAGTTGGGCGGTTCTTTTTTCAGATTGCTGACGAGCCATTCTCCTTGCGTGAGTCACCGCTTCTTTAAACGCAGCAGTCGGAGTTTTACCCTCGCCATGTACATGAAGGTGATTCTTGCCGCCTTCTATAGTCAGTTTTACTTCCACAACATTGGGACGTGTTCTTAGTTTAAATACAAGTGAGGCTTGCTCAAGATCTGGTAAACGTTTACCAACGGCATCAAGTTTTTGACTTATAAAAGCTTTAGTTCTCGGCGAAATGCTCACTCCCTTGGCAGCAATAGATTTAACCTCAATTCCCATCTTTCCCCCTAAGTTCGAGATTTAAAATAGTCAGTATTCATACATTAAGACTCAGGGGTTTTTAATGCAATACGTTATTTTTACTCAGGCGTGATGNATGCCGCACTTCAGTTTTAGCGGATAGCGTTTCGAGTGTGAACCGTAAAAGCGATTTTAAAATCCTTGGATACACGGTTGGGCAAGTGCCGAATCTGCCTCTCATATTGGTTCTCGCTGCGGTCATAGTGGAGCGATCGACTGAGAGCGGGTCGCTCNCTAACCGTGTTTCTGATTCGATTTTTCTTATGGCTCTCACCATCTGGAGNTATCTGGAAACCTTTCAAGGNGTAAACCTTCTTCGAAGAGCTATGGGAGTGGCAGGCTTCTTTATAGTGGGAGCGCGTCTGATAGGAGAACTTTAGGAAATAAGTTGAAATTCTCGTAGAAAGTATTCAAAACTCACAGCAAGTAAACACAGGATTATGGCAAACTCAGAGAGTGAAGANATCAACAGCTCTGATTTTTATTAACTTGTTAATTCTTTCGAGTTGCGTAAATTCCGATCCGATTCAACAAAGATATGAAAGTGCTGCCAAAAGCTCATCAAATCTGACCAAATCTATCACTGATTACATGATGTGGATGAACGATCTGAGTGAATCNGTCCAAAAAGAAACAAATTACGGAAGTGTAAACTCTCAAAGTGCTTCTAATTCTGGCGACTTTAATGAAAAAGCTATAGGAGACGCAGATAAACGAATAAACAAAATGAAAGAGCTNCAAGGTAAAGCATCGAGTTACATGGACATATATCGCAATGAAGATTCGGAGGCAGCTACCCTTGTTGCTAATTTTGTTGAAGCGATTGGCCCTTGGATAGTNGGTCAGGGAGAAAAATGGAACGCCATAAGAGCGTGTTACGAGAGATCTAGCAGTGAAACGAGAATGGTTCTTTTTTCATGTATAGGGGCCTCTGACTACACAGACTTTGAGAAATGGAAAGATCTAGATGAACAGATCTTACAGTTAGCAAATGAAGTCGAAGGAATTTCGAGCAGTTGACTTTTAATCAGATTCAGATTCTGATCTCTGCTCCATAAAGTCTGCTTCTGTTACCTGAGAATCTTCCTGAGTAGGAATAACTGATTCNGGTGACCAGTTCAAATCATCTGAAGATGTAACAGAACTGTTGCTGCCAGTNCCAATAGAAAATAATTTTGATAACCACTTTTTAAACATATGTAAGATTAACCGCAAATTTATNGACTATCCATAAGCAGGGAGAGCTTAAGTGTTGTTTGAAAAGACTCTTTNTATGTCAAAACTTTAACTCTTGAAAATAAAAACCCCCTTCTAAAATGAGATGGAAGGGGGTTTTATATCCGATGTTTATAGAAGCAACACCGGATATACAAACATATCAAGTAAAAAGGTAAAGGCTTTGATAACAATGATTAAAGATGATCGATTTTAAAGAAATTTTTCATATCGGAATTCGAGTTCCGAATATCCAATCAGCAATGGACGAAATGGGCGAGTCATTAAATTTGACATGGGCGGAGTTGGTCGAAAATCCTTCGCAGAGTCTTTGGACCCCAGAGGGTGGTCTGCAAAGCATCCCACTAAAGTTTGTTTATTCCTGTGAAGGGGATCAGCACCTTGAACTGCTAGAAGGTCACCNTGGATCTTTCTGGGATGGTAGCGAAAATTCTGGTGTGCATCATTTTGGTGTGTGGGTAGATGATGTAAANGCAGAGACTGAAAGGCTTATTGGACTTAATTGGGAGCTANTGGGAGCAGCTAAATCCCCAGCTGATGGTTTTGGAAGTATGACTTATATCGCACCCCCAAATGGAACAATGTTGGAACTTGTCGCTTCAGTTAATAAGCCGCGATTTGAGAGATGGTGGGACGGAGGTTCCTTTTACGACACCCCATCCAGTTAGCAATATGNTCTTTAATTATCNGCAGCAATTCCNATAAAAAATGTTTGGTTCATGTGTTGTTAAGAAGGTCTCTTTTTTTCTTAGGTAAGTTNTCGGTTACTTCGTGCCAACTTTCNGCAACCAGATCGTTAATTTCNCGCTTACTATTCACTAAGGTCAAGTCGACNGTGATCCAGTTTTTCCAAACCTTGAGTGGAGCAAATCCTTCTATAGTGTCACAAATTTCAAAAAAATCTCTTGGTACCCTCACGTTCAAAATGCCTTTTTCTTCAGAAAGGATTGTGAAAATGGGTCCNTTTCTGTCGAAAATCCTAAATACAGTAATACCTTCACCAAAGGGATAGTCTTCAAGCGCTTGGGGCATAGATAATGCTGCTGTACGAACTTTTTCCACTTAAGTACATTAGTATTTCTGCCGAGCTACTCTGCAAGGCGTAATTTCTNTTGGCTGCTTTCGGTTTACTTTTTTAAACTAGGAGTCGAGGGTGTTGTAATATACAACAGTTCCTTTCATNTCTAGATCAGGATGTGCATCTGCTATAGCTTGTTCAGTCTGTGCCCACCACTCNTGTTTACGGATTGCGTCCGTGAAAGCCCCATAAGACTCAACAGATTCAAAGTCAACAGAGTAAAAAGCTACACCTTGATCTCCACTGACTGGCCGCATGAACCTTGCATTACTAGCTCCTAAAGATTCGTGTATTTCAACAGCGCTATGTGCAGCTTCAACAACAAATTTGATAGCTGCAGGGGTTCCTTGCCATGTTGTGACTGCAGTGATTTCCATTATTTCTCCTTTCGGTACTTGTTATTAACTACTAGCAGATGAGTTCGTAATAAAAAAATTCTAAAGCAGCTTATTTTTACTTGCCTTTCGCCGGTTTGTATTGGCTTTAAGTTTTCTGTTTTATTCGGTCTAAACAGAAAGGAAATTTATGCGTTCAGATTTACTTACGGCTGTTATGGGTAATAGAAGCAGGGATTGGCATGTAGTCATTCTTCCATTCACATTGGCTCATTCAGCTATTCTTATTATTCTCGGATTTGGTGGCGCGGGTCTAGAAGATTCGGGTGTGCAGTTAGCGCTTGCCGCAATGTCTGTTTTAGGTTCACTTTGGATAGTGATTGCATTTGACGGGGCTATAGCTGATCTAGCTGCCGGGATGAAAGACATGGATGAGGAAATGGCTTCAAGTCATATAGGGAGAAATTTTGCTAAAGCACCGTTTGCCGCATTCAGGATATTGAATGTCGCGATTGTGGCCCTGATAGTTATAGCTGAGTTAATGGCGATTTACTAGAAAGAAAACACATAGCTAATTTAGATGTGCCACCTTTTCAGGTGGCACATCTTTTTTATTTTGTTTAAGGTGTGCCTAATTGATTATGGAGAAAATACTTGCACTGTGGGCAGTACCGAGATCGACTTCGACCGCTTTCGAGTGGATGATGAGAGTGCGGGGTGATTTCGAATGCCTCCATGAGCCATTTGGGGAAGTTTGGTATCAAGGAGAAAGCCCTTTATGGCCACGTGCAACTCAAGACAGTTTGCGCACCCCCGGTCTTACATATGAAAGTTGTTGGGAAAACCTTCAGAGGGTCTCTGCTCATAAGGCAGTGTTCATAAAAGATTTCCCTTTGTATCTTGAACCTGTCCTATCAGATGAGTTTCTTAGAAACTTTAGACACAGTTTTCTGATACGCGATCCATTAAAGACCCTTAGCTCCATGCATGAAAAGTGGCCTGATTTCCACGAGAGAGAGGTCGGTTTTATTGAACAAAGACAACTTTTCGACCATTTGTGTGAATTAGACGGAAACCCACCGCCTGTAATAGACAGCGACGATTTGCTAGAAAATCCTTTTGAAATGGTAGAACTTTGGTGCGAAGCAGTAGGGATAAGTTTCATCCCTCAAGCTCTTTCATGGGCTCCGGGCCCACGAGATGAAGTCAGTTGGTGGGATGGTGGTTCCTTCCATGAAAATCTTCGAAAATCTGATGGTCTGAAAAAACAACCAAGAAAAGTTGTGAGCTTGGAAGAGTCGCCGAAACGAGTTAAAGAGGTTTATGAGAATATACGACCACATTATGAACACTTAGCTTCGCATCGTATTATCTTAAAAAACCACTGAGAGCAGCGTGTGTCTCCTGAGAAGAGTTCTATTCTTTGGCCTGATGGATTTATACGCATTGTGTATTAGTTTTTAAAATCAGACCCGATTCGATATGTGGTATTTTTTCAGTGATAATTAGATGAATTCAAGGAGGCTTTTATGAGTAGTAAAGATTTTCCAAGCACGATCGAAGACGTCTCAACGGATTGGCTTGCAGGCGTTCTGCAAGATTCTGGATTGGATGAAGTCGAGATCACTGACCTGCAGGTTGAAGTAATAGGTGAAGGTGTCGGAGTAATGGGTCTCTTGTACAGGGTGAAACTTTCATACAGTGATTCTTCTTCAGAAGATGCTCCAGACTCTGTAGTAATCAAAGTTCCGTCACCTCATGAACAAACAAGACACATAGCTAGAGCTTTCATGTTTTACGGGAAAGAAATCGGTTTTTACAGAGATGCAGCAAAAGATACCCCTCTTGGAACACCAAAATGTTATGCGGCTCATCATGATCCTGAATCTGATGATTTCGTTCTGGTACTGGAAGACCTTGACGGAACAGAAGTCATAAGCCAATTAGACGGTTGCCCGATTGATAAAGCTGAAATCGCAATAGATGCACTTGCCAGGCATCACGCTGCATTTTGGGAAAGTGAACGTTTCACCGGGGATCTAGCATGGCTTCCGTATGGTTGGGATGTTCCTTTTCCGCAAGCTATAGCTCAAGGTTTTTCTGAAGCTTGGCCAAGTTTTACGCAAATGTTTTCGGATGGAGTCTCTGAACGCATAAAAAACGTTGGAGAAAAATTTCCAACAGTAACAAGTGAGATGATGGAACTAGCCGACAGTCCAATCACGCTGGCTCACGGAGATTTTCGTTTAGACAACATATTTTTCCAAAATGACGATCTCAAAGTTATAGATTGGCAAATTTGTATAAAAACTGTTGGTGGATACGACGTCGGGTATTTCCTAAGTCAGAGCCTGACGATCGAAGACCGGAGAAACCATGAAAGTAAATTATTAGACAGATACCGAGAAACTTTAGGCAAATTGGGTTTGGACTACCCGCAAGACCGACTCATGGAAGATTACAGACGTTCCGTATTGTTTTGTTTGGCTTACCCGGTTCAGGCGTCCGCAGCGGCACTCGTAAATGAACGTGCCGTGCAACTTGTTACAGAAATGTTCGTACGTGTATCTACAGCTATCGAAGATCTCGATGCTGACGAGTTTCTACCTGAATAACTGATTCAGTAAATTAATTCTAATGGTTACTTTCCTAGCGCTAGCAGCCGCTGTACTGGCGGGAACTGGCGATTTCTTCGGTGGTCGAGCGACAAAAAAAACAAATATTATATCGGTGTTGGCCATTTCGCATTTTCTAGGCCTGCTGATAATTTTACTCATAGCCCCTTTAATGGCAGAAGAATTTAAAACCGGCGATTTCTTTTTAGGGGTCTTAGCGTCAAGTTTCGGACTACTTGGTTTATCTCTTCTATACAGAGGATTAGCAAAGGGGCCAATGGCAATAGTTGCCCCTATCACTGCCGTTGCTTGTGCGACGTTACCTGTGATTTGGGGTTTGTTCTCAGGAGAAAAACTTTCAACACAGCAAATAATAGGAGTGTTTGTCGGACTTTTTGCAATATTTTTAGTCTCNTGGACACCAGNNGGGCAGGCGGGNATNAAAGGNATGTTGGTGCTCGAAGCTCTGATTGCTGGATTGGCTTTTGGAGCTTTCTTNATTGTCATAGACGGCACGTCTGAAACAACAGCGCCCTGGCCGGTAGTGGGTTCAAGGGTTTTTTCCGTAATAGCAATCTTTCTTTTTGTAATGATCGGCAGAAAAAATATCAAACCAGAAGAAAAATCTACGCCTTATATAATCGGTGCCGGATTTTTTGACACACTCGCAAATGTTGTTTTGTTAGCAGCCTTAAACAGAGGGATGCTAAGTCTAGTTTCGGTATTGGCTTCTTTTTACCCAGCAGTCACTGTTTTACTCGCTCGTCTTTTCCTCAAAGAGATGATGTTAAAAAGTCAGATAGTCGGACTCGCTTTAGGCCTAACCTCCATAGCGCTCTTAGCGGTTAGCTAGCAGAATTTAGAAATGAACGAAGAAGCATCGACGGCTTGTTTCTACTTGCGACTGACACCCGTGACAGACCAAGGAAATCGGAAAGCTTTTTGAGTTCTTCTGCAAGTTCTGAAACAACTGTTTCCTCCTCTACTCCCTTTTCTAAGTGGACTCCTCTAATAAGAAGCTTTCCTTCAGATCTAAAAGTTTTTAAATCTACACGAGCCACCAGATTTTCATTTAGTAGAAAAGGCAAAACGTAGTAACCGTATTTACGCTTTTCCTTTGGGACGTAAATCTCTAATCTGTATTTGAAATTAAAAATTCTCTCAATTCGAGGTCGACGCCAAACTAGAGAATCGAAAGGGGAAAGTAAGGCTCTGGCTTCGATTCTTTTAGGTGTAGAAACGGAAGGATGGAGATATGCATTCTCGTTCCAACCTTCAACAGTTACAGAGAGCAATTTCTTTTGTTCTAAGAGAGAGGGAAGAGAGTCACGTACGAGCGAAGTTTTTATCCTGAAATAATCAGCGATATCACTGACAGTGCTGATTCCGTTGCAACGCGCAGAGAGAAGAATCAGTTCATTTATTGCATCTCGTTCAATAGGGTCAGGAAAATTAGAAATTTCACTTGGAATCGCTAAGCGAAAAGGAACGTAACTTCTAGAAAAATTTTTATCTCTTTTCACGGCTAATTCACCAATTCTAAAAAGCCAATCGAGTGTTTTCTGACCATCCGAACGACCGCTCCACCATGACCCGGAACGGTTTCGCGGTTCGTTCAATTCAGAAGCTTTAACTGGAGACGATGCAAGTAATACCTGATTCATTACGTCACGAACATATTCACTCTGTGAGTTGGCCAATTCAAAAAGACCTTTCCAAGTTTCCCCTTTACGTGCCCTAGTTTTCTTCCAGCGAACGAAAGGTTCTGTTTCAACAGGCAAAATTGAAGCCTCATGTGCCCACGATTCAAAGATTTCCCCTGAGTGCCAAACCCAGTCATCTAGCTTAGATCGCTCATAATTACCTAAACGGCTGAAAAAAACCAAGTAATGCGACCTGCATACAGCCTGAACCGAATCCAGTTGCACAAGGCCTATATCTTCGAACACGCGACGAAAATGACGTTGAGTAACTTTCCCTTCGACTCTCGGCCGGTTTAAGCCCTGTGCGGCCACGGCAATGCGTTTTGCCGAAAGAGCGTCAATTTCGAAATGGGTTTCACTTTTCATAATTGTTAAAACATTTAATCAGATCCGGGGAAATGACAACTAAATAGGCATATGCACCGTACGCTTCGTGAATGTCGAAAGAGTATGAATTGGATGGATCGCTCCAATATGCCGACCTCCAGAAACGAACGCTTAGAACGCTTATGTCAGGTTTGGTGCCGGCAGGAGCAGCAATAACCAGTGCATACTCGGCTGCGGCTGTTCTGGGAGAGGAAATAACAGGAAATGAAACACTAGGNGCACTAGCTGCCGCATGCCTAACTACAGGTGCAGCATTGTCAACTTTGCCGCTCGCAAAAATAATGACGGCAAAGGGAAGACGACCTGGAATAGTTGCTGGTTACGCAACTGCTGTAGTAGGCGCTCTTTTGGCAATGGCGGCTGCGATTACAGAAATCTATATATTTTTGCCACTAGGCATTCTTGGAGTGGGAGTTGGTAACGGTGCAAATTTAGCGGCGCGTTTTGCAGCAGCAGATTTAGCGCCCGAAGAAAACAAAGCTTCAGCGATCGGCAACTTAGTTTGGGCTTCTACTATCGGTTCAGTGCTGGGACCTTCTCTTGGGTTAGGTCCAGCAAAAAAACTAGGAAATATTTTGGGCGTTCCGGAACTAGCGGGACCCTATATCATTTCAGGACTACTTTTCTTGTTCGCTGCTTTGACCATTCGGAGGTGGCTTAGACCAGATCCACTGGTTGTAATAGGCGGCATAGGCTCTGAAGGTCAGCAGCAAACTTCTATCAAAAAAGCTTTCAGGATTCTTTTCACATCAAAAATAGGACGTCTTTCTGTCGGTTCCATGGTCGTAGGGCATGTAGTGATGGTCGGAGTAATGACAATGACACCGTTGCACCTCAAAGATGGTGGACATCAGCTTGAACTAGTCGGTTTTGTGATATCACTTCACATAATTGGCATGTATGCGTTTTCACCACTTGTCGGTGTTCTAACAGGAAAAATTGGAGCAAAAGCTGTCATTGCTATCGGAGGTTTACTTTTAGTCGTTGGATCTGAACTTGCATCTCATGCTGAGCCTCAAGATTCACTAGGTGTTTTTATGGGTCTTTTTCTCATAGGTCTGGGATGGAGTTTTGGATTGGTAGCAAGTTCGTCACTCATCGCAAGTGAATTTGATGGTCCTGAAAAAGTTCGAATTCAGGGTTTGGCGGATCTTTCAATGACTGCATCAGGAGGACTAGCGGGACTTGGATCTGGGTTAGTGGTAACAGTCACTGATTATCAGACTCTCAGCCACTACAGCGGAATTTTAGGTCTATATCCAATAGTTGCTGTCCTATTTTTCTTTTCTTCCGAGAAAAAATCACAAAGTTAAACCAATTATTATATGGGTTCAATTAAATGAGTAAAGAAGTTCCGATGACAGTGAGGATTGCGCCAAACCATGCAAATGGAACAGGCGTTTTTTTCGTAACTATTGACTGAAGTGGTAATAACAGGACTGGGGTAGTGGCCGAAAGTATAGAAACAATTCCAGTGTCACCATTAGCAAGAGCGTAAAGTAGGAGAGTCATTCCGCACACCATCGCTATTAGAGCACTGCTCGATAATTTGAGTTGGTCGTATCTCAGTAAGGGGGTTTTCTCTANGGAACGGGTCAACTTGTCGGTTTGAGTAGGAAGTGCCCACATGGCCCCTGTGGCAATAAGAGCTCTCAAAGCTGCGACAGCTAGTGTGTCCGCTCCGTCGTCTAAAATCGGCTTCGCNGCTAAAGCTCCCCCCGCTTGNCCCAAAGCNCCAATAGTAGCCCAGAAAATTCCTACAGAAAGAGAACCTTGAATACGCTCAAATACCCCTGTTTCTTCAGAAGGGTTTCCGTATATTACTGCCAAGGTGATGCCAAGAAGAATAAGGGCAGAACCACTTAAAGAAGAGGCAGATAATCTTTCTTCGAAAAAAATTGCTCCTCCTATTGCTGCCATNGGAGCGTTCAAGGTGAAGAGCATCCCAGTTCTGCGTGGCCCTATTCTTGCCATTGCAGTAAAAAGAGCTANATCCCCGACAAAGATTCCTATCAGACCAGACACAGCTATAAGCGCTGTATCACTGAAACTTAAACTACTCCAACCANCCGAAATTGTTGCCGCGATTATTAACATGACGCTCACGTAGAGCATCCTTATCCGACAAAACCTTGCACCTCCGAGACGGCGCGAAGGTTCCGCAGCGATCAAACTGCTTAAAGCCCAAGAGGTAGCAGCAAGTAGAGCGGCAAGTTGATANGACAGAAACTAAAGTAGACACGCCAGAAGAGAAAAATGCAAAAGCGGGGAAATGGAAAGGTAAACCTTTCAGATTCATCTAACNTTCAAGAGTGAANTCATCCAGACGCTCAAAAGCCATAATTTCCCTTTTGGTTATCGCTTCTCTTTCATTCTCACAGCTAGAAGNGGTCAACGCAGATGAGNCAATCGTAGAGACTGGATATCCGACGGAAGGGTTAGAAGATCTTATTTGGGCGGCTGAATATCTNGGTTACGAAAATCCGAGCGAATTGCAAAAAGCGGGTGTTGAGGTTCTCCGATTTCTACTTGTAAGCATTGCTCAAGCAACCGGAGACGACTGTGAAAGTAATCTAGGTGAAGGTCTTGATCCAACNGGTCCANANCNTTANACAACAGTTTGGAACGAAGAGGAACTNGAAGCTCTNAATTGGNTNACNGATTANTACTGTNTANGTNAACCTCAGGCGCAAATGCTGGGTGGAANNGTCCTNACTTTTTTAGCAGGNCTTGATGCNTCNATAAACGGAGAAAGAGAAAANANAGNCNNCTCTACTGAAGTTGTTCAAGCTGAAAGCAACACTCCCGAAATAGTTAATAATTCGGCTTCAAACATTAGATCTGTCAAACTTAATGTAACGCCGGGAATAGATTCAGCGAAGTTGAATTGGGAAACCAGTAATGAATTTCAACAAGAAGGAACCGAATTCACAGTCCGCTACCGACAGACCTATCCGGCCCCATACGAGTTGATTGCGGAACCAAAGATTTCCGGTCAGATACTTTTCATGAGTGACAGAGACGGAGATTGGGAGCTTTACACAGTTAATGGTGATGGAACCGGCCTGAATCAAATAACTAACAATGAAGTCGATGACTGGTCCGGTGTTTATTCGCCTGACGGAACGAAGATAGCTTTCGACGCAAAACACGGCACGGCGCCGGGAGACATTTTTACCGTAGATTCCGATGGAACAAATCTAAGAAATCTAACCAGTAGTTTTTCAGAAGACGCATTTGCGACATGGTCTCCGGATGGAAAGCAAATAGTTTTCGAAAGAAAAATAAATGACACATATCGTCTTCACATAATGAACTCTGATGGCAGCGAAGCGCGTCTTTTAAATGAAGTCAACACGGGTGGATGGTCAATACCAGCATGGTCACCGACTGGAAGCAAAATAGCCTTTACAGGTCGAATGGACGGAGATACCGAAATCTATATTCTTGATATAGAAGATAATTCCATTACGCAAATC
>PATJ01000039.1 GCA_002713545.1 Acidimicrobiaceae bacterium
AGGAACACTCGTAACAGGAACACTCGTAACAGGAACACTCGTAACAGGAACACTCGTAACAGGAACACTCGTAACAGGAACACTCGTAACAGGAACAACTGCGGTTTCCAATTCTTTTTGGGAAGATTCTTGTGAATTAGAAGAAATAAAATAGTAAACGGACGCTACCCCTGCACAAAGGATAAGAACTACTAGAACCCAAGATAAATTCATACGTTTTTTTTTGCCTCTATTGACTTGTAAGTCAAAAACAGAACGATCACCAAGAGAAATCACAGACGGAGCGGTTGGAACAACAGGAGGCTTTCTAACAGCTTTTTCGGTTGTGCCTAAATCTTCTCTAGTCACTATAGGTAATGGGCCTGTAAGCGAGTCGCCGTGCCTAACCCAAAACAGACCTCCTATGGCGGGTGCGTACTCTGGACTAACCCCTTTTGGCCCATAAGACGCCAAAGCTGCTAGGGAACGATTCTCCTCAATGACTGTCATGTTTCTGATTTGCGCTCGTCTAGAAGCAGAAAGATAAATATCTAAATTAACGGTTTCTTCTCTTACAACTAGCAGAACTTTATCTGGGTAAATATCAATGACTTTGATGCAACGCGCAATAACTTTAGAAAATAAATCGGCTAGGAATAACTCAACATGGATTAAATCTTCATCAGACGATTTAAGTTCTGGATCATACATATCAACGCCACCCAAAGATTTTTTTATTGACAACCCTGTATCAGATTCGCTGAGAGCTAACAAGCTGATCTGGTCATTTACATCCACGGCAGCGAAAGCTGAATCGTTTCCTAGATATATGGTTAATGCAGTTTTCATTTATATTTGTGATTTACATTTCTTTAATGTTCTTTAATGAGTTTGACAATATTACTGTCTGAACAACGCATATGTATAAAAAAAATACATCAAGCTAAATCTTTATCGCATATCAGCAAAACTGATGGCATCCTTAAAAGTGATGGACCTAAGACAATTAAATCATTTGATAGCTGTAGCTGATCACGGAAGTTTTTCATCTGCCGCACGTTCACTTCACACAGTCCAATCAAACGTATCAAATCATGTTGCAAAACTAGAAAAGGAACTGGGAACAGTCTTATTAGATCGACGTACTATGCAACCAACACCCGAAGGTCTAGCGGTCATTAGCAGAGCTCGCAGGATTAGAGCCGAGATCAAAGCAATCTCGGACGACCTTCTTTCGATAAACGAAGAAGTAGAAGGTCAGGTTCAAATAGGTTGCATAGGCACGACCGCCCGTTGGATAATTGCGCCCCTCCTAGAAAAACTTACTAAAGCCTTTCCCTCTCTCCAGCCAAGGCTCATTGACTCTGACACAAATTCGTTAACTCAAAAAATTCTTTCTGGGGACCTTGACCTCGCAATCATTGATACACCTGCGATGAACGCAAGTTTAGAATCTGAAACATTATTTAAAGAGGAAAAAATAATTGTCGCGCCAGCAGGTCACCCCTTATCTGAACGCGAATCAGTATCGGTTCAAGATCTTTCTGAATACGAAATGATGGTGACACCACAAGGAACGTTTTTTCGCGACTCATTGGACGAAGAACTATCATCTGTCGGTGTAGAAATTAAAATTGGCGCAGAAATTGACGGACTGCGACTTTTAGCTTCTCTCGCTTTTCAAGGTCATGCCCCTGCTGTTCTTCCCGCTAGTGCGGCTTCTGGATACCCCAACGACAACTGGAAGCTGATAAGAATAAACGGACTGATTAAAAGACCAGTGACGCTCATAAGAAACAAAAGAATGACACCATCTCTTCCTGCAAGGGCAACCAATGAAGTTATACATGAGGTAGTAAAAGAGATCGGTCCTAAACAGTCAGGCATCGAAGTATGCATCTAAATAAGGACAGCGAATCTAGACACTCAGTGAAAATTAGGGGCAAAACGGCAAGTTCTGTAATTTCAAATGTAGTTTCCTTAGCCGGTCGAAATGTAATGCGGGTAGAAATTGGAACTGGAGAAAATAATTCAATAAAACCAATCGACGGTGAAAACCTTACAGCTGCTGCAAAAATGGCTCATGAACAGGGTATGCCGCTGCTTTGTTTCGTGGAATCATCCGGGGCTGACATACTAGAGGGTGTGGCTGCAATACATAGTTGGGGTACTGCAGCTAGAGAATTTGTGAAATGCTCTGGAAAAGTGCCGGTTATTTTTTGTGTTACCGGACCCACAGTCTCTGGACCAGCACTACTTCTAGGTCTTGCTGACTTTGTAATAATGGTTGACGATAGTTACGCCTTCGTAAGCGGTCCGCGGATGGCTGAATTATTTACCGGCGAAACTACCAACAACGAAGATCTAGGAGGTGCTTCGTTGCATGATCGGACCACTGGTGTTTGCCATTTTTCAGTAAGCAGTCTGGACGAAGGTAAAGAACTTATACAAGAGTTGTTATCCTTTTTCCCCAATAACGCATACGAAATTCCTCGAGGCTGGACTTGTGATGATCCACCCAATCGCCCGACCCCTGAAGCAGGTGCAATTCTGCCGACTTCCATCTCGGACAGTTACGACATTCGCGATGTAATTAATTGTGTGGTTGATGAAAATCACATTCTTGAATCTCGCAAAAATTGGGCTCCTAATCTTGTAACCGCATTTGCTTCCATTTCAGGAAGACCAATTGGAATAGTCGCAAACCAACCGCAATCAATGGCGGGAACTTTAGACATACCCGCCTCTCAAAAAGGAGCGAGGTTTGTTTCATTCTGTGATTCTTTTAATTTGCCATTGGTCACCTTTGTGGATACTTCTGGGTTTTACCCAGGAAAAGACCTTGAATGGCGCGGCATGATTCGATACGGAGCACAAATGGCTTTTGCATATGCACGAGCAACCGTTCCAAGAGTTTGCCTGACTCTCAGAAAATCTTATGGAGGTGCATACATAGTTATGGATTCGCGTTACATGGGGAATGATCTCATGNTGGCTTGGCCTTCAGCTGANATAGCAGTTATGGGAGCTAAAGGAGCAGTTGAGATTCTTCATCGCGATGCTAGCGATGAAGAAAAACTTTCTCTTGAGAGTGGCTATGAAGAGAAAATGCTTAACCCATTTGTTGCAGCAGATAGAGGTTCAGTTGATCGGGTAATAGAACCGTCTGAAACGAGGTCTGAAATTGCTTCAGCATTNGAGCTTTTATCTGAGAAAAAGGAACGCCTACCGAAACGCAAACATGACAATATCCCCNTATAAACTGNTCGTGGATTTAATTACGCCGATAAATTAGAGATTGACGAAAGGTAAAACTAAAAGTGTCTGAAAGTATAAGCATCACAGATAACAGGACCGGAGATTCAATAGAAATTCCTATACATAAAAACGGGGTTGATTCNGCTGAGTGGTCAAAACTGCTTCCAGGCATTTGGTTTGATGACGCTTCATTTGGAAACACTTCTGGTGCCCATAGTGCTGTAACAGAGTTAGATGGAAATGCAGGCTTTCTAAGGTACAGAGGCTACCCGATTGAACAACTTGGTAAGGAATGCTCTTTTCTTGAAGTCGCCTATCTCCTGTTAAACGGTGAACTACCCACAAGAGANCAACTTGNATCTTGGGAAGAAGAAATTCAAGAAGAATCCACTATTCACGAAAACTTTCANAAAAGGATTCTTGAAGGGTTTAGAGATGATGCACATGCTATGGGAGTCTTAGTGTCGACTGTCGCAGCACTATCAACCTTCTTCCCGGAGAGTAAGGATGTAGAAGATCCNCTAGTGCGTAGAAAACAGATNGTCAGGCTGATAGCAAAAATGCCTACTCTCGCAGCTAGCGCGTATAGACGTAGCGTAGGAACCCCTTACGTGCTCCCAGATCCAGATCTGGACTACACAAATAATTTTCTTTCAATGATGTTCAGACCGGGAGATTCTGAACATGAAGTAGACCCTGTACTCCGACGTGCACTAGATCTTTTATTTATTCTTCATGCAGATCACAGTCAGAATTGTTCAACTACTGCAGGTCGAGTAGTGGGTAGTTCGCTAGCAGATCCATATTTGACTGTGTCAGCAGCTTGCTCGGCATTATCTGGCCCACTTCATGGTGGCGCAAATGAAAGTGTTATTCGGATGCTCGAAGAAATAGGGACATACGATCAAATCGATAGCTTCATAAATGCNGTGAAAGCGGGCGAAAGACGTCTTATGGGTTTTGGGCATAGGGTTTACAAGAATTACGATCCACGAGCTCGAATCGTAAAAGACACAGCACATGAAGTCTTCGAGGTCGTGGGTAAAAACCCTCTGTTAGATATGGCATTAAAGCTTGAAGAAGTGGCATTGGCTGACGATTATTTTGTAAGNCGCAAACTTTACCCAAATGTTGATTTCTATTCTGGTCTCACATATCAGGCAATGGGTTTTCCAGTTGAAATGTTTACAGTGCTTTTTGCGATTGGAAGAACTCCNGGATGGTTAGCACACTGGGACGAAATGCTCTCACAAAACTCTCGCATAGCAAGACCTCGTCAAATCTATATNGGGTCACCNGAACGAGATGTCGAACCTATAGACAAACGCTGATCACTTTCTTTTTAGCAACTCTCTGTAAGTTCCTTCCTTGTCGACTCGGTGTTCTGTAGGAAGACCCAGCACGCGCTCGCCAAGAATATTTCTCTGAACNTCATCNGTGCCCCCACGAATAGACATCGATGGTCCGGTTAAAAATTCAATGTGTTCATGATCATTTATAAGCATTCCTTCTGCTCCGTAAAATTCTTTTGATAAATAAGCGCGAAATTTAAATGCCAGAACACTTCTCAATTTGGCACCAGAACCCGCAGGGCCGGAGCTATTTCCTGAAGCTGCTGCGCGTGAAATAGTCAGCTGATTGACGCGGTGAAGCATGAATGCTTTCATCGCTTTTTGCCTTGGCACGGGATCATCTAAATAGCCTTTGGCTTTCCAGTCCTCTAGCCAGCTTGGAAGACCATTTGACTGATCACCTCCGCCAAATGACCTTCCTCCCAAACTCGACCTTTCCAATGCAAGAGTTTTTACTGCGATTTTCCAACCATCTCCCATCTGGCCAATGCGATTTCTGTCTTCAACAACCACATCGGAAACAAATACTTCACTGAAATGTTTATCTCCGTTCATCTGTTCAATGGTTCTAACTTCAACTCCGTTGGAATCCATGTCTATAGCAAACATCGTAAGTCCAGAGTGTTTTGTTGTTTCGGGGTCTGTGCGGGCAAGACACATTCCCCATTTAGAATANGCACCTCTCGAAGTCCAAACTTTCGAACCGTTTAAAACCCATTCTTCTCCGTCTTTTTGCGCAGTCATTGCTACATTTGCTAAATCGGAACCGGCGTCAGGTTCTGAGAACATTTGACACCAAATTTCAGAACCATTTGCAATAGGAAGAAGCCACCTGTCCATTTGATCTTTTGTACCCAATTCCATCAAAACAGGACCCACAAGACTCAAACCAACTCCATAGGGGTAAAGATCTGCACCTTCGAATAAACCCAAAGTTCGAGAAATCTGAGAGGCCTCTTCAGCAGTCGAATCTCTGCCNCCGTACTCGCGAGGCCAAGTGGGCAGCATCCAGCCTTCCTTAACAAGGGTTTGTAGGTAGTTTTTGCCTGATTCTAGATCATCACTACCAGCTCCTAAAACTGTAGGCGAGGTTTCAGTCCCTAGTTTTGGCAGTATCTCGGAAATAGCTTCATATATTTCTTCATCTTTTAAAGACACACACTTATTCTGCCCTACAAATCGCCCAGTCCGCTGAAATCGTATGATTTGGAGCATTATGTCTATATGAGTCAGATATTAGAAATTTCAAATACCGTTCTAGATGAAGTGATTTCTGTACGTAGAGATATCCATGCTCATCCAGAACTGAACCTAGATAATCCTAAAACGCAGAACCGTATACTCGAATCTTTAGAAGGTCTTCCACTTGAAATTACAACAGGGGAAAATCTAACTTCTGTTGTCGCTGATTTGAAAGGGACAAAGACCTCCGATGGTTCTACCATTCTTTTGCGTGCTGACACTGACGCTCTCCCCATGACCGAAGATAGTGGAGAGACTTTTTGTTCAGTCGAGCCGGGTCGCGCTCACGCCTGCGGTCATGATGCTCATACGGCAATGCTTGTCGGTGCTGCAAAAGTTCTTTCGAGAATGCGCGACCAGTTTTCTGGAACAGTTAGGTTCATGTTTCAGCCAGGAGAAGAAGGAGCCGGAGGAGCGCGAATTATGATCGATGAAGGCGTGTTAGAAAACGTAACACGTGCTTTTGCTCTTCACGTAACACCAAATTTACCAACTGGNTTCGTTGCCTGTCGACCAGGAGCAATGCTTGCTTCAACTGATGAACTCAAAGTGACTGTTATCGGACAAGGGGGCCACGCTTCANCTCCTCACCTTTGCGCTGATCCGATACCTCCAATGGCTTCAATGATAAATTCTATTCAAACATCAGTAACCCGAGAAGTGAATGCTTTTGATCCCGCTCTGGTAACTATTGCTCATATAGAGGCTGGAACTACAACAAACGTAATTCCAGAAAAAGCTTTCTTTGAAGGAACAATCAGATGTGTTTCTGAAAACACAAGGAATCAAATAAAAGAATCAGTTATCCGAGTTTGCGATCAAATAGCCAAAGCGCATAAATGTCTTGCAGATGTAACGATCACAGATGGNTANCCGGTAACTGTAAATGATGCAGGCGAGGCTGCTCGTTTTGCATTGCTATGTGAAAAAACCATTGGTGAAGGAAGTTTTTTCGAATTCCCTTCACCTGTGATGGGGGGTGAAGATTTTTCATACCTACTTCANAAAGTTCCAGGTGTAATGGCTTTTTTAGGTGTTTGCCCTGAAGATATCGTGGATTCACTGAGCGCTCCCCCTTGCCATTCAAACCGTATGCGCATAAACGAGTCAGCTCTCCTCTACGGTGTTGCTCTACACGCTGCAGTTGCTCTCCAAGGAGGTTGATATGGGTGAACAAATAGATGACTTTTGTAGTCTTATGGACCTAGAAGGACATGGACCAGATGTTTATGTGGGACTAAGCCCCGATTACCCNTGGGGNAGGGTTTATGGTGGTCAAGTAGTTGCTCAAGCTTTAAGAGCTGCCGCATCAACAGTTGAAGAAGATCGTCGTGTCCACTCACTTCACGCTTACTTTATTAGGGGTGGAACTAGTGACGAACCAATTAGATACGAAGTTGACCGGCTAAGGAACGGGCGTTCGTTCACTACAAGGAGAGTTGTAGCTCGCCAATCTGATGGAGCCATCTTAAATCTGTCGTGCTCATTCCAAAAAGATGAAGAACAAGTAGATATTCAGGAGTCCTCTCTTCCAGATGACGCCGGCAATCCAGACGATTATGAATCTGAGAATTGGGCTCCCCTCTTAGAGCGAAAGCCCACTTCTTCCTCTTCTTCCGGAAGGGCCGCTACTTGGCTGAAAGTTCATGGGCCTATTCCTGATGATCCAATTCTTCAAGCTTGTGCATTAGCTTTTGCTAGCGATGACGTTCCTACAGAAGCAGTTAGCACTTCTCATCCAAAAATAGCTGAAGTTCGTGAAGGTTGGAGCGGTTATGCAGAGCTATTCATTGGAGCAAGTTTGGATCATGCGATTTGGTTCCATAGGAACGCTAGAGCAGATGATTGGCAATTTCATGATTTTCGGTCTCATGGGCTGAATGGGGGTCGCGGTCTTTCTACAGGAGAAATTTTCACTTCTGATGGCCTTCACGTAGCAACTGTTGCTCAGGAAGCACTCTTGCGGGAGCGAACCAGGTAGAAGTCTAAAAATTAGAAATAGGTTAAGAATGAGTGATACTAATGTCTCGATATTGTGGGAAGCCGTCAGCTACATCCGTGTTGAAGAAATAAAGAAAGCTTTCCCTAATGTAAATTTTGTCGACGTTTCTCCGGGGGTGGAACTTGACGAAGAACTCAGAGGGGAGATCTTTCTTGTCACACCTACGCGTGACACCGCTGAACTACCTAAATTTTTAGACAAAGGAGTTAAGTGGGTTCACATAATGGCTCATGGGGTTGATGGATTGCCTTTTGAGATGTTAAACGACTGCGTGGTTACTTGTTCTAGAGGTGCTTCATCTACACCCATCGCTGAATGGGCTGTCACTATGATTCTCTCTCATACAAAAAAGATTCCGGAAAGTTGGATTTCCAAAGAACCTGAAAACTGGTTTCTTGCTCCACTTGAAACGCTCTCTGGCGCAACAGTGGCCTTACTGGGGTTTGGATCAATAAATCAGGAAATCGCTAAACGTTTGGAACCTTTCGGTTGCCGAATTGTCGCTGTTCGTAACAGCAAAAGTAAATCGTCCGTGCCGAATGTCGAAATGCTCCCCACGCTCGAAGAAGCAGTTTCCGAAGCAGATCATGTTGTTATTGGTCTTCCTCTTACAGAAGAAACTCATCACATCGTTAATGACCGTCTGATGAAACTTATGAAGCCAGGAGCTCACCTTGTAAATATCGCTCGGGGTGACATCGTGGATCAAGAAGCTTTATTCGAAAACCTTGAATCGGGCCAAATCAATAGAGCTTCTTTGGATGTTGTTACCCCTGAACCGCTGCCTGAAGGGCACTGGCTTTACTCCGACCCAAGAGTAAAGTTAAGTGCTCATATTTCATGGGCAAGTCCAGATTTTTTGGATCAACTTCACGACTTGTTTTTATCAAATCTCGAAAAATGGCTTTCGGGTTTACCTCTTGATGGTCTAGTCGACATCAAGAAAGGCTATTAATGCCACAACGTAAACGGCTCTCCGGTTAACCTTGTGTAGGAGGTAAGAATGGTTTTACCTAAAGGTTTTCTTCAAATTTCTAATCGAGTTAGGAATTGGGGACGCTGGGGCGATGATGATCAGCTTGGAACACTTAATTTCATTACTTCAGAGGTTGTAAAAAATGCCGCCGGATGCATCAGAACTGGAGAAAGATTTCCGCTAGCGGTAACTCTTGAAAAAGAAGGCATCCAAGTTGGTTTTATACCAGGACGCATTAATCCGCTTCTAGAAATGATCTCAGTTAATGAACCTATAGATAGCGAAGCCGGACTTGATAGTTTCCACACTAGTGATGATGCAATTCAGATGGGCCTACAAGCTGGAACCCATTGGGACGGTCTCTGTCACGCTTCCTACAATGGTCTCGTTTATAACGGTTACTCATCTGAAACAATTACTAGCGATAAAGGCGCAACGCGTTGCGGTATAGAAAATCTAAGAACTGTTTGCTCAAGAGGTGTTCTTTTAGATGTTGCTAGAGCTAAAGGGGTTGATGTCTTGGAGTGTCCATATGCAATAACAGCAGAAGATCTAGACGATGCAGCCGCGTTAGGTAATGTGGAAATTAAGAGTGGCGACATCGTGCTGGTAAGAACCGGAAGAATGTCTATATATGAATCTGAAGGTGGTATGGCCTATTGTCTGGGTCCCTCTGGAGACGGTTCGAATGCAGGGTTTTCGCTTTCTACGGTCGAATGGTTACACGACCATGAGGTAGCTGCAGTAGCTAATGACACTCTCGCATTTGAGGTTTACCCATCTGAAGATGTCCCGATGGCCGTTCACATGCTTCATTTGGTAGATATGGGTCTGACACAGGGGCAAAATTGGAATCTGGAATCTCTAGCTCATGCATGCGAAAATGACGGAATCTATGACTTCTTCTTAAGCGCTACTCCAGAACCGTTTCTGGGAGGTGTTGGATCTCCTGTAGCCCCCGTAGCGATTAAATAACTTTTCGATCTGAGCCTCACGACACAGGTGAAAAACGTCACCTTGTGAGTTTAATATTTTATTAGCCAACAGAATATATGTGTAGGAAATAAAGAAATGGTAGTTATGAAAACAAAATCTTTACCCAATGAAATGAATCAGGTCCCTCTTTTTTCGGGACTTTCTAAATCCGAAATAAAGGCTCTTAAAAAACTCATGACAGCTGTAAATATAAATTCAGGAAAAACTGTTGTCCGAGAAGGAGATGTTGGAAGAGAATTCATGATCATCCGCAGTGGAACAGCTTCGGTTAGTCGAGAAGGAAATACATTCGCCCAATTAGGTCCGGGTGATTTTTTTGGCGAAATGAGTCTTCTCGGTGAAGGACCTAGGTCAGCTACTGTTACTGCTGAAACTGACTTAATTCTTGAAGCATTAAACAGACGTGAGTTTGCAACCATGCTTCATAAAAACCCCGAAATCGCAAAGAAGATTTTGGCTGATGCAAATAGCCGGTCAGAGCAAAAATCATCAATTAATTAAAATACTTAAATAGACAATTATCTTTTAGATATTATTCCCTATAGCTAAACCACTAATTAAGTGGGATGCTAGATAAGTGGGAAAGAAAATTTTTTAATTGGGTGAATCAAATAGAGTCGTAGTAATAGGTTCCGCAAATATCGATTTAGTATCTTCTGTGGCCAGCTTACCTGTACCGGGAGAAACTGTTTTAGGAAACAGTTTCATTAAGACCCCTGGTGGGAAAGGTGCCAATCAGGCTGTAGCAGCATCAAAACTCGGAGGCGAGGTCTCGTTTGTCGGTTGTATAGGCTCTGATCAAGAAGGTGAGATATTACGATCAAGTCTAAAAAACGCAAATGTTAACTGTGACTTTCTTATTTCTCGTCCAGAAGTCTCTACCGGAAATGCGATGATTGGGGTTGACGCAGAAGGTAACAATTCAATAATTGTAAATTCTGGGGCTAATAGTGCTTTAACTCAAGAAGATATAGTTGCGGCTAAGGAAATAGTCGAATCTGCACAAGTCGTTCTGATGCAGCTGGAAATCTCAACTAAATGTTTAGAAGTTGCCGTTGAAATGGCGAGTGGAATTAAAATTCTGAACCCTGCACCTGTAGTTGATATCTCAAAAAAGTTGTTGGAAAAAATAGATGTACTCATCCCAAACCGAATAGAGCTGGCACGTTTATCCAATAAGGAAAGTTTTGAAAACCTTGACGAATTGGAAGCTGCGGCTAAAGGTCTTGGCATTCAAACAGTCATAGTGACTTTGGGAAGCGCAGGCGCATTACTAGTTTCAGATAAACAAACGGAGTTGATTTCTTCACCAGCAGTTGAAAGTGTTGACACTACTGGAGCAGGCGATGCTTTCTGTGGTTCGATGGCTGAATCGTTATCAAGAGGTTTGAGTTTTCTGGAAAGTGTTGAATATTCTGTAACTGCGGGTGCTCTATCAACAACCACTTACGGAGCGCAGATCTCAATGCCCACACGCTCAGAAGTCGACTCGTTCTTAGGTGAAATATAAAGTTGCTCTTATGACTTCTGAATCTAAACCGAAAATTATTCTTGATTGCGATCCGGGCGTTGATGATGCGATAGCAATTATTACTGCGTACAGGTGGGCAAATATTGTGGGTATCACTTCAGTATCTGGAAATGTGCCAGTTGAATATACGACTTCTAATGCATTGAAAATGAGAAAACTTCTCAATATCGATACGCCTCTTCATAGCGGTGCATCTAGGCCCATCGCGAGTGAACCTTTTCATGCTTCTCATGTACATGGACAAACAGGGCTTGGTAATACTGACTTACCTGAGCCTGATGATCTTGCTGATTCTGATGACGCGGTTGGTTTTATTTTAGAAAAAACTCGTGAGGAAGAAGGAATACATTTAGTGCCAATTGGACCGCTGACAAACATTGCACTTGCCATAAAAGCTGATCCGTCTTTGGTTAACAGAGTCGCTTCAATTACTTTGATGGGTGGCGGCGCAGGAGTTGGGAACGTAACCCCCGCTGCTGAGTTTAATATTTTTGCAGATCCTGAAGCTGCTGATTTAGTTTTTAGATCAGGTGCACATTTGAATATGCTAGGGCTTAATCTCACCCACCAAGTTCTGATGGGTTCAATGCATGCTGATTATTGTTACGCATTAGGCACTCCCGTCGCTAAAACAGCTGGCGACCTTCTCAGTTTTAATGGCAGGACTCATGGAACAGAAACGGGATCGAATTTAGGAGCTATGCACGACCCTTGTGCTGTTTTAGCTGTCACCCACCCTGATCTTTTCACGAGCAAACTTAGGTCTGTAGTAATTGAACTTGAAGGCTCTCATACTAGAGGACAGACACTCGTCGATGAAAGAGAATGGGTTAGTAGCGAAAAAAACTGCAATGTTTACTATGAAGTAGATTCAGAAAAAGTCATAGAGCTTATTCTTCAAGCTGTCAGTGAGTTCGATCCAAACGGTTGACAGCAGCAATCCATAATCTTTCTTGCACCGCTGGGCATAGTTTATAAGTAGCTTCCATCAAGAAATCAGCCGCTGAGCTTGTTTCAAGCTCTTCTTTTCTAACCTCCCAAACGAAACCACGTTTCGGATGGTCTTGTTTTAGTTGCCAAGAAACAGGTGCATGAATTCCTTCATGTTCAAGAATTTCACTTGCGTTTCTTCCCGCGCCGTGTGCTATTCCTAAAGACACCAAACTGTCTTCTCCTTCAAAAACCATCGTTCCGACCGGCACTTGTGGTCCTCTTGCTGAAAACCAACTAAATAAACCCGGTGTTTCGCCTCGTGAGTCGTCTTCCACTACAGGTTCTACATTGACCCAACCATTTATAGATAGAACTTTTTCAAAAGCTGCTGCTAATTCATCTTTTTGAGCGTCTTCGAGTTCGAGTATCTCATGTAAATAATTTTGTTTCATAATATTTTTTCTATTAGTAAGCGCACCTTGTCTTCAATTTGATCTCTAATTTCTCTTACCGTCTCTATTTTTTGGTCAGCNGGATCATCTAATTGCCAGTCTAAGTAATTCTTACCCGGCAAAACTGGGCATGTGTCCCCGCACCCCATTGTTATAACTACGTCGACTTCTTCCATCAGGCTTTCGTTGAACCGCATTGGAATATTTTCAGAAATATCTATCCCCATCTCAGCCATAGCTTCGACGGCTGCAAGGTTCAATTCACCGGCAGGTTCGGAACCTGCCGAGAAAACTTTGAGCCTGTTCCCAGCTAAATGCTTTAACAAACCCGCAGCCATTTGNGAGCGTCCCGCGTTATGCACACACATAAATAGAACGCCCGGAGCTTCTTTGCCCGATGTTGGCATTATTAAGTGTTTTTGGGTTCAGAAGTGCGCGAAGCTCTTTCCTCTTTACTTCTGATCAGTTCCGGTGATCGTGACCACATCAAGTCACCGTCATAGCTGAGCTTGTAATCAGGAGTAAACTCAATTACCACTCTTGAAGGCGAATCAAGAAAATCTCTGAAAATGCGTGCTTGATTTTCATCGGGTCGTAGGAATGCTGCAAATTCAGGGTAGAACCAGTCTTTTATTTCACGGTCATCATGTACTACACAGTCTCCTTTGTAGGTAACTGTCTTTCCTCCACCCATTGATGTTCCTGTGCTATTAATACATACTGAGGCTCTTGGAAATCTTCTTATTGCTGAGATTCGGGCTCTTCTTTCTGCGGCTGTCATCCAAATTTTTCCATCTTTTGGCAAATAAGCCATGACCACACCGAAGGCTTCTCCTTTTTTGTTAGTCCACATAAAAACACATTCTCGGTTTGTATTGACTAGCTGTGCTTCAAGTTCTTCACTCAGAGCGCACTCGGTAAGGTCTTCGTAGTTGTCTTCTGCCATATTCTGAAACTAGAGGGATCCATGCATTTAAGCAACTGTTTGTCTAATTTCTCAACATTTTCCCATTTAGGGCACCGGTGTGCTCACCGTCTTGCATGAAAACTTCACCGTTTACGATGGTTTTAGAGTAACCGGTTGATCGCTGAATGAACCTTCCTGCGCCTCCCGGGAAGTCGTTAACGATTTCGGGATATTCAAGTGACATGTCTTCAAAATCTATAATATTTATATCCGCAAAGGACCCTCGTTTCAGACGACCTCTGTTTTGAATACCGAAGAGATCAGCTGTGTCTGAAGTCATTTTACGAATTCCTTCTTCGAGGCTAAACATTTCTTTTTCCCGCACCCAGTGTGTTAAGAAAAAAGTTGGTTGACTCGCATCCATTATTTGTTTTGTATGTGCCCCTGCATCTGCTAATCCCAGAGTCACGTATGACTTAGTCAACATTTCGGCAGCTGCTTCCATGTCTTGGTTTAGAACAGGGAGTATAAAAAGTTGCTTACCTTCGAGCTCTAATGCTTCGTCTATCCACTGTTCGGGTATGGACACTCCCCGTTTCTCTGCTTTTGCTGCAATGCTTTCTTCAGGCTTAAAATCGTGTCTTACCGGATTATCTGGGAGGGGGTAGAACTTTCTCCAATCCAATGGAAGGGTCTCTAATCTTTCTTGAGCAGCCTTTATTAGTTTTTCCCGTGTCTCCGTATTAGACATTCGAACTATTTTTTCTTCAAGTGAGAGATCCGCCATCTCTGCCCAACCTTCAGCCCGATCGAACGGGGTTCTTGCACTTAGGCCAAGCAACACTCCTATATGTTTTGAGGTTGTTTGCGGGTGTATGTCTGCTCCAAGTGAATTCTCTTTTTCGACATAATCTAAAACTTGTAAGTGCAGTTGGGGAGCTATATCAACTTGAGTTAAGCCAAAGGTAACGGGACATTCGGCTATTCTGCTGATGTCGCCATACATCTTTATTTCTTCTCTTGAGTCGTTTCCTCCCAATTTTGGTGCTGCTTCGAAAACTGTTCCTTTGTATTGGGCCATCACCTCAGCGAATGCCAAAAGCTCTTCTGAGGTTGCATAAGTGCCAGGCACGCAGCGTCCGTCAGGGACCTTGTGAAGAAAAGTTCTTGACGTCGAAAAGCCAAGTGCTCCTGAATCAAGTGCTTCTTTGATCATCGGAAGCATTTTTTCGATGTCNTCGGGAGTTGCAGGCGTTTCATCGAGTGATCTTTCACCCATAGCTGCCAGACGCACTGCGCAGTGTCCTACCATGCCACCCGTATTTACTCCTTTTGGCAAGGCCTCTACCTCATCTAAATACTCCCCATACGAAGACCAGTTCCATGAGAGTCCGTTGAGGATACTTTCAGCGGGAATATCTTCAACTGACTCCATCATTTCTGCAAGTACAGTTGCTCCGTCTTTTGAAACAGGTGCAAAAGTTACTCCGCAATTTCCTAGAACCACTGAGGTGACTCCGTGCCAACATGACGGGCTTGCAATAGGGTCCCATGCCAGTTGAGCATCTAAATGTGTGTGTATGTCTACAAATCCAGGTGTGACGATCTGACCATCAGCATCAATTTCTTTTTTTCCTTTGCCATCGACTTTGCCGATTTCAATTATTCGATCACCTTCTACAGCTACGTCAGCTGTAAACGCAGGGGAACCAGTTCCGTCAATTACCGAACCACCTCGAATTACTAGATCAGCTTTCATTTAGACCTCTTTTGATTTCATATTTTATTTACTTTAAAAAACTTACATAGCTGTCGAGAGTTTCTAATACTTGCTCTCGTGGACCTGCAGGTACTCTCAAAATTACTTCGTCTACCCCCAATTCTTCGAAGTAATCNAGTTTTCCTTGATCTGGAACTGTTCCAAAAGGAACTATAGAAATTTCTGAAAAGTCTCTTTCGTTAGATTCGCAAACTTTTTGCAAATCTGACAATGAAGCCTTTATACCTGAACCGCCTATAGGCATCCATCCGTTTCCAAATTCTGCTATGTGCTGGAAAATTGTGGGGCCTGGAGCCCCACCTAACATGATTCGTGGTCCTTTTTCTTTAACTGGTTTTGGCCAAGCCCAACTTGGGTCAAAATCTATAAACTCTCCATGAAATTCAGCTTCATCTTCTGTCCAAAGTTGTTTCACTGCAAGCATCGTCTCACGAACTCTTTCTCTGCGTGTTGAGAACTCAACTCCATGGTTAAACATTTCTTCACGGTTCCATCCGTATCCGATACCCATTTCAAATCGGCCTTTTGAAATTACATCAAGTGTGGAAATACTTTTAGCAATATTTATAGGATTATGTTGAGCGATAAGAAGCACTCCAGTTCCTAATCTGATTTTTGACGTAACTGCTGCTGCTGCTGCAAGTGAGATGAGTGGGTCGGGCAATCGTGGGTAATCTTCAGGTGCAATACCACTAACGGTAGGAATAGGCGTTTTTTGACTTGAAGGTATGTGCGTATGCTCTGGTATGAATACTGAACTGAAGCCTCTGAGTTCCGCTTCGACTGCGAGTTCCCTAATGTCTATACACCGGTCTGTTAGATGAATAGTTACCCCTAAATCCATCTTTGAAGAATAGAGGCGAATTGCGTCGAGTGGTAACTCTTAAACAACTCTTGTATATATTTGCTAATACCTACTATTTAAAAGGAGTTGAAATGCCCCATTTTTTGGTTAAAGGCAACTACACAGCCGAAGGTTCAAAAGGACTTTTAGGCGAAGGCGGTTCGTCTAGGATTGATCAGGCGAGATCATTGATCGAATCTATGGGTGGAAGCCTTGAATGTATGTACTTCTCTTACGGTGAAGATGACATAGTTGGGATATGTGAGATGCCAGATAACGCATCTGCAGCGGCTGTTAGTCTGACGGTTTCCTCGACAGGGGCGGTCAATGTAAGCCTCACGCCTCTGATCACTGCAGAAGAAATCGATGCCGCATCGGGCAAAGCAAAGGATCTTGCTTATAGACCACCCGGAAGCTAATCGGCAACTTTGTGGCTTTTCAAATACTTGATGCGTGTTTTATCTTGCTATTTGGAGTCAGTTTTAAAAACGTTGCCTTTATATGAGTCAACTGTTGTGAAGTCCTCAACGTTGCGTCTTGTCAACTGAGAGAGTTGCTTTACTGGTTTTCCAATCGGAATCATTGCAGCTATGGCATGGTTCTCAGGTAGGTCTAAAATTTCGCGAACCGATTCTTCTTCGGGAACTATTGCCGTTGTTATGACTCCCCCTAGTCCTTCATTTCGCGCTGCCATAAGAATATTCCAAACAAATGGATAGACAGAAGCTCCAGTGACTAAGCCGATTCTTTCTAGATCTTTATCCATGGAAGCAACTTCAGAAAGGTCGATACTTACAAGTAAAAGTAAAGGCACTTCTTGAAGCCTGTTAAACATTTCAAAGTCGTGAACAGAGCTGGTATCAATTTCTTGTTCTGAAATAGATGAACTTTGGACAGTGTTAAATGGGACTTCTCCAGCTTTTTGCTGGGCAGCATAAAGTAAGAGAGTAGGTCCACATAGTTGTCCTAATTTTCTTTTTTTCTCAGAGTTTTTAACGACCACCACATGAATACCTTGCCGATTCCCACCCGAGGGGGCAAAACGCGCATTATCAAGAATCCGATGGATAACTTCGTCTTCTATTTCTTCATTTTGGAAATCGCGACAAGCAAATGTTGTTCTCATTACTTCAAGTAAGTCCATGGAAGATACTAAGACGGATTTCGTGACAACATTGCTACTGGGCCAGCGATGTCCCAATAGGCGTCTAATTGGCTGTACGGAATGGTTATGGACATGTCATTTGTTCCGGCGCCTCCAACTGTAAATGGTGCAAAAGAGATNACCAGACCTCCTTTTGTAAGGTTAAATCTACTGAAATTAGAGATCTGTGGACCGGCACCTGTGAGCATCCTCTCATCTGTCCATTCCTCATTGTTCAGTTTGGTAATTGCGATCTCTGATAATGCTCTTACCCAATCAGAATTGAGATTAAACAATTCTTCTATACTTATTGGTTCTCCTGTTGATAGGTCAAATGTTTCAGTCTTTATTTCTGATTGATCACTTACAAGATTCGGGAAAAGGATCTTACGGTTATTACGGACACTAAAATAGTCATCTGTTGCCAACATCACTTCGTAATTCTCCTGTAGCCACATGCAACGATCAGTGAATGCCCTGCACGCATAACCTGATTTCTCGACGTTGTTAGTTATTTCTTCAAGAAAAGCTTTTATCTCTGCCTGTACGAGCCCTCTGATACGGCCATTCACTTTAGGAGACTCTCTTGGCCCTTCTATCCGTGGCCAACTGACATAAACTTCAATTTTTCCCGAACCGCCTAATGGTTTCAGATCAGGACCATAGGCTGCTAGGCCTGTATCAATATTGCAAGCAAGGTCTTGTATAAAAACAGTTGGGCCGTCTGGAAATTCTCTCTCTTCTGATCGTTTGCGAGGAACTATGAGGGTTTGACCCACTTTCAACTTATTTGGGTCACTCATTGAATTGGCTCGCATGAAATCGTCAACTGTACTTTCAAACTTTTTCGCGATGACACCGAGTGTGTCACCTGGCTCGACAGTGACTGTTTGTGGACCGTCTTCTTTAATCTCAACAGGCTCTATGGCTATCTCAGATAGGCATTCGGCTTTTTTTTGTTCCAGCGCAGGCAATTCACGCGGTTCCCATCCCGGAATGTCAAGAGAGGGAAGAGTTGTTGTTGACTGGTTCTCTGGAAAAAGAGTTGCGAAAGTTGTCGTAACGAGAGTTTCTTGTTCCACTTCATCAGTTCCCCCACAGGAAGAAANGGTTAAGAATATTATGAGTAAAAAACTTAAACGACAAAACAAGATCCAAAAATCCTTCACGAACAATACCTTCTCACACAATATTGCTTCTTTAAATCGATAGACATGATCCCAAACATTACAGTGCAGGGTAATACATTGAAAGAAGATAGTGGTATGGAGCAAACAACATCGATAAATGGAGTTCGCTTCAGGCTTACCATTTCGGCTTTTCTCTTACTTTTCGTTGAGCTGGCTTTGATTCGTTGGTTGGGTGCAAACATTGTGTACTTAGCATATTTTTCAAATTTTGTTCTCATAGGAAGCTTTCTGGGAATTGGTTTAGGTTTCTTATGGGCAAGCCGTTCAGAAAAGTCTTTATTTCCTCTGGCCCCTTTTTTCCTTTCAGGTTTTATCATTTTCGTTAAATTGTTCGACGTTAATATCGAAGTTGCNGGAAGTGACCTAATTTTCTTTGCCGATCAACGCCCAGTCGGTCCTCCTAGATGGTTCATTTTGACAGTTGTTTTTTGTGTGGTGGCTGCATGCGTCGCCTGTTTAGCTGATGGTGTTGCAAGGAGTTTTTCTAAACTTAAGCCACTCGACGCATATCGTTGGGATTTGGTTGGTTCCATTGCAGGAGTTGCTTTTTTCTCGGTTCTTTCATTTGCTGGGTTNCCACCAATATTTTGGAGTTTGATCGCGGGCGTAATTCTTCTAGCACTTGTTCACGATGGCAATTTGAAGAAATTTTTCTTGCAACTAGTCGCTGTTGCTTTATTCGTAGTGTTTCTAGCAGTTGAATCAATTGGGCCTAATAAGGCCTGGTCTCCTTATTATGCGCTCTCCTGGGAAGACCAATCTTCCGGTGGTGTCGTTATGAAAATTAATGATGTAGCTACTTGGGGNCAGGCGGACATAAATNATGAGTCCCCTTACGGTTTCATCTATGACATGTACACAAAAGAAAGTCCTGGAGAAGTTTTGATAATCGGAGCTGGTTCAGGAAACGATGTGGCTGTTGCTCTCAACAGAGGGGCTTTAAGCGTTGATGCAGTGGAAATCGATCCGAAACTTTTAGAAATAGCCGAAAAATATCANCCTAACGACCCTTACAGCGACCCTCGTGTTCAGACTCATGTTGATGACGGTCGAGCATTTCTTGAAAGTAGCTCCAAAAAATGGGACATGATACTTTTAGCTCTGCCTGACTCTCTAACTGTTGTTTTAGGTCAAGGTTCTGTTCGTTTAGAAAGTTACCTCTTCACCGAAGAGGCTGTTGAATCCTACCGTGAGCATCTGAAACCAGATGGTGTTTTTGCTATGTATAACTTCATGAGAGAGTCGTGGCTGGTCGACAGGTACGCTGCGACCCTTGCTGAGGAGTTCTCACAATCCCCTTGTGTGATCGACGCTGAGGCACGCTTCCTCTCAGTTTTAGTCGCTACAGATACACCAAGCTCGCTTGATTGTCCAAATGAGTCCAGTTGGTTTGCTTCGTTAGATACGCCTTCACCCGTTTCTGATGATCAACCTTTTCCTTACCTAAGAGACGCTCATATTCCGGGCTTCTATCTTCTTACCACTTTGTTGATTCTTCTAGTTTCAGCTTTTAGTGTTCGTGCTGCCGCAGGGTCATTGTCAGGTTTCAGACGGCATTATGACGTATTTTTTATGGGTCTGGCTTTTCTACTACTAGAGACTAAAAACGTGGTTCAATTCGCTTTGCTTTTTGGAACTACTTGGTTTGTCAACGCCCTTGTTTTTATAAGTGTCTTATTCTCTGTTTTATTTGCTGTTGAGTTAAGTCAAAGAGTTAAGTTGCCGAAACCGAAAATTCTCTANTGTTTTCTTGCACTTTCCTTAGCTGCTAACTGGGTCATTCCAGCGGATTCTCTTCTATCTTTAAGTCCGATAATGCGCTTATTTTTTGCTGGGGTTTTAGCTTTTCTTCCTATATTCATAGCCAATCTGATTTTTGCAGAACGTTTCAGAGGTGAAAAAGATTCAACAGTCGCATTCGGGGCGAATGTTTTAGGTGCTGTGCTTGGTGGCCTTCTTGAGTACACAGCTCTGCTAGTCGGCTACCGTTCACTTTTGTTTGTAGTCGCTGCTGCTTATACTTTGGCTTTCCTCTCTGATGTAAGACGAAAATCATATAATGAACTCAAGCTCTGACTTGGTATGCGATGTTTGCGTTGTAGGTAAGGGTCTTTTAGGTTCTGCGGCTGCGAGACACCTCGCTGAAATGGGATTAAACGTTTTACTTGTTGGTCCAGATGAACCTCTGGTGCGATCTGAACACTCCGGAGTGTTTGGCAGTCATTACGATTCGGGTCGCATAACTCGCATTATCGACACTGACTTGTACTGTGCGCGTATAGCAGAAGCTTCGATATCAAGGTATCGAGACTTGGAGGAATCCTCGGGTATCAACTTTTTCGAAGCTGCTGGTCATATAGCGGTATCACCAGTCGAGGATTACATCTCCGGTATAACCAATACAGCTCAGCAGCTAAGAGTTGATTACAAATCTTTAACTAATAGTGAGCTTGTAGATGCTTTTCCTTATTTTGCATTTGATGATGNAGTTTCGGGGGTTTACGAACATTCAACAGGAGGGTATGTAAATCCGCGTAATTTAATCAAAGCTCAGAGTCAAATGGTTCTGAATGCGAAAAGTGAGATACTCACCGAGTCTGTTTCAAATATTGAAAAATGTGAAGACTTTTTTGAAGTTTTTACTGAAAGCGGTAAAGAAGTTAAAGCTAATGAGGTTCTTGTAGCGTCTGGGGTTTTTAGCGAAAGACTGATTCAAGATAGTCAAGAGTTGGACCTCGAAATTTGTGAAAGCACTGTTGTCTTAGCTGAATTGAGAGAAGAGAACGTGATGGAACTTGAAAAAATGCCATCAGTTATTTTCAGACATGAATCTGAGATCGAGAAGGGTATTTACCTGCTTCCACCTATCAGATATCCCGATCGGAAAATATACATAAAGATTGGGCATTCTGAGAGCCGCCCTATGTCAGACCCTGAGATTAATTTGGTCAAGTGGTTTCAAAGCGACGGCGATCAAGCAATTGCAGACTGGTTACAGTCACAACTTTTTAGTCTTCTTCCAAATACTAGTTTTGTGAATATAAAAACAGAAAGTTGCGCAGTTTCTAGATCCTCAACAGGTCGACAATTTATTGACGTAATTGATGAATCGGGTATTCACGTTTTATTGGCTGGGAATGGTTATTCCGCAAAATCTTCAGACGAACTAGGCCGCATCGCTGCNCATAAGATAATTTCGGGTGAGGTGCCAGACGAATATTCTGACATTGATTTTAAGTTGAAATATAAAAGGAAATAGATCTTAAATGAGCCCTCAACGAACAGGGCGACGTGGGTCACGCCGTCACCAAGACCAAGAGCCGGCAGTTCTGGAAGGCGTTGAAACTCTCACCTACAATTTGGCACCTACTGAGGTTCTCACAGAGGAAGATATTCAAACTATTCACAATGCTTCTATGAGGCTTCTCAGTGAGACTGGGATGCTGCTCATCGATCATGCTCCAGCGCTTGAGAATCTAAAAGCTAATGGGGCGAAGGTAGATGGTGAAATAGTCAAAATAGATGAAGACACTCTGATGAATTTTGTCAATCTGGCTCCTAAGACTTTCACTCAGTTGGCTCGTGACGATAGGAGTAATGTGCCTGTTGGTGGGAATCGGATCATTTTTGCCCCCGTATACGGACCGGCTTTCGTTCACGATTTTGACCGAGGTCGACGACCTTCAACTCTTGAAGATTTTCATAATTTTGCAAAATTGGTTTATATGACACCAGAACTTCACCATGCGGGTGGGGTTCTAGTCGAACCTAATGATGTGGGTGTAGATGAGAGACATCTAGACATGCTCATGGCGCATATGACNCTTAGCAACAAGGCTTTTATGGGCAATGTGATACATCCCGACAATGCCCGTGACACGGTCACGATGAGTGAAATAATTTTTGGCAAGGAAGCGATTAGGGAAAATCCCGCTTCCCTATCGATTGTTAGCATCTCTTCTCCGATGCGTATGGATGAACGCATGCTCAGTGTTCTGGAGGTTTACGCTGAAGCGAAACAGGCGATGATTCTCGCTCCTTTCATCATTGTGGGAGCTATGTCGCCAACCACTCTGGCTGCTGCTATAGCTCAACAAAATGCGGAGTCTCTTTTCGCTATTGCTTACGCTCAAATGCTAAACCCTGGCACACCGTGCATTCAGGGTCCTTTTTTGCCTAACGTCGATATGAAAACTGGTGCTCCTGGTTTCGGGAGCCCTGAAAGCAACCTGGCTCTTTATGGAAGCGCTCAAATGGCTCGCCATTACGGTCTTCCTTTCAGATCAGGAGGCAACTACACAGCTTCGCGTATTCCTGATGCTCAAGCAGGGTATGAGTCTGCTAGTACGATCTGGCCTACTGTCCAAGGTTGTACGAATTTCATTCTTCACGCTGCCGGGTGGCTGGAAGGCGGTTTGACAAGTGGTTACGAGAAACTGATTCTAGATATTGAAACTCTTGGTGCGTTAACCAGATTTACTAACGGTGTAAGTATGACAGAGGAAGATTTTGCCTGGGATGCCTACGAAGAAGCTGGACCTGGGAATCATTTCTTAGGCACTGCCCACACTATGCGCCATTACAGAGATGCTTTTTTTCAACCCCGAGTTTTCGACACGGATAGTTACGAAAAATGGAAAGATGAAGGCAGCCTAACTGCGGGACAGCGGGCAAATACTGTTTGGAAACAGATGCTTAAAGACTATGAAAAACCATCTATGGAAGACTCTATGTTGGAGGAGTTGAATGCTTTCGTTGAACAGCGAAGGGCTGAAATCCAAAACGGTAGCCCGCGTTCTGATTGGAAGAGTTAGAACTAAAGACATTAGTCAGATGTCTTTGACCAACCTCAGGGCATCATAGACAGCCGCGTGAATATTTCGATTCGCTACAGCATCTCCTATTCGATACAGGTTAAATAGTTTGCTGCCATCTTCGTTTTGCGGTTGTGAGTTACCTTTTATCAGAGCGTCGTAATCTACTTCCCCACCGTTGTTTGAATAGGGTTTCAATTCAAAATACAAATCAGCGTTTGGCAGAGTTCCGTGATCAACTACCACCCAGTCGACTATCCGGCTGGAAAAGTGATCTGAGTGGTCGCTTCCTATGTCTACTTTGAGTTGAGAGTCTTTCTCTTCTATTCTTAGCACTCGCTGATTTAAAGTTACTCGAACATCATTTTCGTTAAATGAACGGGCATACGGAACATGGTTAACTCCTCCTATATCGACCCCTAGTGTTCTTTCAGGTGTAACTATCTCTAGGTTTGTTCCTTTTTCTGCTAGCAGTTCGGCAGCTGATAAAGACGAATGAGTTCCATTATCATCATAGAAAATAACGCTTCCTTCAGGCTTAGACTCGCCACTTAGAACATCCCACGAAGTAATTACGTTGCTATGACCTGTTTCCAATGGTGGGAGTTGCGGCAATCCCCCTGTTGCAACTATTACTACGTCTGGTTCTAAAGAAGTGATATCACCCAGCTCTGCCGGATGGTTGTAAATAACTTCAACTCCGAGCCTTTTCAGTTCGTCTAATCTCCAGTCGATAATTCCTTGTAAATCTTGACGCCTTGGATTTCTTACAGCAAGTGATAACTGTCCGCCCGCCCATGGCATAGCTTCAAAAACCTTTACTTTGTGACCTCTTTCGCCTGCAACTCGTGCCGCTTCTAGGCCACCCGGACCTGCTCCTATTACTGTGACNTTTCGTTGTTTTGAAGCTTTTTTTACAACGTGTGGCATTTTTGCTTCGCGCCCTGTGGCTGCGTTGTGTATACAAAGAGCTTCTCCGTTTTCNTAAATCCCGTCGAGGCAATAGGTCGCTCCTACNCATGGCCGTATCTGTTCCTCTCTATTTTCGATAATTTTGAGGACTATGTGAGGATCAGCTATATGGGCTCTGGTCATTCCTACGAGGTCAAGTTTCCCACTTGATATTGCGTGCCTTGCTGTTGCTACGTCATCTATTTTTGAAGCGTGAAGTACTGTTAGATCTGTGTTTTCTCTTACGATTCCNGCAAAATCTAGGTGTGGTGCGGATGGCATTCCGTGGATGGGTATAACTCCAGTGAGTTGNACATCGGTGGCTACGAGCCCTCGTATTACATTGACAAAATCTATGAGACCACTGCTTTCAAATTGCTTTAATATCTCCAAACCTGCGTTCTGGTCAAGTCCACCTGGTTCTAGTTCATCTATTGACATTCGGAGTCCTATTATGAACTCGCTACCTACTCTTTCTCTCATTGCTTCTAGAACCATCTTTGAAAATCGGAGTCGGTTTTCGAGTTTTCCTCCGTACTCATCATCACGNGTATTTGTTATCGGTGAGTAGAACTGATCGAAAAGGTGTCCATAGGATTCAATTTCGATTCCGTCCATACCGCCTGCCTTCATGCGCTCTGCTGCGTCTGCGAACTTGGTTACCAGTCTGGCAATGTCCCATTCTTCGGCTTCTTTAGGTATGGCACGGTGCGCTGGTTCTCTTATTGAAGATGGTGCGATTACTGGCAGCCAATCGTTATGTGACCAAACGGATCTGCGTCCAAGGTGCGTCAGTTGTATCATGCACGCTGCTCCGTGTTCGTGAACTCCGTCTGTTAGTCGTTGGAGCCATGGAACAATAGCATCGTCGTATGCGTATAAGTTTCCGAAAACTGGAGGGCTGTCTTCAGCTACCACAGCAGAACCTGCGGTCATTGTGAGNCCCACTCCTCCTTTTGCTTTNTCTTCGTGGTAGAGACGATAGCGGTCTTTTGGCATTCCCTCTTCGGAATAGGAAGGCTCGTGAGAAGATGAGAAAACCCTGTTTTTTAGTTTTAAATGCTTGAAAACATAAGGTTCTAAAAGAGGGTCGCTCATGCTTGAATCTTTTCAGATAAGTCATCTACGTACCGGCAGAAATGGTTAAGAGCTTTCATTTCCGAGATTGAGTTCGCTCGAGTGCTGATGAGTTCTTCTGTGCCCACAATGTAAGTTAAACACTGGGCGCGACTTACTGCGACGTTGAGCCTGTTAGGGGAAAAAAGAAAGTCGTCTTTTCTGCCCTTGGGCGCAAGTTCTTGTCTGGAAGTCGTAAGAGAATAAATAACTACTGGGGCCTCTCTACCTTGGAATTTGTCGACGGTTCCGACCATACCTTTGACAGTATCCTTATCAATTCCGTCTATATCTGAGGTTAAGAGTTTCGTTTGGATCATGCGAACTTGGGCGTTGTATGGAGCTACAACCATGAAATCATCAACTGCAAGTTTCTTGCTTTCTTCTGTGGGTGAGTCGTTTTCTTGGTTTATTGTTTTCCATTCTGAGCCGAGAAGTTCACTAATTATCTCTGCAACAACTTTGGCTTCTTCTTCTGATTGATTCACACAGTCTTGTTCATGCGACACGGGGTGCCATAGTAAACCATTTTCCCCCTTGACCAGTTTCCGTTTTTCGCATGTGATGTCATATGTGAGTTTTTCGTCGTAGAACTGATCTGAGATAAATTCGCATATCTCAGGGCGTAGCCGGAATGTCTTATCAAGCAGAACCCCTCTGTCGTTTTCAATGGTGTCTTTGTCATTCAGAATATGTTCAAAAACACTCACTCCAGCTCTGAATGGATGGGAGGCCTGTGTCACCTGAGAGAGTTGTTGCGGGTCTCCGAGTAGTAGAAGATTTCGAGCTCCGTTTGCTGAAACCAGAGCGTCAACAAGTGCCAGCTGGCCTGCTTCGTCAATAACCAGATAGTCGAATTTGTTTTCCTCGTTGAAATTTTCATGCGCCCAAAACCATGTGGTGCTAGCAACAAGATCAAAATCTGCGAACAAGTTGCCTTTGTCGTTGGTGGTATAGGTAACACCCTCTATAGGTTCTTTGTCTTTTGGTTTTGATTTTCTCAAAACTGCTTTCAACGGTTCCAACCCAGATTCGAGGTTTTCGTTTCTTTCTTTTTCAAACACTTTTACTGTGGCTTCCAAAAGGTTTTCTATCGCCGACCAGCTTTGTGCTGTGATCCCTACTCTTTTCTTTTCGACTGTTACCAGATGGTGGATTATGCGTGCTCCTGCCCATGTTTTGCCTGTACCCGGAGGCCCTTGGATCGCTAGATAAGAGTTGTTAAGAGCGGAAGCGGTTTTCTTGAGATGATCGAGGTCTGGCTGAAATTTTTTGTCTTTTAGGTCAATTGAGAGCGCTGGAGGTTCTCTCCGAAAGAGTGCGAATGAAACTATTTCAGATTCAGGGTTTTCTAGGAAATCATCAGCGAATTTTAGAAGCGCTTCTCGTTTATTTCTTGGTGGGAACCAACTGTAGGAGGTTAGGGTCTTGATGCTTTCTGGTCTTACCCCTGAATTTTCTGCGTTGGTGTTCCAAGCAACAGTAACCTCTCCTTTAAATCGATCAAGTTCCCTTACGTCAACTTCGACCAACTCTCCGAAACTGTCAAAAAAGCATAAATTTGTGATGCTTGAGTCGACGATCTGTTTCGGGTCAAAGGAAAACCTCTGAGAAGGGTTTTTGGCACGCGGTGACGGTGGCGGAAAGCTTCCTTGATAGTCGAGTCCTACTAGTGTGTCCGGGTCGTTAATATCGCAAGCTTCAAACCTAATCCATGTGTCTGTAATGTTTTTTCGCCATTCGCGATCCCAATATTCGAGCAAGTTGAACAACAAGAGGTACTGATTCAAGTTTTCAGATTCCACTGCGTTCCTCCTCTATTTTGCTGATGATTTTCTCCTTGAGGATCTCAACTCTCTGCATGTACTCGCTTTTAGTCTCTTCTTCTTGGTCTTCTGGAATGGGTGAGGTTGCGTCAGGTAGTCTTTCGTTTTCTTCACGTTTTCTAATTAACCACTCGTGGAGTTCTCGTGTGGCTTCTACATCATCTTTGTTGTAGTCAGCAATTCTCTTTAGCCTGTCTTCATCTTTTTCTATTCCGTATAAGTCGGCATTTGCGTAGAGTTCAAATTCGAAAACAGCGCCTGCACCTTTGTCTATACTGCCATCGCCGTTTACTTCTCCACTCTCTGCGAGGTCTTTACGATTACGTGTAAATCCGGCTAAGAGTTCCATTTCTTTGAGACTGTAAGACTCGGTTCCCGCTTGGAGACTGTTTCGAACGACGGCTAGAAGGTCGACAAAGGTACCTGCGTTAACCAATTCATCGAGTTTTTGTTTCTCCGGTGGACTGTCTTCAAAATTATGACCCAATATCGAAACGATGGATGATGTCGGGTCTCCATCGTTCATTAGGTCTGACAGCAGTGCCCGTTCGGTGTGGTTGTAATGATAGATGTTCATTTCAGAGTGTGTTTTGTAACGGTCGTGAAGAAATTCAACTAGTTGTGTGGCTTTTTCTTTTTCGGTTGCCTTGTCATGCGACCAGAGTTGAACGTATTCCCACTTTCCGTCTTTTTTTTCTAAATATCCAAAAAGAAAAATAATTCCTTCTTTGATCTGCCAGAAAGGGTGCCCTTCAAAATCAAGGTAGATGTCGTGTTCGTTCATCTCAGGTAGGTGCAGAAGAGATTCACCTCTTTTGGATTTCTCCCGTTCGGTCACCTTTTCGAGCATTTCCTGCTCGGAAAAGAAGTGTGTTGGAATCTCTTTGGTTTGGGCTGTTACTACTTGCAATCGCGCCTGTCTCCATAATTTTAGCAACTGGTTGATTTCAATTTCTGGGAGCTTCTTTTGATTAGCATTCCATTCTGAGTGAATGTCATCCAGGTTGTTGCCAGATTTTTTAGCCCAAATATTGATTGCTTTTTGGAATACTTGTTCTGATTCTTCGTCGAAATTATATTCAGAAACTTCTGATAGGTGACTTTCGGGTATCGCTGCTAAGCCTGTAAGTGTTTCAATGCCAACTTTCTTTAATGCAACTTGATGGGTTTTACGTACACCTGAGAGAAAAACAAGTGAATCATTAGCACGCCACTCTGGTCTGCATTCCTCCCAGTAAAACTCGCAGATCCCACAGTGTGAGCATTTTTCTGGTTTAGTGTCCGTACTCGAATCGGTTTCAACAACTTTTATCAATTTTTTTCGGAGTCTTTGCCAGTACCACCAGTAGTCGGACACTAGAAATGATTCTCTTTCCCCTGAACCAAGTTCAACGTGAATTTTTTCAGGCCTTTCTCCTGTTAAGTCTTCTACTGCTTCGGTGTAAAAGAGCAGTTGTAAAAGGTGTCCTTGTTTTGCTCCTGCACGGGCAAGTTTCGAATCGACAGGTTCGTAAACTACTTTTCCGTTGTTTTCAGTTTTTTCAAGAAAATCTGCTATCCCTCTTACCCCTTCGTATATGAAGGGCATTTGGAAAATTATTTCGTATTCGCCGTTCATCGGATTCCCTACGCGTTCTACCCAAGCTTCAAATGATTCTCCTTCTTCTCTGTTTTGTTCAGGGACTTCGAAAACTGAACTGCCGAATTTTTCTTTATAGTTTTCGAGACATTTTCTTTCATGCAGATCGCCTTTTTTTCTGAGCATGTCAGCAAAATCGGTTGGCGCTTCAAGGATTCCAATCTCTTCCTCTTGAAGGGTTTCACTTTTCTCACTATCTGATGTCCCTCTACTCTGTTTTCTGTTTCGTCGGCGTTCAGGATTATTTTTCAGAGTTAAATAGTGTTCGCAATCGAGCCAAGCAGTGATCTTTGATGGTGATAACAAAGTTTTCTTAGCGGAGCTGGGCATAAATAGAATTTACAACAAAGAAGTGACAACGTGGCTTTTACACCTTCAGCGTTTTCTGTAAGGATTTATAGATGAATGAGCATCCTCTCATCTTGGCCGGCCAGTACGGTTCGCCTTACACGCTTAAAATACGTGCTGTTCTGCGCTACCGGCACATTCCGTTCCGTTGGGTTCTGCGTGATTCGAAGTGGGATGATCTGCCTGCCGCTCCGGTTCCTATCATTCCTGTGATCGTCTACCCGAACTCTGACGGCAGCCACGGTGAAGCTACTGTAGATTCGTCACCTCAGATCATGCGTCTCGAAAACGAGTACTCGGATCGAAGTGTCATACCCTCTGACCCTGCTCTGGCGTTCATCGACGGTCTGATTGAGGATTTTGGCGATGAGTGGGTGACTAAAGCCATGTACCACTACCGGTGGACTTATGATGCTGATATCGATAAAGCCGGTCATCTGTTGCCGGTCTCACGTGATCTTCAGATGAACAGCGATCAGCTTCAGAAGAGCTACGATTTCATCACTTCGCGTCAGATTAGTCGTCGTGCTCTTGTGGGTTCCACTGAGGAGAACACTCCTATCATTGAGAGTTCCTATGAGCGTCTGTTAGATATTCTCACTCAGTTGTTCTCGAGTAACGATTTTCTTCTCGGCGACCGGCCAGGTAGAGGCGATTTTGGGATTTATGGTCAGCTCACACAGTTGGCGAAATGGGATCCGACGCCTATGGCTGTCGCTGCGACACGGGCACCTAAGGTCATAAGCTGGGTTGACCGTGTCGATGACCTGTCGTGGTTGCCGGTTGAAGGCGAAGAAGGTTGGGTGCCGTTCGATGCTGTACCGGATGCCACAGCTCGCCTGTTGTGCGAAATCGGTCAGACTTACGCTCCGTTCATGGTCGCCAACGCTCAGGCTTTGGTTTCGGGTGCCGATGAGGTTGTGTGCGCCGTTGAGGGTGGCACTTACCGTCAGGCTCCTTTCAAATATCAGGGCAAGTGCCTTCAGTGGCTTCGCGATGACTAC
>PATJ01000040.1 GCA_002713545.1 Acidimicrobiaceae bacterium
GCAGCTAAGAAACCTGCAGCTAAGAAACCTGCAGCTAAGAAACCTGCAGCTAAGAAACCTGCAGCTAAGAAACCTGCAGCTAAGAAACTTGAACGTAAGCGTAAATTTGACAAAGCCTTTTTGCTTAAGCAAAAGGAAGTACTGATTAAAGAACGTGCAAGCTACTTGGGTAGCGCTGAAACTCTTGAAGCGGAAGCGGATCAGTTATTAGAGTACAGAGATCCTGGCGATGTTCAGTTTGACGAGGAGTCAGGAAGAGGAGACACACTCGCGGTTGAGCGGGATCTGGATCTGGCGTTGAGTGCTCAAGCACGCGACGCCGTTGATGAAATTGATGCCGCCCTTGAAAGAATTAAAAACGGAAGCTATGGGGTTTGTTTGACTTCGGGTGAAGATATTCCTAAAGCGCGACTCGAGGCTATTCCTTGGGCTTCAGAAAGAGTTGAGGTTAAAGCTGGAGGTTTAGGTCGACGCTGAAAGGTGGTTGAGGTAATGGGAATTCGAAAATCTCTAACCGCTGTTCTTTTAGCAACCCTCTTCTTGGATCAACTTAGTAAATGGTTGATCTTAGAACATTTGACAAATGGAAAAGTCATTGAATTATTCTGGACTCTTCAAATGCGTTTGGTGCGCAATTCAGGGATCTCTTTTGGAAAGGGTAGTGAGTTAGGTCAACTGGTCTCGATTGTTGTTTTTGTTGTCATAGCTATTCTTATAAAAGTTGCACTTAGTGCTAAAGATAATCGAACCTCGGTGCTGTATGGTCTGATAATTGGAGGCGCATTAGGGAATCTTTGTGACCGGATTTTTCGAAGTTCAGATGGTTTTCTGAAAGGCGAAGTCGTCGATTTTATTGACTTTCAATGGTGGCCTGTTTTCAATGTTGCAGATTCAGCAGTGGTAGTTGGTTGCTTATTGCTTCTATTAAACGGATTGTATTTTGAACGAATTTAATGAAGTTGTCCCTGATTCATTGGAAGGCGAAAGACTTGATCGTTTACTCGCATTTATAGGGAATATAAGTAGAAGTGAGGCGTCAAATATTATTAAGGGTGGGGAAGTTCTGATAAATGGGAAAGTGGTTACGCGTCCTTCATTTAAAGTTACGCTTGGAAATCTTGTTGAGTTTTCGATCCGAGACAGCGAAGAGCTGCCTGAGATCGAGGCAGATTCCTCTATAAATTTTGAAATAATTCATTCTGATATTGATTTTTTGGTAGTTGATAAACCCGCAGGTTTAGTGGTTCACCCTGGGGCTGGGAATTCGTCGGGAACTTTAGTTAATGGACTTTTGGCGCTAAGCCCTAATATCAGAGACGTAGGAGAGAAAAACAGACCGGGTGTAATTCACCGTCTTGATAAAGGCACTTCGGGACTCTTGCTTACCGCTAATACAAATGAGGGATACCAATTTTTTGTCAACGAGTTGTCGGAGCGCAAAATAAAAAGGGTTTATCAGGCTTTAGTGTGGGGAGTTCCAGAAGGCCCAGAGGGAATCATCGATGCACCCATAGGAAGATCGAGTAAAAATAGAAAAAAAATGGCGATTGTGGCAAAAGGAAAAAATGCAATAACTACTTATAAGTTAAAGGAGAGTTGGCCTTCCAGTAATGTCTCTTTGTTGGAATTGGAACTTGAAACTGGGCGAACTCATCAGATCCGAGTCCATCTTTCTTCCATCGGAAATCCAGTAGTAGGTGATGATCTTTATGGTAGCAATCGGAAACACCTAACTCTTCGGAGACCCTTTTTGCATGCAAGTAAGTTATTTTTTGAACATCCGCGTACCGGAAGTGACTGTAAATTTGAGTCTCCTTTACCGGAAGATTTAAAAAATTTATTAGCTGATATTCAGTCAAATGAGAATCTATAACTTGATAGCAGTTTTAGCCCGTTAAGTTAATTTAATATTATGGAACCTGTATTCCCCGATTACTCAAATTGTTGCGTGAGCAGATTAATGCCGGCTCTGTTGGGTGTGTCCGATGAACCTTCATGCTTTTCTGATGACATCTTTCTAGCGAAGAGTATTGTGCTTTTAGTTCTTGATGGATTGGGCTGGGAGCAGTTTCAGGATAATAAGAAAATTTTTCCCGTTTTATCTGAGTTTTCTGAGCAGCTCATAACCACTGTTGCACCTAGCACAACGGCTACGGCGTTAACTTCTATCACTACTGGAGCGCCACCTGGTGAGCACGGAATAGTGGGGTATCGAATACCCGTAGAAGGAAAAATTTTAAATTCTTTGAGATGGTCAACTGGAAATAATTTAGCCAAGCCCGATCCTTATCAATTTCAATTGATGCCAGTTTTCGATAATCAACAACCAAAAGTTGTTAGTTCTGCCGAACATGAGGGCTCGGGTTTCTCTAAAGCGCATTTAAGAGATTCCAGATTTTCGGGTTATAGAAATCGAAATGAATTAGTTGATTTAGTTGTTGAATCAGTAGCTAATTTTGAACCTTTTGTTTATGCGTATTGGGACGGGGTTGATCGGACAGCCCACGAGTTTGGTTTTACTGATAAGTACTTTGGTGAACTTAATGAATGCGACTTAATGATTGATGCATTGTTGCGACGGTTGCCTGCGAACGTAGCTTTGGTAGTGACTTCGGATCATGGTCAGGTGGAAGTGGCTGACCGGATGATAGAACTCACAGCGGATATAAAAAATCTTGTCGCAAAGCAAAGTGGGGAAGCAAGGTTCCGTTGGTTGCATGCAGTGCCTGGAGCGGAGAAAGACTTAACACAGATGGCTAAAGAAACTTTTAAAGATTCGGCCTGGGTCATGTCCAAAAAGGAAACCATAGATGCTGGATTATTTGGACCCATAGTGAGTGAAACAGTTAGGAGGCGTTTGGGGGACGTTGCTTTAATTGCGCGTGAAAAAGTAGGATTCACCGACCCCGCTGAAAAGATGCCTTTTCAACTTATTACAAGACACGGCTCGTTAACTAAAGAAGAGATGCATGTTCCTCTTTTGTCAACTGTCACCTGATTTAGGTTTATTCGCCTAAAGTCATTATTAAGTAAGGAGAAAAATGACAGAGCCTTTAGAACCCGAAATTTTAACTGAAGAAACAGAGGAAAAACAGAATGAATCTGTTGAGCAGCCAGCAAAGGTTGTGCGCGTTGGAACAATGATGCGTCAACTTCTGGAAGAGGTGAAGTCTTCCTCGCTCGATGAGCAGAGTAGGGAACGGTTGAAGGAAATATATCAGTCCTCTATTACAGAGTTGGGCTCTGCATTGTCTGATGACCTGCGAGAGGAGCTTGACAGACTCGCTTCCCCGTTTGACTCCGATACTTCACCTAGTAATGACGAACTTCGTATAGCTCAAGCACAGCTAGTTGGCTGGTTAGAAGGTCTAATTCAAGGTATACAGGCCGCAATGTTTGCCCATCAATTTATGACTGCCTCCCAGTTAGGAGATTCTCAACCTGGAATGCTGAACCCTGCAGGAGGAGAGAACTCTGATTTAAGTGAAGATAGACCTGGAAATTATTTGTAGAACTCATGTCGGCTTCCTTTACTCATCTTCACGTTCATACAGAGTATTCACTTCTGGATGGAGCTGCTCGGGTCGGAGAGTTAGTTAAGGCTGCATCGGATGATGGTCAGAAAGCTTTAGGAATAACAGACCATGGAAACATGTACGGCATTTTAGATTTTTATCGTGCATGTAGAAATAATGACGTCAAACCGATAATTGGTACTGAGGCCTACATGGCGCATGAAACTCGTTTTGAACGTTTTTCTCGTAGAGGACGTGTAGATGATTCTGGGGGTGAGACCGAGACGGGACAAAAAATCATGTACCACCTAACACTTTTAGCTGAAAACAATATCGGTTATAAAAATATGATTCAGCTTGCTAGCAGAGCCTTTTTAGAAGGCTATTACTACAAGCCCCGAGTTGATTGGGAGGTTCTTGAGGATCACAGTGAAGGAGTAATTGCTACTACTGGGTGTTTAGGCGGGCATGTCTTGCAGTCACTATTGCGAGATGATTTTCAAGGCGCTTTAGACAAAGCAGGCCGACTTCAAGAGATTTTTGGTCGAGGTAATTTATTTGTCGAATTGCAAGATCAAGGTTTGCCTGAACAGATTAGAACAAACCCTGGTTTAGTTAAAATAGCAAAGGAGATCGGGGCTCCAATCGTTGCCACTAATGATTCTCATTATGTGAAGCAAGAAGATTCTCATGCGCACGATGCATTATTGTGTGTTCAAACTGGTTGCGTCATGAGTGATCCAAATCGTTTCAAATTTCATGGAGATCAGCACTATCTTAAATCAGCAAATGAGATGCGACGTCTCTTTAGTGAACTGCCAGACGCGTGTGACAATACACTTGTAATTGCCGAACGATGCAATGTTGAAATTGAGTTTGGAAACCCACAACTACCGGATTTTCCATTACCAGATGGATTCGATTCTGCTGATTCTTATCTTTCACACTTGACACTAAATGGTGCTAAGGAGCGCTGGGGTGAACCGCTCTTAGATGAAATTTCTGATCGAATTGTCTATGAACTCCGAACAATAAGTGACATGGGTTTTTCAGCATATTTTTTGATTACTTGGGATTTGATACGTTACGCGCGCGAAAGAGGAATACGAGTGGGACCTGGAAGAGGGAGTGCAGTTGGTTGCGCTGTATCTTTTTGCCTTGGTATTACAGATTTAGACCCGATAAAACATGACTTACTTTTTGAAAGATTTCTAAATCCTGATCGAATAAGCATGCCAGATATTGATATGGATTTCGATTCACGTTACAGAGATGAAATTATTCGCTACGCAGCAGATAAATATGGACGAGACCATGTGGCACAAATAGTAACTTTCTCTCAAATAAAAGCGAGAGCAGCTGTTAGAGATGCAGCCAGAGTATTAGGTCACCCCTATGCAATCGGGGACCGAATCGCTAAAGCAATGCCTCCTTTAGTTCTAGGTCGTGACACCCCAATATCAGCATGTATGGAAGAAATAGACGGATATAGCGATGGGTACAAGATGGCTGCTGACTTAAGAAGTATGTACTCAGCAGATCCTGACGTTAAACAAATAGTCGACGTGGCACGTGGTCTAGAAGGGCTTAGACGTCAAGATGGGATTCATGCCGCAGCAGTTGTGATTACAAAAGATCCACTTACAGATTACTTACCTATTCAAAGAAAGCCGGAATCAGGGCAAGAACCTGAAGAAGCTCCAATCGTCACTCAATACGACATGTATGGAGTGGAAGATCTAGGACTTCTGAAAATGGATTTTTTAGGTTTGCGAAATCTGGATGTAATAACGGACACTCTTGATTTGATCAAATCAACAAGGAATTTTGAATTAGATATTGACGTAGTTGAACTAGATGACAAAAAAACATTCCAAATGCTTTCAAAGGGTGATTCGATCGGGGTTTTCCAACTGGAATCTGGACCTATACGTAGTTTGATGCGTTCTTTGAATCCGACTTCTTTTGATGATGTCGCTGCATTGGTAGCTCTTTATAGACCGGGACCGATGGCAGCAAATATGCACAACGATTATGCGGATAGAAAAAATGGGAGGAAAAGCGTCTCTTATTTCCATCCAGACGCAGGCTCTCTTTTAAGCGATACTTACGGGTTGATGATTTATCAAGAGTCAGTTATGCGAGTAGCGCAGAAATTTGCTGGGTATTCACTAGCTCAAGCTGACAATTTAAGAAAAGCATGTGGCAAAAAAGATCGTGCGCTGATGAAGAAAGAGCGGGAGGGATTTTTAAGTGGATGCTCTAAAACCGGGTATGACTCAGATTTAGCAGAAGAACTTTTCGACATCATAGAACAGTTTGCTGACTACGCTTTTAACAAAAGTCATGCTTATGGCTATGGGTTGGTTGCCTATCAAACTGCTTTTCTAAAAGCCAATTATCCGGTTGAATATTTATCTGCTTTGTTGACAAGCGTTAAATCAAATTTAGACAAAGCAGCAATTTATTTAAATGAGTGTCGTCTGTTGGGTATAGAGGTAACTGTTCCTGCTATCAATCTAGCTCACAGTTCTTTTACACCAATTCCAGACTTAGGTGAAAGTGGAGATAAGGCAAAGATAGTTTTCGGTCTTTCAGCAATTCGTAATGTAGGTGATGGTCTAGTTGATTTGATAGTGCAAGAACGAGATGAAGCTGGACCCTTTGAAGATTTCAATAATTTCTTGGAGCGTTGTGACACCTCAGTTTTGAACAAAAGAACAGTCGAGTCACTAATTAAAGCAGGAGCTTTTGACAGTTTTGGACATCCTAGACAGGGGTTGCTGGAAGTGCATGAAGAGCTTATAAGTCTTACAGTTTCACGTCGCAGGGAACACGACATGGGCGTACTTTCACTGTTTGGAGATGCAGAAAGTGGGCCGGTTTTTGATGAACGTCCCGAAATACCTGACATAGAGTTCGAGAAATCTCAGAAACTTACTTTCGAAAAAGAAATGTTAGGTTTGTATGTATCTGACCATCCGCTAAAGGGTTATGAGAATGCTTTAGCGCGCAAAACTGATTCGAAGATTATTGAACTCCGTGAATTAGAAGACGGTGGGTTTGTTACCGCCGGAGGAGTAGTAACAAACCTTTCAAAGCGTTGGACTCGTCGAGGAGACTTGATGGCAACATTTGACCTAGAAGATTTAAGCTCATCAATAGAAGTAATGGTTTTTCCAAAATCTATGACGGAGCATGGGCACAAGCTTTTAGACGACTCTGTTCTTCTTGTTAAAGGTCGGCTCGATTCACGAGAAGACTCACCCAAGTTGATTTGCTCGGAGTTGGAAACCTTCGAAACTTCAACTGCCAATTTGGGCCAGTCAATTCAGGTTGACTTACCTCTAGGAAAAGTAAATGAGCAAACAATTTCTGAAATTAAACAACTTCTAAATAATTATCCAGGTGATGTAAAAGTTTTTTTTCGTCTTGGTGATCGTCAATTNCTTAGACTCACTGACGATTTTTCTGTAGATCCGAGCAACGGTTTAATTGCAGAACTCCGCATTTTACTGGGAGTCGACTCAGTTTCTTTCATTTGACTTCCAAGACTTGCAAGAAGTAATTCGGTGGGGTTGGGATACTGCTCAGTATCCGGCAGGATGGATGTCCTGCTGATAAAGAGATTTTCAGCAGGTTTGCTTGTTTTTAGAGACTAATTATTGGAAACGGGGGCTGGGTTTCGATGACTATAGAGGTCGAAACGAAAGATTGCAGCATGCTAGGTGATGCTGAACTCGAAGAGATGACGGAACTTTGCGCCGAAGGCCCGAATCCTTTTGGAATAGGACTAATTTCGAAACAAACTGAAGAATGGGTGTTGTGTACGACCACACGTGAAAATGGTCGATTAAAAGGTTTTTCTTTTTTCACACTTGAGAGAATTGGTGGAACACCTAGCGTGATAATAGGTCTTTCCTCTATTAGTCGAACGAGTAAACGAGACACAGTTTTAAAAGCAATTGTTACGGAGCATCTCCGCAGAGCAGTTTTGGCTTTCCCAGACGAAGATGTTGTTATGGGGGCTCGATTAAACGATCCTTCCGGTTTTGAAGCGTTTAAGTCATTAACTGGAGTAGCTCCTGCTCCTAACGTGAAAGAAACTGGTGAAGATCGTGCATGGGGAAAACGGCTTGTGAAGCGTTACGGAATGTCATCTCTTTCTTACGATGAACATAAATTCATCGCAAAGGGGTCTGAAGAAACAGCTTGCGTGGTAGATCACACCAGTCTTAGGCCTGAAAAAATAGACTCAGATATTGCTGCCTTCTTTAAACCACTTAATTTGAAACGTGGAGATGTTTTAATTGCTTACGGTTGGGCGATGGCTGAAGACCTCGAAAAGTTGGTCTAGCAGCTCTAAAAAAAATTCAGAAAAGTCAGTTGCATTTGCCTTAAGCAAAAGGAGATCTTGCCGATCTTTTACTGACCGCAAACCTCCAAAGGGCCTTATTCTTGATTTGATTGATAAAGCGCGCAGAACACCAACAGCTGGAAATTCACAGGGAGTTGAGTTTCTCTTACTGGAGGAAAAGTCGTTAGTAAATGATTTTTGGGGAGTTTCATTTCTTGGGAAAGATAGAAGCGATTTTTCTTTCCCCGGTTTGTTCAACGCACCAGTTTTGGTAATCCCGTTTGGGGTCCCTTCTCTGTATGTCGAAAGATACAAGGAAGATGATAAAAGTTATACAAATCTTGGCGATGATGCAAAGGAATGGAAAGTTCCTTACTGGTTGACTGATGCGGCATTCGCAACTATGGCACTCCAATTGTTGGCAATTGAAAATCAGTTAGAAACTTGTTTCATAGGGTTATTTGATAGAGAAGAAAGAATAAAGGAACATTTCTCTATTCCGGAGACGTACCAAGCATTAGGAGTATTGATTATGGGTTATCCCGATAAAGAAGAAGCGGCACGTGGACGCTCACAAAAACGTAAAAGAAGATCCTTAAGCGAAGTAGTACATCGTGGCAGTTGGCGATCTCCACTGTGAAAAACTTTATTAATCTTAGATATGATCGTGATAGTGAATAATTGAAGAATGGCTAGGTGTTTTTGAGGTGAGTGAACAAGTCCCAATCGTTAATTACCTAGTGTTGGGGGAGCCTCCTTATTTGGAGGCGAACGAGTGCACTAAATGCGGTGCAAGATTTTTCGACAGACGTAATGCATGTGCTTCTTGTGGAGGTACGGACTTTGTTAGAAATCGCATTTCAAATCAAGCTGTTTTGACATCGTTCAGCATTGTACACAGGGCGGCTCCTTCTGTTCCGGTCCCTTTTGTATCGGCAATAGTGAGAACCGATGACGGAACCACAGTTCGTTCGAATGTAGTAGGTCTCGAAGACCCAATGGATGCTGAATTGGGTATGAATTTGAGTCTTACAACCTATTCATGTGGTGTAGATGATGATGGAAAAGAATGTATAGCGTTCGGTTACGAGCCTGTTTAAGAAAGAAGACTGAAAAAGGAAAATAAAATGACTGGCGATTCAATTTGGATAATTGGTGCGAGTATGACGAAGTTTACTCGCTATGAAGATCAGGATGCAGTTGACTTAGCGTCTAGAGCGAGTTTAGAAGCAATGGCCGATGCAAATGTTTCAATTCATGATATGGACGTCTTGGCTGCTGGAACACTCTTCCAAGCTAGTACCAGTATGGGGCAGCGAATTCAAAAACAGATTGGGCAAACAGGAATTCCTGCTTATAACGTTTCAAACGCTTGTGCCACTGGAGCTACAGCGATTCGTACTGTCTATCTTTCTATAAAAGCTGGTGAGGCAGACATGGGAATTGCTATCGGTGTAGAACAGATGGGGAAGATGGGTTTGTTGTCAGGTGGAACAAAGTCAGAACGTAATGTATTTGAACCTACTGGGCGTTACGGAGCAGTTATGGGGGTCGACGGATTTCTTGGAACTGAAACTATGCCGGGTGTTTTTGCGCAAGCAGGAATGCAGTATGCATATGAAAACGACGGGGTTGGTTTTGAGCAATTCGCTCGTGTTGCTTATAAAAATCATAAACACTCAACTCTTAACCCATTAGCCCAATATCAAAAAGAGTTTTCAATGGAAGAAGTTATGGGCGCACCAGTTCAGAGCTACCCGAATACGCTCTTGATGTGTTGCCCCACGGGTGATGGAGCTGCCGCCGTGATATTAGTTTCTGAGGAAAAACTTCGTTCTTTGCCATCGGAAACTCAAAAAAGAGCAGTGAAAATTTCTGCATCTGTTTTGACTTCTGACCCATATGTCGAAAGTGGACAGGTTCAGCCTGATGTTAATACTCTTACAAAAAATGCTGCCTCTCAGGCTTATGAAATAGCAGGAATAGGCCCAGACGACTTGGATTTAGTTGAGTTGCATGACTGCTTTGCTACAGCTGAATTGATTCATTATGACAATCTTGGGCTTTGCGAACCTGGAGGGGCAGGGGACTTTATTGATTCTGGTAAACCCTTCCGTGACGGAAGTATGCCGGTGAATGTTTCTGGAGGGCTAATTTCTAAAGGCCATCCGATAGGAGCAACTGGAGTGGCAAANGTATTCGAAGTTGCAACTCATCTACGCGGCGAAGCAGGGGACAGGCAAATTGAAGGAGCTAAAGTGGGTCTTGCTCACGTGATTGGACTTGGCTCCTCGTGCGGTATCCACATTTTAGAAAAGGCTTCTTGAGAAATTAGAAAGTAATAGAAATTAATGTCCAATAAATGGGTCNTAGGTGCACGCCCTAAGACGTTACCCGCGGCTGTTTTACCAGTTTTACTAGGAACTGTGACCGTATCCAGAGAAGATTTTTCTTTNCTGCCGTCAATNTTATGTCTGATCNTGGCTCTTTCTTTACAGGTAGGCGTTAACTACGCAAATGATTACTCGGATGGTGTGAGAGGTAGTGATGGCCCCAAGCGTTCAGGGCCGACTAGATTAGTGGGTGGAAATTTGGCTTCAGCTTCTCAAGTCCTAAGAGCGGCGATGATCATGCTTCTGATCGCNATCACATCGGGTTTATATTTATCTTTGATCGTCACACTTTGGTTGTTGCCAGTCGGAGTGATTTGCATTTTAGGGGCATGGTTCTACACGGGCGGATCGAATCCATATGGATATAGAGGACTAGGGGAGTTATCAGTTTTTGTCTTCTTTGGTTTAATAGCTACAAATGGAAGTTTTTTTGTTCAAACNGAGACCTTTTCGATTCAAGTTCTACTTTTAAGTTGCGTGAGCGGGTTACTGTCTTGTGCATTATTGACTGTAAATAATTTACGAGACTATGAAAATGACAAAAAGGTAGGAAAAAATACGCTTGCTGTTTTGATGGGAGAAATCGCNAATCGAAAATTGTTCGGGATCATTGTTTTTTCTAGTTTCCTCTTAAGCGTAGTGATTTCGTTCTGGCATATTTGGGTGCTTTTAGTTTTAGCTACTATTCCGCTTGTATACAGAAGCATNGCGACTGTTCGGAACGCAAATGACGTCAATAGTTGGAATAATGCTTTAAAACTGGTTGGTATTTTGCAAATATCTTTTGGAACTTTGCTGACAGTGGGTCTTTTGCTNTAGCCTTGATTTTCACTTTTCAGCGATTAGGAGCTGAGCTATTCCACCGGTAAGCCGGAATTTCTCGACATTTTTGAATCCTGAATATTCAATCATTTTTATGAGTTCATTTTCTTCTGGTAGATATACGACGGAACGCGGGAGGTAACCGTAAGCCGCTCTATCGGAAAAAAGACCACCTATAAAGGGAACCACCTTATTGAAGTAAAAGGAATGACCAATCTTAAGAAAACTATTTTTTGGTTCGTCCACTTCAAGAAGTGCTAGACGTGCGCCTGGTTTTAATATTCGTGCTGTTTCTTTTAGAAAAGGGTTAATGTCACGGAAATTTCTAAGAGCGAATCCGCAGGTAACTCCATCTAAAGAGGAGTCACGTAGAGGTATTTTTAAAGCGTCTCCGTTTACAAGTGGGGCTTTCGAATTAAAAGAGTTCAACATTCCTCTAGAAAAATCAAGTCCAATGGGATTTGCATTAGCTTTGCGTAATGATTCACATAGGTCACCCGTGCCGCATGCAACATCAAGAACTGTACCGGATGGAGGAGTTTTTATGAATTGAACAGTTTTTTTGCGCCATCTTGTATCTAGACCAAAGGTGATCAGTCGATTTAGGAGGTCATATCGCGGTGCGATTCTGTCGAACATTTTTCTTACTGCTTTTTCTTTTTCAGAAGAAGATGGTAGGGAATCGTTATTTCGCAAGTATTTCATTTAACTGAACCAGATTTTTTGGTAGTCGCGGCTTAGTGGGTGAAGAAGGAGTGTTAGAAGAGCAATAGGAAAGACAAGTGAGAAAATAATCTCAATGCCATTACCTTGGGAAGTGAGGCGCATCGCTACTGAGAAAATTGATGCTGCCACTCCAAGACGCCATGCCATTTTCTTGTCATTCGCTATTCCGTATCCCGCTAAAAGCATTGCGATTCCTATCAAAGCAAAAACCCTCCCTCTTGCTATGTTGAATACACCCTCAATGTAGAGAAGAGTGTTTCCGAGAACAAGTGTTTGGGTTTGGTATCGATTAATCCAACGTCGAGTTTGCAATGTTTTCCTCTTTTTAAAAATTCTGTTTGTTAACTATTTGGTTTGTTTGTTCCATCAGTTGTCTTGTCGAATCAGTCTTTGATAGCAACGGTTGGTTGAAAGATGAGAGAAACCAAGAGAGTCGTAAGTTTTTAAAGCAGGATGGTTGTCAGATTCAACGTATAGAAATACTTCACGTATTTTTTTTGCTGATAGCCATTCCAAACCTGATAAAGCTAATTGTCGGCCGAGCCCCTGATTTTGAAACGATGGGTCAACTGCAATTACGAATATTTCACCTTTGCTTAGTGTTGATTTGAGAGAAGGTTCATGGACTTTCATCCAGCAGAATCCTTGTATTTGATGATTTTGTTCAAGAACGCGAAAATCCTCGTTTGTATACCAGGCTTCGGATTGTGTTTTTTTTAGGCTTTCTAATGTCATGCCGCTTTGTTCGGGGTGCCAATGAAAAGCATCATTATTTATTCTAATTATCTCATCAGTGTCATTCTCAGTGAATCCACGGGTCTTAATTTCCGACGGTATAGCTGGAATACTTCGAGATAGTATCTTCAAATCACGGAAAGGAGAATATCCTGCGGAAACTGGGAGGGTGTCATCTTTCTCGTCAGCATTCTCCACCCAGTATTCGATATTTCCACCTCCAGAAATCGAAATAGTTTGTGCGGCCGCTTCCAACATTCGGCGCGACCGTTCTTCGTTGTTTTCTGGAATTTTTAATTCTAGAAGCCAAGTAACGATTTGTCTTTCTGTCTCTCCGAGGTCCTTTTTTGTCAAAGTTGCATTGTCAGTTCCGTCGGAAACAAGTAGTTGTTCCATTAACCAGAATGCTACTGGAGAGAATGAAAGACGATACGGTTTGGGTATGGGGAGACCGAGAACGCCAAAAGGTAGAGCACAAGAAACACATAGGAGATTAGGTTTTGAATATCCTGATGCTAAGTGTGAATTAGATCATAAGAATCCATTCGAACTGCTTGCGGCTACGATTTTGTCGGCTCAGTGCACAGATAAAAGAGTTAATACCGTTACTCCAAAACTTTTTAAAGAATATCCCGATGCAGGCAGTTTGGCTGAAGCCAATGAAATTAGCGTTCAGGAGATTGTCAGATCAACCGGCTTCTATATTAATAAGACAAAAAGTCTTTTAGGGATGGCTCAAGCTTTGGTTGATGATCACGACGGTGTAGTCCCTTCTTCGATGAAAGAATTAACTGCATTGCCAGGAGTCGGTAGAAAAACAGCAAATGTTGTGAGAAGTGTTGCTCTGGATCTACCTGGCTTGCCAGTAGATACACACGTTGGACGGTTATCGAGACGAATTGGAATTACTGCGGAGAAAGATCCAGTAAAAGTGGAGATGGAGCTGAACCCTATGGTTCCGGCATCGGAAAGAGGTCTGTTCAGTTTGAGACTAATTTTACACGGAAGGCGAGTCTGCGCCAGTAGAAAACCAGTTTGTGAAGATTGTTCATTAAGCGATTTTTGTCTAAGTTCACAAATTTGAAAAGTTCAACTTGGTAAAAAATTTTAGTTGCGTGTAATTTTTAGTTATCCGGGTACCGCAACCCGGTTTGGCGAGAATCGGGTTCCCGCCACCCGCCTCGCTTGCTCAGCGCCCTTAGGGGCGCTGAGCTTTTTATAAGCTTTTAGAAAGATGTTCCAATTCTCTTAGAGCGCCGCGAAGGTGACGCTCGGTCTCGAGCAAGTTTCTGTTGCTAGCATCTATCTCGTTCTCGATAGAAGATTTATCGTTTATTTCGATTAAGGCGTTAAGTAAAGACTCAAGTTGAGTTTTAAGTGAAGAGAGCTCGGCTTTTGAAATTATCTGCATGCATAAGTTTGGTTTAGTTAAGAAAAATTTACAACAAGATAAATCGTTACGTGTGAGACCTGCCTAGGGGGTAGCGTTATGTAATGCTTAAGCAAATCGATTTCAGAGGAAAAAGTTCAAATTGGAGAACTTTGATGCCTGCTTTGAGCGAGATGAATGAACTTCCGATTGAATCCGTGCGAGACATAATTGCTCAGGTTAAAGATTCAGGTGATGTGGCATTGCGTGATCTAACGAAAAAATTTGACGGAGTTGTTCTTGACGATTTACTAGTCTCGGAAAAAGNGATACAAGAAGCATATAACTCTATTTCAAGAGANTTCAGGGAAGCGCTTCATGCCGCGGCTGAAGCGATTGTCAGTTACCAGAAGACTCAATTGCATGAACACTCGGTATTAGANAACGANGGGTTATCTATTGAAACATTTCAAAAACCAGTTGCTAGCGCAGGTTGCTATGTACCCGGCGGCTTAGCTTCCTATCCGTCAACATTGCTGATGACTGCTCTTATCGCCAAAGTAGCGGGTGTTGAAAGAGTGGTGGTAACTGTTCCACCGGCTGATGAAAAAGGAATCTCAATTGAGACATTAGCCGCCGCTTATGTTGCAAAAGTAGATGTCGTGCATCCAATTGGTGGAGCACAAGCGATCGCGGCACTCGCTTACGGGACAGAGTCTGTGCAACCCGTTGACGTTATAGTCGGCCCGGGAAATATTTATGTTTCTTTAGCTAAGCAAGAAGTTGTTGGCCGAGTTGGAGTTCCTGCTTCATTTGCTGGGCCTTCAGAGATAATGGTAATTGCTGATTCGACTGCGCCTGCAAAATTTGTGGCTGTGGATCTTGCGGTTCAGGCAGAACATGGNCCAGGCGGCCAATCATGGCTGATAACAACNGATGAAAATTTTGCTAGTGAAGTTAACGATGAATTAGAAAATTTAGTGAAAAATTCTTCAAGGGGAGAAAATATTAAGTCAACTTTCGAGACGGGAGGCTATTGCGCTCTAGTAGATGATCTAGATTCAGCAGTTGAGATAGTGGATGCAGTAGCTCCGGAACATCTACAAATTATGACGAATAAACCTCGCGAGGTGGCGCAGAAAATATCAAATGCAGGAGCGATTTTTTGCGGTAATTGGTCACCCGCTTCCCTGGGGGACTACTTAGCAGGCCCAAGTCATGTATTGCCAACTGCTGGAACCGCAAGATTTGCGGGCGCATTAACCGTAAATGATTTTATGCGTGACATGCACATCGTTACGAGCTCTGAAAAAACCTTGAATCGTCTTGGGCCGCACATATTTAATTTTGCCAGATCCGAAGGACTTGAAAGTCATGCAGACTCGATTCGATTGCGGGGAGTTGAAATTGAATAAAATTCCATCTCAACGTGAAGATCTCGGTGTTTTGGAAGGGTATCATTCTCCGCAACTTGAAGTTTCTGTGAGGTTGAATACTAATGAATCACCGTTTCCTCTTCCAGACGCGTTCACTCAGGAGTTTGGTTCAGCGATTGAAAAATTAGATTTGAATCGTTATCCAAAACGTTCAGCAAGCGAACTGTGTGTTTCTATTGCTGATAAAGAGATTTTGAAGGAGAGCGAGGTTTTCGTTGCGAACGGTTCTAACGAAGTAATACAGTCAATTTGTTTAGCTTTTGGTGGCTATGGGCGATCAGCTTTAATTTTTGAACCTACTTACGCAATGCATTCCCAAATAGCAAAAATCACGGGAACTCGTGTCCTAGAGGGATTTCGTAATTCGGCATTTCAGGTAGATGAAAATCTTGCACTTGAAGTAATTAGACGAGAAAGACCTGAAATAGTGTTTCTTTGTTCACCGAATAATCCGACAGGTAATACCGAAAGTTTAGAATTAATTGATGCGATTCTTTTTGAATTGAATTCAACAGGGGGCTTACTAGTCGTTGATGAGGCTTATAAAGAATTTTCAGATACTTCCTCTGAATTGAAAGTAAGTGAAGACTCGAATCTAGCTTTTATTCGCACGTTCTCTAAAGTTCGCTCTTTGGCGGGTGTTCGTCTTGGCTATTTACTTGCACCGGAGTGGTGTGTGAATATGGTCAAAACTGTGTCTCTTCCTTATCATCTTGATTCAGTAAAGCAAATAGCCGGTATTTTGGCATTGAAATATGAGGATGAGATGAAACGAAACCTTGAACTGATCAAAAAAGAGAGAAAAAAAGTCTTCGATGGATTGCTTTCTCTCCCTATGAAAGTTTGGCCCTCTGAAGCAAATTTTTTGCTATTCAAGCCCGAGTCAATCGAAGCGTATAAATTGTGGCAAGAGTTGCTTGATGAAGGAATTTTGATTCGTGATTGTTCCAGTTGGGACGGTTTAGATGGTTGCTTGCGAGTTACGATTGGTAGCGAAAGCGAAAATGATACTTTTTTGGATGTAGTTAGAAAGATAGTTAAATGACAGATCGTAAAGCTTCTATAGAAAGAAAAACTAAAGAAACTGATATTGAGGTCACAGTTGCTCTTGACGGAGGAGACTCTTCAATTGATACTGGAATACCTTTCTTTACTCACATGCTTGAGCAATTGGCTAAACACTCAGGTATGGGTCTTTTTGTTAAATCAGTTGGCGATCTAGAGGTTGATGCCCATCACACGGTAGAAGACGTAGGTATTTCAATAGGAGAAGCGTTCAATAATGCGCTTGGTGGAAAACTTGGGATTAAGAGGTTTTCATCAGTAAGTGTTCCTTTAGATGAAGCGCTAATAGACGTAGCACTTGATATTTCAGGTCGAGCTTTTTGTAATTATGAAATTGACTTTCCGGGCGAAAAAATACTAGGGGATCCACCTTTTGACCCACAATTAATGGAGGAGTTCTGGAGGGCTTTCACGGCGGCATCAAAAATAACTCTTCATATTTCATTGGTGCGTGGTAAAAACACCCATCACATTGTTGAAGCTACATTTAAAGGGGTGGCAAGAGCCTTAAGAGATGCAATAAAAATTGAGGGCGCCGATCTTCCTTCAACGAAAGGATCCTTGTGACCCTTCGGCCATCGGTCGCGATATTTGATTACGGAATCGGAAATTTAAGATCAGCACAGAAAGCTCTTGAATTTGCTGGCGCAGAAGTAACTCTTACTAATGACAAGTCAATTCTAAAAGAATCTGATGGGGTGGTTTTACCTGGTGTAGGAGCATTTGGAAGGTGCGCAGAAGCGTTAATAGACAGTGACCTGTTTGCTTTAGCGGCTGCAATGGCTAAAGAAGCTGCTTCAGGGTGTAAACCATTTTTAGGAATTTGTATAGGAATGCAGCTTTTGTATAACGGAAGCGATGAATCTCGCGGAACAAAGGGCCTAGGGGTTATTGATGAGCAAGTCAGAGCAATAAAGGGCGAAGTAAAAATTCCTCAAATGCAATGGAATAAGTTGAACTGTGACTTCACACACCCGATGTTCAATGGAATTGAAGAAGATCCGTGGGTCTATTTCGTGCATAGTTATTCGGCACCAATAACGCAAGAAAGTATTGCTTCCTGTGACTATGGTGAGGATCTTAATGCTGCGATTGCTGTAAACAACTTGTGGGCGACACAGTTCCATCCTGAAAAATCTGGAAAAACTGGCATAACGGTTTTAAAAAATTTTCTTTCTATATTGAACAGCGATTACACATGAAAAAAAATGTATTTCCAGCTATTGATCTAATTGATGGTAAATGCGTCCGTCTTTTGCAAGGTGAGTATTCGCATGAAACTCAATACAGCGATGACCCAGTTGGTCAGGCTTTGTATTTTCAAGAAGAAGGCGCGTCATGGCTTCATGTCGTAGATCTGGACGCAGCTAAAACAGGAATCGCGAATAATTCTTCGGTAATTGAAGAAATTATTTCCAGGTTAGATATATCTGTACAAGTAGGGGGAGGAATTCGCGACATGAAAGACGTCCGTTCTGTTTTTGAATTCGGCGCTACTCGTATTGTTATTGGCACAGCAGCTATAGAGAATCCATCTTTACTCGAAGAGGCATCTTCAATTGGCAGAGTAGCGGTTGCTGTGGACTTGAGAGGCAACAAGGTAGCCGTTCATGGTTGGCAGACAGAAACGGAGTTATCTTGTGAAGACCTTTTTGGGAGATGTGAGAAATTGGGTATTGACGCCTATATTGTTACGCATATCGAGAGAGACGGCACTTTAGAAGGGCCAGACATTGATGCTTATAGGAACGTTATTTCAGCAACAACAAAGGATGTGATTGCGTCCGGCGGCGTGGGTTCAACTGCTGATCTGAGAGCTTTGAGTGAATTAGAAGTCAACGGAAGAAGTCTCAGTGGTGTGATTGTAGGGCGTGCTTTTTACGAAGGTGAGCTCTCTCTGTCTCAGGCCATTGAAACTTTTGAATCAAAATGAGATCGATACGTATTATCCCATGTTTGGACGTTGATGAGGGCCGAGTTGTTAAAGGGGTTAATTTTGTTGATTTGCGTGACGCAGGAGATCCGGTCGAACTGGCTTCTGTGTATAACTCCCAAGGTGCGGACGAAATAGTCTTTTTAGATATTACCGCCTCATCAGATTCCCGTGAAACACTCCATGAAGTTGTAAGAAGAACAGCTGAAGAAATATTTATACCGTTCACTGTCGGTGGAGGTATTCGTTCCGTTGAAGATGCAAGGCAAATTCTACGACTTGGGGCAGACAAAGTGTCACTAAATACTGCTGCCGTTATTAGACCAGATTTGATAAGTGATGTCGCTAAAGAATTCGGCAATCAATGTGTGGTGGTGGCTGTCGATTCAAGACGAAGTGATAAAACCTCTTGTGGGTTTGAAGTTTTCACACACGGTGGGCGAGAAGAGACTGGTTTAAGTCTGCTTGATTGGGTACGTGAAGTAGTCGAAAAAGGTGCAGGTGAAATTCTTTTAACGTCTATGGATAGAGATGGAACAAAAGACGGTTTTGATATTCAAATGCTTAAATTGGTGAGTGAGGAAGTGTCGGTGCCTCTAATAGCAAGTGGAGGTGCTGGGACTTTAAAAGACATGGTGGATGGAGCACTGTTGGGTAATGCTGATGCACTTTTAGCTGCTTCAATATTTCATTTCGGGGAATTGACAGTTTCCGAAGTTAAAAAAGAATTGTTAAAAGCCGGTTTAACCGTGAGAGGTGCTTAATCAGGTTGCCGATACCGTAATTCCTGTGAATGATTCAAAAGTAATTAAAATGCCTGGTCCCAGTGAAGATGAAGGTCTTCCAATAAAAATGCTGAATGATCGAATTTTGGTTCAGATTGATGACGAAGATGGTGAGAGGAGATCGACGGGAGGAATACTGATACCTGCGACTGCTCAGATGGGGAAACGTTTAGCATGGGCTGAAATAGTTGCTGTAGGACCCAATGTTCGTTCGATGGAAGTTGCTGACAGAGTCCTTTTCAACCCAGAAGACAGGTATGAAGTTGAAGTAAGAGGTCTCGACTACATTATTTTACGAGAGCGCGATATTCACGCGGTCGCCTCGAAACGTCTCGAAGAGGGCAGCACAGGACTTTATCTGTAATATTTATTTCATTTTTACCGTTTCAGAATCATAGACTTATGTAATGGAGTCTCAAAAAGGTAAGTCATTCAATATAGATGAAGAAGAAATTTCGCGTATAAGTTTTAACTCTGAAGGATTAGTTCCTGCAATCATTCAAGAGGAAAGTTCGGGAAAAGTTTTAATGATGGCATGGATGAATGAACAATCTCTCAGAGAGACTCTTTCTACCGGTAGAACTTGGTTCTGGAGTAGGAGTCGTCAGGAGTACTGGTGCAAAGGTGAAACCTCTGGCGACAGGCAATTTGTTCAAAAAGCTTTTTACGATTGTGATTGCGATACCTTGCTTTTTTCGGTAATTCAGGAGGGTAAAGGAGCTTGCCATACAGGGGAGTTCTCATGTTTCTTTACCCCTTTTGGTTCTAGTGCAAACTAATTTAAAGATTTCACCATCTTTTAGTGACTTCCAGCAAATGGCTGGAAAATATAACATAATTCCCGTTTGGGCTGAGATTCTCGCGGACCTTACAACACCGGTAGCACTTTTTAATCGTTGCATTGGCGACAATGAAGGTTTCTTGCTNGAAAGTGTTGATCGCGGAGAGCATTGGGGTCGATGGTCCTTTATAGGGGGCAAACCCTTAGCAACGATCAGTAAAGAAAATGATGAGATTCATATAGAAGGTTCATTGCCAGTTGTGGTTGACCCAGAAATGGGTTTGTTGGAACTTTTAAGCGATTTGTTAGATGCATTTCAGACTCCACCTATTGAGGATTTTCCACCTTTGCATGGTGGACTAGTGGGATATTTAGGCTATGACATAGTGCGCGAAGTGGAAAATTTATCCAATACCCCCGCAGATGACAAACACTTGCCAGACGCAAAACTTTCAGTAATAGGTGATTTGATTGCAATTGACCACTGGAAGCAGAGAGCTTTTCTGATTTCAAATATCTTAATTAATGATCAAGAAGATGACATTTCTTTTGAAGAAAAATACCGAAATGCAGTGAAAAGATTAGAAGACTTAGCGAAGTCTGGAGCTATAGGCTCAGAGGAACCTTTGATGTTTCCGCCTCCTTCAGATGAAGATCTGCCAGAAGCAACATCAACTTTCCAAACTGATCAATTTTGTTTGGCTGTAGAGGCCGCAAAAGAACACATANTAAACGGAGATATTTTCCAAGTGGTTTTGTCGCAAAGATTTGACGTGGAGTTAGACGCAGACCCTTTCGATGTGTATCGGGTCTTGCGGCAAATAAATCCCAGTCCTTACATGTATTTTTTTCGTTACGACGAACTCACAATTGTCGGAGCTTCTCCCGAGCCAATGGTTCGTTTAATTGAAGGAAAGGTTTTTTCACGACCTATAGCAGGAACTAGAAAAAGAGGAAAAACTGATGAAGAAGATCGTCTTTTTGCTGCGGAGCTTAAAGAAGATCCTAAGGAATTAGCAGAGCACGTAATGCTTCTTGATTTGGCAAGAAATGATCTTGGTCGGGTAGTCGAATTTGGAACAGAGACAGTTGATGAGACTATGACACTGGAAAAATATAGTCACGTTATGCATTTGACTAGCCAGGTTTCTGGAGATCTTCGAAATGACATGGGTCCAATTGATGTTTTGAAAGCCACTCTGCCAGCCGGAACCGTATCGGGTGCTCCTAAAGTTAGAGCGATGCAAATAATTGATTCTCTAGAACCGACAAAACGTGGACCATATGCAGGAGTTGTTGGTTATTTTGATTTTTCCGGAAATATCGATACGGCAATAACAATACGAACGATGATCGTAAAAGATGGAGTTGCTTCGGTTCAGGCCGGAGCAGGAATAGTTGCGGATAGTGACCCTCACGCCGAAGATCGAGAATGCCGGAACAAAGCCCGTGCGCTGCTTGGAGCAATACCTGCGGCTCGCAGAATGACAAGCCAACGGCAAAGTCAAAAGTAAGCTTTTTGTATAAGGGTGATTTAAACCGATGACTTACTTGCAGAAAATTTTAGATTTACATCGTTTAAACGCTAAAAACGATAAACGAAGCTTTGAACTGTTGTACGAGGAGGCAAGTAGAANCGGCCCCACTAGGGGATTTAAGAAAGAGTTAACTAGGCATTCTGAAAAAGGAATAGCTGTAATCGCGGAGATTAAGAGAAGGTCCCCATCAAAAGGNGACTTATTCGCAAACCTCGACCCAGGTGTATTAGCTGCAGAGTATGAAAGTGGCGGAGCAGCTGCAATTTCTGTTTTGACAGATAAAGAAAATTTTGGTGGNTCTGATAAGGATTTAATCGAAGCATCAAAATCAGTAANAATACCGGTACTGAGAAAAGATTTTACGGTTGATCAGCGTGATATTTGNGACGCAAGAATAATGGGAGCCGATGCTGTTTTATTGATAGTTTCTGCTCTTGATCGATACGAACTTAAAGATTTTATAGAACTNTCAATAGAGCTTGATATGGATCCATTAGTTGAAGTGCATGATGANAAAGAACTAGAGCAGGCTTTATCAGTTGAGGCNAAATTGATTGGAGTCAATCAAAGAGATTTGAAATCATTTGAAGTTGATCCATTAAAAGCTACGGCTTTAATGTCAAAAATTCCTGAATCTGTAACAGCTGTAGCTGAGTCTGGTATCGATGGAGGTGAAAGTGCACGCAATCTTATGCGAGTTGGATACTCNGCCTTATTGGTGGGAGAGTTATTAGTTAAATCAAATGACCGGATGAAAACACTTTCTGAACTTAATAATAAATTTGATGAAAAAAGTTATGAGTAATACAGGAGTGTCGAAAATTTTTGTGAAAATTTGTGGTATCACTAATCGAGATGACGCATTCTTAGCTGTTGGCTTGGGTTGTGATGCTCTTGGCTTNAATTTCGTTGCTACCTCAAAGCGAAAGGTGGAAATTGAGTTTGTAAAAAATGTTGTGAAAGAACTGCCAAATGGAGTTATGAGTGTTGGAATCTTTAGTGATTTAACNCCCTTAGAGATACTGCGAATAGTTGAAGCAACCGGTCTTAATGCTGTACAAATGCATGGAAATGAAACTTTTCAAGATTGTCAATTGGTCGCAAAGAACGTTCCCTTTACGATCAAAGCCCTTACTGCTGATTCACCAAATTTGGTTAATTTTGAAGATTTTGGTGTGGATTTTTTACTGCTTGACTCGGATACTCCTGGTGAAGGAAAGAAATTCAATTGGAANCTATCAACAGATANGGTAAAAAATGAAAGATTACTTTTGGCGGGTGGACTTGACGTGGAAAATTTGCTTGATGGAATTGAAAGGTTCTCTCCTTTTGGCGTTGATGTTGCTACTGGAGTGGAATTTGAACCCGGGCGTAAAGACCCTGAGCTCCTGAAAATTTTTATTGAAACTGCTAAGTCAATTAGAACAAAAACAGAATAATATTTTTCTAGACTGGACAGTATGAGCTTAAAAAATCCCAATGAAAATGGAAGGTTTGGACCTTTTGGAGGAAGATACATTCCAGAAACTTTAGTTCCGGCNTGCAATGAACTTGAAAAATCTTTTATTGACGCTTGGAGTGATGACTCATTTCGCCGAGAATTAGACTCTCTTCTTTCTGACTATGCAGGTAGACCCTCACCTGTAACTGAGTGCTTTAATCTTTCTACTGAACTTAANTGCAGATTGTTGCTGAAACGGGAAGATCTNAATCATACCGGTTCCCACAAAATNAATAATGTNTTGGGTCAGGCTTTACTCGCTAAGAGAATGGGAAAAAAACGTTTAGTGGCGGAGACAGGAGCCGGTCAACACGGGGTGGCTACAGCTACGGCAGCTGCTCTTTTAAATATGGAATGCTGCGTGTACATGGGTGAAGTAGATGTGCAACGACAAGAGTTGAATGTTTTTCGAATGAAATTGTTAGGGGCGGAAGTAAAAAGNGTTGAATCCGGGAGTAGAACTCTAAAAGATGCAGTGAATGATGCAATGCGCGACTGGGTAGCAACTGTTGAGGACTCCTACTATTGCTTAGGTTCAGTTATGGGTCCGCATCCATATCCATGGATGGTCAGAACATTTCATGAGGTCATCGGAACAGAAGCAAGGATGCAAACAGAAGAAATACTTGGAACTACCCCCGATGTTGTTTGTGCTTGCATTGGCGGTGGCTCTAATGCCATTGGTATTTTTTCTGGCTTTGTTGATAGTGAGGCGGAACTAATTGGAGTTGAGCCAGCCGGTGGAGCTGCAATCGAAAGAGGTGTTCCGGGAGTAGTGCATGGGATGGAGTCATTTTTGATGCAAGATGAATTTGGTCAAGTTTTAGAGGCAGAATCGATAAGCGCCGGATTGGATTATCCGGGCGTTGGGCCTGAACACAGTTATCTTTCTTCGACTGGAAGAGCCCGTTANGAGTCGGTTNCTGATGCTGAAGTGATAGAAGCTTTTCAATTGTTGAGTCGCACAGAGGGTCTAATCCCAGCTTTAGAACCTGCACATGCACTCGCATGGATCTCGCGAGAACGTGAATACCTAAAAGGTAAAACTGTTCTATTGAATCTTTCCGGTCGAGGGGATAAGGATGTTGGTCAGATGATGGAAATTTTGAATGTCTGAGAATCTCCAGATCGAGACGATTCTTCAAAAAAAAATAGATACCGGAAAGAAGGCACTAGTCGTTTATATAACAGGTGGATTAGGAAATGAGTGGATCCAGACGATGCATTCTGTTATAGATGCCGGCGCAGACGTAGTCGAAATTGGAATTCCATTCTCTGACCCAGTGATGGATGGTCCCGTAATCCAATTGGCTAATGAATCCTCAATGAAATCTGGCACCACACCCGTGAGTATCCTGAATGACTTAAGAGGAGAAAATCCTGCGGCACCTCTTGCTGCAATGACTTACTACAATCTTGCCTACAGGATGGGTCATGAAAGGTTTGCTTCAGGTCTTTCTTCGGCTGGAATATCTGGCTGCATACTTCCTGATTTACCCTTGGAAGAGTTAGATGCTTGGTCGGACTCGGCCGCAAAGTCAAATATTGAAACAATTTTGTTAGCTGCTCCCACGACACCCGATGAGAGACTTTCTGAAATATGCGAAAGAAGTTATGGATTCGTTTATGCAGTTGGGCTTCTGGGAGTGACCGGAGTGCGTTCTGAACTNGCTGATAGCGCAATTAAGATNGCATCTCGCTTAAAAAAAGTAACTTCGAAACCTGTTTTAGTAGGCGTGGGGATTGGTAATCCTGAACAAGCTGTGAAGGCTTCAGAAGTTAGTGATGGTGTCATCGTAGGGTCAGCTGTTGTTCAAGAAATGATCGATGGTTCTTCGCCAGAAAAGGTGGGAGAATTGGTTGCAACATTTAGAAATTCTTTAGATAAGAATTGCTAAAAATCAGGACTTTTGAAATTTTCTGACGAAAACGGTAAAAAAAGCATAAATTAAGGCTTTTTTATAAAAAAACCCCTTTAAAACTGGCTTAAATGCTTGACTTTGCCTCCGAAAACGTGTCGCGTGGCGGTGTACCCAATGTGGGTGCACAAATAACACAAGGGAGACGGTGGATGAACAAGAGTGATTTGATCGCAGCAATGGCTGAAAAAGCCGGAGTTTCGAACAAAGATGCTGGAGCTTGCCTGGATGCTATGTTTGATGTAGTGGCGGACGCAGTTGCTGCGGGGAATGAGAAGGTCACAGTGCCTGGCTGGATTTCATTTGAGCAGACAGTTCGTAAAGCTAGACAAGGTAGAAATCCTCAAACCGGAGAAGCTATTAGTATTCCGGCTACAAAGGCAGTTAAGGTTTCTGCAGGGTCTAAGCTTAAGGCAGCCGCTAAGAGTGGTGGGCCTCCAATGGGAATGTAGATGTAAATTTTTTACATTATAAATTGTTTCAAGGGCCTGCTGGTTTTACCGGCAGGCCTTTTGAATTTGGAGGTTGTTATGAATTTGCCAAAACCTGAAGAAGTAATTCCACACAGGAATCCTTTTNTGTTCTTGACTGAAGTAACAAAATTGGAAGTTCCTAAGTTCGCTGAAGCGTATTGGGAAGTAAAAGAATCAGAGGATTTTTTTTCAGGTCACTTTCCTGNGTTTCCNACTCTNCCAGGTGTTCTAATGTGNGAATCAATAGCCCAATTGGGAGCTTATACATTGCTTTCCGATTCAAATTTTGAAGGCTTACTGCCTTTGTTTGGCGGTATCGACAAAGTCAGATTTCGACGCCGGGTTTCTCCGGGTGAGAGATTGGATCTTTCAGTAGAGCTTTCTAGAATCTCAGCGCGTGGTGGTAAAGGCAATGGCAAAGCCCACGTTAATGGTGAACTGGCTTGCAGCTGTGATTTGATGTTTGTTTTTGCTCAGCTTGATTAAATTAAGCGGGTCCAATAACTAGGCAACCGTTATGTCCGCCAAATCCGAAAGAATTCGAAATAGATGGGGCAGGACTCCAAGGAACGGGTTGACCATGGACTAGGTTTATTTCCGGCATTTCTGGGTCAGGGTTAGTNAATCCAGCAGTCGGTGGTATCAGAGATTTTTGCATTGCGAGAATCACAGCCACAGCTTCAATTGCGCCCGCTGCACCGAGTGTATGGCCAGTAATTCCTTTAGTTGAGGAGACTAATGGTCCAGTGTCACCGAAAACTGAATTTATGGCTTGAGCCTCACCCAAGTCGTTTAACGGCGTTGATGTTCCATGGGCGTTTATGTAAGCAATCGAGCTTGGTTTCACNCCGGAATCTTCTAGAGCTAGTTCGATACACTTTTTAGCGCCCGAACCTCCTGGGGCAGGAGCCGTAATATGGTGAGCATCAGCATTACTGGCGCCACCCAGTATTTCAGCATAGATTTTTGCTCCTCTTGCTTCGGCCATTTCTTTTTCTTCAAGAACAAGTATTCCTGACCCCTCACCCATAACGAAACCATCGCGATCACGATCAAAAGGTCTAGATTTCCCCTCCGAGGAAAATGCCGTCATATTCGTGAAGCCCGCAATCGAACTGCCCGTGAAAGCAGCCTCTGTTCCGCCTGCAATTACAACATCACATCTATCGGAAGTAATTAGACGAGAAGCATTAATGATCGCGTGCGTCCCTGCAGCGCATGCGGTACAAGTATTTTCAGCGGGGCCTTGAAAACCATACTTCATTGAAACAGCTGCTGTCGCAGCATTCGGCATCATCATAGGAACAAGAAAGGGAGAAACACGACGAGATCCTTTTTCTAGCAAAATATTGATCTGTTCCTCCAGAGTTTCTATACCCCCGATGCCAGTTCCGATGAAAACGCCTGATCGGTCTGTTTCAGCTGCAAGTTCACCGGTCTGCTCCATTGCCATGTGAGCAGCTGCTATAGCAAATTGAGTGCATCGATCTGATCGGCGGGCATCCTTTGCGTTTTCGAAATAGATAGTCGGATCAAAATTTTCGACCCGTCTGTCACCTGCAGATGGGCTTGCACAAAGACCTTCCCAAAAGGATTCAGTTCCTATGCCGCAAGATGAGACAACACCTAAACCTGTAACGACGACCTTTCGGTTGGTCATTACAGTTTGCTTGTAATTAATTCAAATGCCGANTGAATCGTTTCGATGCCTTCCAATTCTTCTTCTTCTACAGTCACACTAAACTCTTCTTCAAGCGCCATAACTAATTCGACTAAGTCAAGACTGTCGGCATCAAGGTCATCTGCAAAATTTGCTTCAGGTGTTACTTGTGCTTCTTCAACTGATAGCACTTCAACAGCACATTTTTGAAATCTTGCGAAATTGTCGTCACTCATTTGAACTCCTTATATTCAATTGCCCACACAACAATAGAGGGTTACTTGCCTTCTACCAAGGTTATTAAAGAAGGTTTATCCCATGTAAAGTCCGCCATCAACTGGAATTACGCTACCTGTGATATATGAAGCATGTTCAGAGGATAAAAATGCGATAATTTCNGCAATTTCTTCAGGTTCTCCNAGCCGNCCNAGTGGAATTGATTCGATGTATTGAGCCAATTGATCACTTGATAATTTTTCTAGCATGTCCGTTTTGATAGCTCCTGGAGAAACGACATTAACGGTGATGTTGCGTGATGCGTACTCTTTAGCAAGGGAACGGCTAAGTCCTACTAGGGCTGATTTGGAGGCAGCATAACTACTTTGACCAATTTGGCCGATTCGACCTGATAGGGAAGAAATGAAAATTATTCGTCCCCATCGATTTTTCATCATGCCTCTTAAAGCGTTTTTTGCTGTCCTGAAGGCACCAGTTAAATTTGTGTCTAAAACTTCAGAAAAGTCAACNTCACTTGTTCTTGCTGTAAGCGCGTCGCGAGTTATGCCGGCGTTTGCAACCAAAATTTCCACTGTTCCTAGAGTTTCTTCAACTTCTTTAAAGGCATTGTCTATGTGCTCTTGGTTGGTTACGTCACATGAAAAAGCGTGAATCCCAAGATCGTCTATTCCAGTAGGTGGCGCCTCGCGGTATGTGATTGCCACTTTGTTGCCTTTTGAGGCAAAAGCCTTTGCAGTTGCAAGACCAATTCCTCTATTTCCACCAGTTACAAGAACTACGCGTTCCATATTTTCCTTTTNTTTTNTAGAAAAAGATNAGTTTGTGACTCTCTATTGATCATGTTACACGTAGCCATGCAATAGGTTGACTGGCGGTGAGTCGCTCATCTGGNAAAGCAATCCATCCCATAAGTTCACCAGAAAAAGGNGAGTGGATTTCAGCATTTCCGACGTGTCCAAGAAGCTGGCCATTAGAAAGTTTTTTACCAATTTCTAAATTAGATACTGGTTTGAAAATTCCAGCAGATGGACTAACTACGAGTCTGTCTGTTGAGAATAGGTGTTCGCCTTCNTGGCCTATTCCAGATTCATCACNAGTGGGGGAAGTGGGGGCAATTAAATCAAGCAACTGATCTAAATCACTTGGTTTGTTGATNTTTAAACGTTTCGTATCTGAATNGGCACGTTTTGTCAGACCGGTCAGCACTTTTCCAGGTCCTATCTCTATAAATGTCGAAAAGTTCATCGTCAAAAGAGTTGTCAATGATTGTGTCCATCTCACGGGACTACACAACTGAGCGGATAGAAGTGCTCTCCAAGTTTCTGGGTTTTCATGAGCCACTCCGTCGACATTGGCGACCACAATTCCAGAGGGAGGTCGTATGTCCGTATTTTCTATTGCTTCAGATAGTTCAACACGAGCTGCGTTCATCAAGGGCGTATGAAATGCTCCGGATACGGATAGTTGGGTAACTTTTTTTGCNCCTATTTTCTTTGCAAGGNCACTTGCTTTCTCAATTGCTGAATTAGTACCAGCTATAACAAGTTGACCGGGAGAATTGTAATTAGCTATCCAAACTTCGTCAGCAATCTCAGCACANAGATCCTCAACAGTGGTATCTTCAAGACCAAGAACAGCGGCCATTGTCCCAGGCTTTTCTTCAATAGCCTTTTTCATCGCATTTCCTCTAATACTCACAAGTCGTGCAGCATCAGAAAAGTCAAGGGCACCCGACGCAGTTAGGGCACTGTATTCGCCGAGACTATGGCCTGCGTGACCGGTGGAGTCCAGACCGAGACGTTCCACAGCGTCAAGAATGAGCATGCTTAATACAAATGTAGCGAGTTGAGCATTTTGTGTTTCGCGCAATAAGTCATCGTCCGCATTAAGAAGCAAGTCAGCTATATCCACATTTGTAGCATCGGACGCTTCTTCGATTAGTTCCCATGACGGATGATCCAACCAACTTGCTCCCATGCCGGAAAATTGTGATCCTTGACCTGGGTATGTAAAGACGATCATTTCAACTCCTCTGTACAGGACATTTTGCCTTATAAGTTAGAAAAGCGGGTGAAAACATTAAAAAACCTGAAAAGAAGCCCTCTTAGCTTCTTATTAAGCCCGCAATTCTGATAATAATCACTGGGAAATCTGAAATACTCATCTATAAATGGTCTCAGATTGGAGTCCTTAGGGGAGAGTAAGTATCAAATGATTTTTGAAGAGTCTAAATATTTTCTTCCCGTGGTTCCTTGATGCCAATTTTTGTCGTAACACTAATTCTTGTATCAGCTTTGTTCCACGCCAGTTGGAACCTTTTATTGCATAAATCAGATGATCCGTCTATGTCGATTGTTGTTAGTTACTTAAGTTTTGGCATTTTGCTTTCACCGGCTTTAATTATTGATCCTCCAACTGAAGTAATCGGTTGGGCTGTGTTGTCAGGATTGTTTCACGCTCTTTACATAAGCATGCTCTCTATGGGTTATCAGATTGGAAGTCTTGGTGTCGTTTATCCATTATCGCGAGGAGTGACACCATTGCTTATTGCTTCCGGTGGTTGGGTGATTTTAGATGAAACTCCTTCACGGACGACAGTGACCGGCCTTCTTCTACTTACCTGTGGATTACTGTTAGTCGCGTTCGTGGCTAAGAAAATTGAACAGAACCGTGCAGTCATTTTTGCCTTCATAACAGGTGTGTCGAGTGTGGGTTATTCTTTGATAGATGCACATGCAGTAGATACGACGGGAGCGCTTGGATATTTATCAATGCTTGTTTTATTAGGCAGTTCCGTTGTGTTGGTGGCTCGTAGGCCTTCATTTCTTAATATTAAGAAAAATGCGCTTAATGGGATCATTATTGGTGTCCTTCAAGGGGCTGCATACGCGCTTATTTTGTTTGCTTTTCAACGTGCTCAAGCGGGAGAAGTTGCTGGTTTGCGGCAAGTTTCAATTATTTTTGGGACTTTGATTGCTCGGGAGGCGTTAGGGCTTAGAGCCTTGAGCGGGTCTATCCTTGTTGCACTAGGGGCAGCTTTGGTAATTTGGTGATTGAAGACATTGGAAAGTCAAGAAAAATAATGCAAAGCGATTTGATTTATAACGAAGAACTACTTGTAGGAAAAACTGCTCTCGTTACTGGTGGTGCTACAGGACTTGGTCGCGCTATAGCGCTTGGACTAAGTCGAGTAGGGGCAAAAGTAGTCATTGTTTCCCGGCAAGAGGAGGTTTTGATTAACGCAGCGAAAGAGATTTCTGATGAAGCGGGGCGAGAAGTCTCTTATGACGTCGTTGATATTAGAGATGTTGAATCAGTTGAGCAATTGTCTCATAGGCACGCAAATATTGACATTCTTGTGAATAATGCTGGAGGGCAGTTCCCTCAAAAGGCTAGAGATTTCACTCCGAATGGTTGGCGTAGTGTGATAGATCTTAATTTGAATGGGACTTGGAATATGACGCAAGCATTTGGTAACAAAATGCTTGAAGGTGCTGGGGGTTCTATATGTCAAATAATTGCAACTGTCGGGCGCGGCATTCCAGGAATAGCGCATAGCGCAAGCGCGCGGGCGGGCGTGTTGGAACTGAGTAGAACTTTAGCGTTCGAGTGGGGACCCAAAGTTCGTGTTAACTGCGTGGCCCCGGGGCAATTCAGAACTGATGCTTTCGACTCGACTTATGAAGATGGAGTGGGTGATGGCTTCGTGGAGCAACCATTACCTGATATTGGAGATGTTAGCGATATAGCAAACGGAGTGATTTTTCTAGTCTCCTCTGCTGCACGTTTTATAACTGGTGAGATCTTGTACGTTGATGGAGGTTTAATTCTCCAAGGCCCCATGTCAGCGTTGCCTGCTGATGGTTATCCGGAAAGAAAATAGAGGTATTGATTTAGAATTTTGAGTGTTCAGTTGAAGAGATCTACTCTCAAACCTTAATGATCTTTTCCTTAATTCTTTAGAAAAGTTATGTGCGTGGTGTCGACATGAACTCCAGCATTTTTCCTAGCTTCTGTAAATTCTTCTGAGCCCATAAATCCCTGTACTATTTCAACTGAAGGTGTCTCCATTACTAAATGAAGCATGTTTTCGTTTTCTGCATCGACGCCCATGACTAAACATTTGCCGCCAACGGCTTCGATTTGTGGGATTGCCTCGTTGGTAAACCAGTTTTCAAAAGTAGTAAAATCATCTATTTCTTCTTGTAGTAAAAAAAACATCTCTGACCTTTCTTATTAAATTAAAGTAATTCCTAGTAGATCATAAATTTTTTCAAAATGAAATTGAAATTTCTTATGACTGGGAATTTATAGAATTTATTCCTTTCAGATTTCCCTCTTAGCTTGCTAAACATGCATAAGGTATAAAATTATGGACTTTAGGATTTTCATCGAACCACAGCAGGGAACTACGTATGATCGAATTTCTGCTTTGGCTTTACATGCAGAGAGTCTTGGTTTCAATGGATTTTTTACTTCGGATCATTATCTAAAAATGGGAGATTCTGATGGCCTACCAGGTCCGACTGATGCATGGACAACATTGGCTGGGTTAACGCGTGATACAAACACNATTCGCCTAGGCACTTTGGTAACTCCTGTTACTTTCCGTCACCTTGGTTCATTGGTAATTAGCGTCTCACAAATTGACCAAATGAGTGGAGGTAGGGTCGAACTAGGTTTAGGGGCAGGTTGGTATGAAGATGAACATAAGGCACANGGCTTGCCTTTTCCCGATGTCGGTAAGCGTTTTGACCTCTTGGAAGAATCACTTGAAGTTCTTAATGCCATTTGGAATTTAGAAGAAGGAGAATTGTTCAACTATGATGGCAAAACAATTCAGTTCCGGAATTCGATGGGATTACCTAAACCAAAGCAAGAATTTGGTCCACCTGTCATAATGGGCGGAATAGGGAAACGAAGAACTCCTGCATTGGTAGCGAAATATGCATCTGAGTACAACACGCCCTTCGTGTCNCCTGAAGGCTTTGCAACTCTCGTAAGCGTTGTTAAAGATACGTGCGCGAAATGGGACAGAGACCCTGAGGATCTGATCTATTCATGTGCCCAGGTATTTTGCTGTGGAGAAAACGAAACAATTTTATCGAATCGAGCTTCTNCTATTGGGAGAGAGGTGGAAGAACTGCGAGTGAATGGACTAGCGGGAACTCCGGATGAAGTAAGAAGAAAAGTCGAAGATTTTAAACAAAACGGTTGTGACCGTTTCTACTTGCAAATACTTGATGACTGCGATCTTGAGCATTTAGATCTTGCTGCAGAAATTTTTCTCAATTAGTGCGCCTCTTCAAAGGAGCTCAATTAGTGCGCCTCTTCAAAGGAGCATTTTAATTAGATGAATCATTTATTTGTAACCGTTTGAGAAAATATTGAACAAATGGTCCGACTGAAATTAGAAACCAAACTGTTCCCCAGCCGATTGTTCCCCCTAGAAGTAAACCGATGATCATACAAGAACCCTCGATAACAGTTCTAGCTTTCCAAATTGGAACACCTCGGCGGTTAAAAGCTGTCATGAGGCCATCTCTGGGTCCGGGTCCTAGACTCGTTCCGATGTAGAATCCAGAACCTAAAGCGACGAAAATAGGACCAAAAAGAGTTGCNGCGATTCGTGGAAATAGGTTTGTGATTTCACCGAATATTGACAAAGTAAGGTCGACAATCAGGCCAATGATTAAAACATTTGCAACTGTGCCTATTCCCATCGGTTCTTTTAAAAGGAAAAGGAAAAAGAGAATAATAACTCCGACAAAAATAATTGTTATTCCGATGCTTAATGGAGTTCGTTTGGAAATTCCTTGGTGAAAAACTTCCCATGGGGAAACACCAAAATTTCCTAAAACTACCAGAGCTAAGCCGAATCCAAAAAGTATTAGTCCGAAAATGAGTCGCGTGAAAAGAAACAATGAAAGTTTCGGAGCTGACATGGATCACATGCTATTGAAAATATTTTCTCTTGCGATGAGGGTTAATATAAGTTATTTGTTTTAGAGGTTGGGAATCATTACTGTTCTTTTATGACCCTCAACGAAAGATGGAGAAATCCTTTCTTAGCTGATAGCGAATACGCAATCGCTCATGGGTTTTGTGATCAGCGAGACAGCACTAATCTTTCTGGACCTTTGCCCGGTATTGAAGACGGTAATAAAGTTCTTGCAGAAAGTGATCTTCAGTATAAGTGGCTTGGACCTGGGCATTTTGGGGGGCTTATTTCAGGCGTGTACCCGGATGGGAAACGAACAATTTGGAGCAATGGTCGAGAACAAATAGTAAAACTCGACTACGAGACCCTTGAAGTGCTGAATACGTTTGACCTCTCACATGAAAGACCGGAGGAACTACCCAGCACTCAATNGGACTGGGAGAATGGTATTGCTGATTTAGATGATTTTTCTGATGAGGAGCAACTAATTCATGGTGCGATTGCATTAGCTGCNCGTTTTATGACAGGACTTGATGGCGTTTATTCTTTACTGGACTTAGATCATGTGATGTATTTGGGTCGCAAAGAAGGAGTGGTCGCGTATTGGGAAAGTGACCCCAGTAGCCGTCATTCAGATTTACTNGAGAAAGCACGTTGGAGTAAACCAGACGAAGTTGAAGGTTCCTTTGTCGGAATAAATATGACACCTGATGGTCGTCTCGTTTTATCTACAGATCATGGTTGGCTTATTAGTTTGTCGAGAGATTTTAAAGATTATGTCGCTGTACAAATTCCTGNAGCTGAAGGAAAAGCTGCCGAGCATTGCAAATTAATGGAAGCAGAGAGAGGTAACACCGGCTANGGGTGGATTCGGACGAGTATGTGTTGCGATGAAGAGGGCGGTATTTACCTAAATTCCTTAAATCACCTNCACCGTGTTGTATGGAACGGAGAAAAATTCTCNTTTTCTGAAAAGGATGGTGCGTGGAGTTCTCAATACAGAAATGGGACTGGCTACGGCTCGGGTACAACACCATCTTTAATGGGAGATGATCCAAGTAAAGATCGTTTTGTTGTTATTGGTGATGGGGACAACGTGGTGAACATTACACTTTTTTGGCGGGGTTTAATACCTGAAGATTGGGAACGATTGCCAAATGCCCCTTCGCGAAGAATTGCAGGTTTAGGACCAGCAAATATGGGTGACGTAGCTAAAGGTAGTATTCAAACTGAGCAATCAATTACTGTGGCAGGTTACGGGGCGATGACTGTCAATAATGAACCGAAATTTTCTCCTTCTTGGTTGCCGGAACGTGCAGGCAGATTGTTGGCATTTTTCTTAGGCCACTACCATTTATTTACACCTTATGGGCTTCATAAATACGAATGGAATCCTGAGAAAGCTGAATTTATTGAAGCTTGGGTGAATAAAGAAGTCAGCTCACCTAATTCTGTGCCTCAGGTCAGTATCGGAAGNAATGTTGTTTACACCTGCGGAACGCGCCAAGGTAAATGGAGCATAGAGGCGATCGATTGGTCTACTGGGGAAAGTCTCGGTTATTGGCTGACTGGTGACAGTCGCTTTAACACTCTTGGAGGCGGCGTTCAACTGGACAATGATGGCCAAGTTGTTTTCGGTTCAATTTTTGGAAAGTCTCGCATTTTACGATTCCCGCCCAATAACATCTCGTGATAATGAGCGANTAAAAGCTAAGACGTTACAATGAGTTCGCTACATAAAAGAACTTTTAGACATNANGCATCAGCTTTTGTTGGCTTAGGTTCTAGCCCTGGTGGCGGAATTGGCAGACGCGAAGGATTCAAAATCCTTTGACCGTAAGGTCGTGTGGGTTCAAGTCCCACCCAGGGTACTGCACTTCTTATTCGTGAGTATTAGAAACTCTCTCTNTATATTCGGATATAAATTTCTCNAACTCATCGAAACGGTACTCTTTGCATGAAAGTTTCCATGTCCATGCGGTTGCCACAATGAAAGATCCCAATGTTTGATTCGGTGAAACTATTACATAGTCATTCGCNAGTGATGAGAGTTGTTTCTGGTTGAAGTTTTTAGCATTGGGAATGTATTGAATTATGACCCCGCCCGATTCAAGAAAAGCAACTTGTTCTAGATTGCTAAGCGTGTAATCAAAATTCCCGCCTTTTGGAGGAACAGGGTAGTGAGGTCCCGAAGTGGGTGGATNNGTTTCCCATTTGGATTCAGTGTTTCCTAATAAGTGGAGGCTAGAAGAAGGATCTAATCTTTCNTGACGAGGNGTATCACAACCTCTTTCAGTGGAGCATGATATTTGTAAAAGCGAAATAGTGCATATTACGAAAATTGAGCAAAATTTTATCACCCTGCAATAGTGCCTTAAATAGAAGAGATTTCCTAGATAAATAGAGTGAGATGCTGCTCTAGAATGATAACGATGTTTGGAAAATCCATAGAAAAGCGATTACTGGGAGTTTCGCGTCGTTTGAGCAAGGAAAAAGGAGATCTTTTAGTTGCAGAAGAACAACTGGCCAGTCTTCTAAATGATGCAGATGAAGCACGCATAAGGTCCTTAGTCTCTGAAACAGCACTTTCNGACCATGATCGTAGAGATTCTGCTAGGCAGGCTGAAAATATGGAAAGTTACTGTCAAGAAAAACGAAATGAAATTCGCAGATTAGAAGATATACAAGATGAATTGCTTGACAAATTGAAATTAGAGAATATGTGATGGAAAAAATTGGAGTTGTCATAGCTGAAGATGAGGCAATAATTCGTTTAGATCTTCGCGAGACATTAGAAAATGCAGGATACGAAGTGGTCGCCGATACAGGAAGAGGCGACGAGGCGGTCAAACTTGTAAGTCAATACAAACCGGAAGTCGTGATATTGGATGTCAAAATGCCCGGTATGGACGGAATTCAAGCAGCAAGAGAAATCGCAGCAACAGAAGATACAGCCGTTGTCATTCTNACCGCTTTCAGTCAACGCGAACTGATCGACGAGGCAGTAGATGCTGGGGCATTGGCATACTTAGTAAAGCCTTACCAGCAAAGCGACTTGGTGCCTGCTATCGAAATAGCGCGCCGACGGCATCAAGAAATGCGTGAACTGACCGATCAAGCTAAAACACTTGAAGAGCGTCTCAAGGCTAGAAAAGTTATTGAAAAAGCTAAAGGTCTACTGATAGAAACTGCTTCATTAACTGAAGATGAAGCATTCAGATTTATACAGACAACAGCGATGTCTGAAAGAAAAACAATGCTCGAATTAGCAGAAAAAATAATTTCAGAGGGTCTNAGACCTTAATATTAAGTATTTTTAGTGTGTTGGGACTAGTGTCAAAACATGCCCGATTTAATGATTATTGATGGAAACTCACTGACCTACAGGGCTTTTTTTGCATTACCTCCCGACATGGTAACTAGTAAAGGCCAGACAACAAATGCTGTATACGGCTTCGCCTCAATGCTCGTAAATTTAATTAAAGATCAAGAACCAAAAAAAATAGTTGTTGCATTTGATAGACCTGAAAAGACTTTCCGGCATAAAAAACATGCCAGTTACAAAGCCAACCGTGATAAACAGCCGGATATTTTGTATGAACAAATTCCACTAGTTAAGGAGATGGTTTCATTACTTGGATACACGGTCATAGACGTAAAAGGTTTTGAAGCTGATGATGTAATAGCNACTTTAGCTACCATGGGCCGCGACGCTGGAGAAGACGTTGTAGTAGTAACAGGGGACCGAGACGTTTTTCAACTAGTTGAGGATCCTTATATCAAAGTTCTTTATAACAAAAGAGGTGTTTCTGATTACGCTCTCTACGACGAAAAGGGGATTCATGAAAGAACTGGAGTAACCCCGGAAAACTACGTTAATTACGCTGCTNTGCGCGGCGACACTTCAGACAATCTTCCGGGGGTTCCGGGAGTTGGAGAAAAAACGGCAGCCAAACTTATAAATGCTTATGGGGACCTTGAGGGAATTTTTTCCGCAGCATCTGAACAGACTCCAAAATTAAAACAAAATCTCGAAGAAAACGAAGAATTAGCGCACCTTAATGCAGAACTGATGACGCTTGTTCGNGATGTGCCCTTAGATGTCAAATTTAAAGAACTTGATAACAGTGAAATAAATGAATCAGAAGTAAATAACTTTCTGGACACTCTTGAACTAAACACTTTAAAAAAACGANTNTCTGATGCTGTTGGCTTTGAAGTTGATGAGAAAAAAGAAAAGGAAGCTTTAAAAGACTCTGTTCTNGATCTCGAATATGAAACTTGCATAGAAGCGGAAGTAGCGCTTGAAAAAATTGAAATACTTTCTAAAAGCGATATTGTTTCGCTAGCTGAATCGACAGATCAAGAAGAAAACTTGATTGGCTTAGCATTAGGAAACAATACTGACTGTTATTGGTTCGCAATTAATTCATTAGAAAACGCNCAAGTAGTTTCCAAATTAAACAAACTTCTTTCTGTCAACGGTACGGGAGTTGCTGTCCATGACGGTAAGAAAAGCTACAGGCTCTTGTCGAGAAACGGAATACTTCTCGAAAATATTAATCTNGATATCACCCTTGCCCAGCANCTTCTTGAAGGGTCTGATTCTTCAGAACCCCTTTCTGAAATTCTTACTAAACACACCAAAATATTCTTTCCCTCTGAGATTGAGAAAGAAGGACAACTCAATTTTGATTCAGAAGACGATCAGTTGCATGAGGCAATTGTTAACGCGAAAGCCATTGTGGAACTGCATGAACCATTGAATAAAGCTCTTAGCGCACAAGGGTTGCTCGAACTGACCAGAAATGTCGAGATTCCACTNGTGCGTGTCCTCGCTGAAATGGAGACACGCGGTATTGGAGTTGATGTAGTCGAGTTAAAGAGACTAAGAGATGAATTCACAAGTCAGTGCGAGGGGTTNCGGGGAGAGATTCATGAACTTGCAGGTGAAGAGTTTAATGTGAATTCGACAAAACAACTTAGAGAAATACTTTTTGAGAAATTAGNTTTGACACCCGGAAAGAAAACAAAAACTGGTTACTCAACTGATGCAGCAACTTTAGAAAAATTAAAAGATTCGCATCCAATTATAGAAAAGTTACTTTCTTATCGGGAGGTTGAAAAACTTCGATCTACTTATGGGGAAGGCTTGCTTTCTTGCGTAGACGAAGANAATCGAATACGCGCCACGTTTCACCAGACAGTGACGAGAACTGGACGTTTGAGTTCTGACGCACCGAATTTGCATAATATTCCCGTACGCACTGAAGCCGGCAAAGCCTTCCGGAAAGCTTTCATACCAGCCTCAAAGCACTCCCTACTTGTAGCGGATTACAATCAAATTGAGCTCCGTTGTATCGCTCATCTAGCTGATGAGAAGGAATTAAAACTGGCATTTAACGCCGGAGAAGATATACATACAGCAGTTGCCTCCAGGACGTGGGGACTCAACCCCGAAGAGNTCGATTCGACTCTGAGAAATCGCGCGAAAATGGTTTCCTATGGCCTTGTNTATGGAATGGAAGCGTATGGCCTAGCGCAAAGACTTGACGTTCCGGTTGATGAAGCATCTGAAATACTTAATGCCTTCTTTGATGCATTTCCAGGNGTTAAGGACTACATGAACGAATCAATAGAGAAGGCNAGAAAGAAAGGCTACACAGAAACTCTTTTAGGTAGAAGGCGAAAAATCCCTGAACTTCTTTCAAANAATTTCAACGTAAGACAAGCGGGGGAAAGACAAGCTATGAACGCACCTATACAAGGGTTAGCAGCGGACGTTTTCAAGATTGCCCTAGTGTCTATCGACCAAGAGCTTCGAAAAAAATCTTATAAATCTGCCCTAGTTTTACAAGTTCACGATGAAGTAATTCTGGAAGTTGCTAATGGAGAGATGGACGACGTAAAAACGATGGTCCAAAAAAAGATGGAAAATGCTTATGAGTTGTCTGTCGACCTAAAAGTTGATATCGAAACTGGAAAAAGTTGGGCAGAAGCTAAGGGCTGAAATTGAATAATCAAGAAAATGATCCACACTGGTTTGAGCAGCTTGCCGATTATTTAGATAGTGCATACCTTCGCTATTCATTTACCTACGGAACTGAAAATGAAGTTAACAGATTGTACGAAATTCTCGAGCTTGAACCAGGAGATCGCTTGCTGGATGTGGGGTGCGGGCCGGGGAGGCACTCAATTCTTTTTGCAGAAAAGGGCATTGACGTATTAGGAGTCGACATTTCCAGAAATTTCGTAAGACTTGCTAATGAAGAGAAAAGTAAAGCCAAGTTCCTACGGCAGGATGTTCGTTTAATGAGTTTCGAAAACGAATTTGATGCGGTTATATCAATGTGTCAAGGAGGTTTTGGTTTATTAAGCGACCCAACGTCGCTGGTTGATAATCCTGACATCGATTACAAAGCACTTGAAAATATGGCCCGAGCACTAAGACCTGGAGGAAGATTAGCCCTGTCAGCTTTTTCTTCTTACTTTCAGGTTCAGTATTTGAGCAAGAAGGATCAATTTAATGCGTCCAGCGGAGTGAACAGAGAAGAGACGGAAGTGATGAATCCTGAGGGTGAAAAAAAAGAAGCAGTCACATGGACAACTTGTTTTACTCCAAGGGAATTAAGACTAATGGCCCAAAAAGCGGGGTTATCAGTAAAAAATGTTTGGTCAGTTACTCCCATCGACTATGAGCTCTTACCCTGTGATATCAATAATCCAGAATTTTTATTACTTGCAGAGAAAGCAACTTGATTTAATCGGTGACGATGCCATAGCTCTCCGATAGGCTTTATCCGTCTTGAAAAAGAAAGGGAAACTCCCTTACGTAACCGCTAAAAATGAGAACAACGTGTCCGATCCGATTTCTACAATCCCACTAATTGAATCCCAGCCCATGGGATCTTTCGATAACGAAGGTGAATATAAACCTCGTGAAATAACTTCAAATGACCTAGGAGGGCTCTCTTTAGAAGATGCCTACACAGCCACGATGGTTGATATTGAGAACGGCCAGATGGTCGAAGGAACTGTTGTGCGAATAGATAAAGACGAGGTTTTACTTGATATTGGTTATAAATCTGAGGGAGTTATACCTCAGAAAGAGCTCTCAATAAGAAATAATCTCCATCCAAATGAAGTTGTGGAAATGGGTGACAAAATAGAAGCGCTAGTTCTGCAAAGAGAAGATGCAGAAGGTCGATTACTTCTATCGCGAAAGCGTGCTTTGTATGAAAAAGCATGGGGTGATATCGAAGCTGTGAAAGAAGCTGACGGAATGGTTTCAGGAACAGTTATCGAAGTGGTCAAAGGTGGTCTAATCGTCGATATAGGACTCAGAGGATTTCTTCCGGCCTCTTTGGTTGATCTCCGACGTGTCAGAGATCTTCAACCATTAATCGGAACTACTGTGGACACAAAAATAATTGAACTTGATAGAAACAGGAATAACGTCGTTCTCTCCAGAAGGGCTTGGCTTGAAGAAAGTCAAAAAGACGAAAGAGAAGACTTCTTGACAAATCTGAAATCAGGTGAGGTCAGATCAGGTGTGGTCTCAAGTGTTGTTAATTTTGGCGCATTCGTTGACCTTGGTGGAATG
>PATJ01000041.1 GCA_002713545.1 Acidimicrobiaceae bacterium
ACCTTTAGCTGTGACTCCTTTTTGAAACATTAGCGAACACTACAACCTAATCTTGAAAAAGAATATTTTTAAGATAATTACTTACTGTGTTTTTTTATTACCAGCATGAAAGATGATCTGTCTTCTTTTGAGTCTTTTTGNTATTTTTAAGANGTGATCTANGAAAACACACAAACCATTTCAAAAAATTGGANAAGNGTTTTTCTTNCTGTTTGTGTTGTNTTCNTTTTGGGACCNAACGTTATTGCAGGATTTTTTGCTNCAAAAGGTGTTTCATGGATCCTCATAGNNGCTGTGTTNGGTATCTACTTTGCTTTTNTNCGNCCTTTCATGTCAGCTACCACGGTCGTGACTTTTGAACATTTTGAATTCAGGTTCGCGTATGGGTGGCCTCGAACCCGATTACTTAGAAGCGAAATANTCTCTCACGAAATAACTCAAATTTCTGGATGGGTTGGTACGGGCATAAGAGGAGTCTCAGGTGGNTGGCTATGGCGTGTCTGGGGTCGCAGTTGCGTGGAAATAAGAAAAGCTAATGGCAAAAGGCTTGTGGTTGGCACTAATGACCCCGAAGGTCTTTTACGAGCTTTAAATAGTTAATCTTGAAGCTCAGAACTATGACGTTTACGNATACCACCCGCAGAGGATTTTTTAAGTAGGCTACGGTTATGGATGCGAAGTCTTTTGAAGATCTTGTCGCCCGGGTTAGGGCNGATTTTGANACTACTTTCACTTGGGACTATGACCGTGACGGAGGAGGGCTTGACCGTCTCTACGAGAAAGCTAAACGTGCCCAATGGAATGTAAGCGATGACCTGGATTGGTCTATCGANGTGGATCCGGAACGACTNATTCGCCTACAAGCAGAAGAATCAGGAGTCCCACCAGGATTTCCTGCTCGATCATTAGCTGACATTGATCGCTCACCAGTCGNTTCATGGACAGATGATAAGTGGGTCGAATTTGCTGTGCATTCTCAATGCACTTCATTAAGCAATTTTCTCCACGGAGAACAAGGAGCACTACTAGTTGCCGCTCGTCTTGTTGAAGCGGTTCCATGGATAGACGCAAAGTATTATGGAGCCACCCAAGTGGTNGACGAAGCCCGTCACGTTGAAGCATTTGCCAAATATCTTGATGAGAAAATGCCAACGACTTACGCTATTAANGACAATCTACGCACGTTGATAAATCAAGTGCTAGCAGACTCTCGTTGGGATGTCGTGTTTTTGGGAATGCAGGTAGTTATAGAAGGTCTAGCTTTAGCAGCTTTTGGTTTCATGATGGGAACTACAAGAGACNCATTACTCAAAGAGATGCTTCGTTACGTAATGGCTGACGAAGCTCGCCATGTCGCATTCGGAATTCTCTCATTGCAAAANGTTTATGAAGACCTCTCCTCAAATGAACTACGAGAACGTCAAGAATTCGCGTATGAAGCCTGTGACCTAATGCGCAGGCGAAGTCTCAACCCAGAATTATGGCCGGCTTTCGGAGTCTCCAATTCTGAAATTGAAACNATGTTGTCAAACACNCGCTCCCAGCAAAAATTTCAACATCTACTCTTCTCAAAAATCGTTCCAAATTGTAAAAAATTAGGCCTTCTTGACCATCGAGATGGTTGGCTACGCGAACGTTTNCAAGAGATGCAAATAATCCAATACGAAGACTGGAACACCGAAGCTGAAGAGCTAACTGAAGCCTCAGCTGTAGATCCTGCCGCTTACGCAGACAAATAATTGGAGTTAAAATGAAAAATAGAGTGGAAACAAGCAGAGAGATTTTAGCTTCACCACAAGCAGTTTGGGAGATTATTTCTGATCTCGAATCTATGGGACGTTTGTCTCCAGAAAACACTGGAGGCCGATGGGAAAAAGGTGTAAAAGGAGTTGAAGAGGGCGCTATTTTCAGAGGTAAAAACAAAAATGGTTTCCGACAATGGCCAACGAAAGTTTTAATCACGGAATGTGAACCAACAAAAAAATTAGCTTTCATTCTTCGTGTAGGTGGGCAAACATGGTGCGAGTGGGCATATCAGATCGAAGTTACTGAAAACGGTTGTTTAGTTACTGAGTCTTGGACAGATATGAGGACATGGCTACAAGTAAAGATCGGTTGGGTTGTCAGTGGTGTTGCTGATCGAGCTACTCATAATCTTAAAAGTATGGAAGAAACCCTAGAAAATCTTTCCCAGCTAGCCGAGTCGAAGTAGAAGTTTCTGAGAATCAAAAGTGTGGCGTAATTTCAACAGTCCTTTTCAAAAATTTGTTGAAAGTGGTTATGTATACAAAAAATCAAGCGACCAAACTTCTGAAACTCCCACTCCGCCACGCATTTCTAGCCTTTTGAAGAGACTTAATCAACTTATTAAGTGTGACTATAGGAGTTGAGTGTGATTGGGAGTGTAAAGCCAGTACCGGTCGAAGAAGCTTTAGATTTACTGGACATTTTGATCGCTTACGACACGGTGGCTCTTACATCAAATTTGGACCTTATTAATGATGTGAAGAATCGTCTTGAATCTTTAGGGGCAAAGGTGCTTCTAACGCATGATGAAACTCAGACAAAAGCCAATCTATTTGCCACTATCGGTCCTGACGTTGAAGGCGGAGTAGTGCTTTCAGGTCACTCCGATGTCGTCCCAGTGAACCCAGCGGATTGGACCACCCCTCCGTTTAAAGCTGATCTTCGTCAGGGGCGAGTTTATGGCCGAGGGACCGCTGACATGAAAGGCTTCGTGGCATGCGTATTAGCCATGGCCCCAGTCTATGCGTCACTCAATCTGAGAGTCCCTATACACATTGCGTTGACATTCGATGAGGAGGATGGTTTTCACGGCGCTCCNATTTTGTTAGCAGATTTAATGGAGCGGGGAATAAGACCCTCGGNGGCCGTAATCGGTGAACCAACAGGACTTCGTATGGTAGGAGNTCATAAAGGTTGTTATGAATACCGAACGACAGTTAGTGGAATGAACGGTCATAGCTCGCTGCCTGGAGAGGCAGTGAGNGCAGTTCATTATGCCACGCGCTGGATTTCAGCTTTACTAAGTTTGACAGATGAGATGGAGGGCAGAGCTCCTAATCCCAGTCCGTATATTCCACCAGCAACTACTTTCAACGTGGGAACAATTAGTGGNGGACAAGGGCGATGNGTAGTNGCCGATCTTTGCTGGTTTGACTGGGAAATGAGACCAGTGCAAGTAGAAGATGCTGTATTTGTAAAGGAATACATGGCGGCGATAGAAACTGGGCTTCTGAATGAGATGAAAACNGTATTTCCTGAAGCTTCAATCCAAACAGAAGTTATTTGCGAAATTGACGGTTTAGAGTGGAGCGCGGANTCAAAGGCTATAGATCTGATGAAGCTTCTTCTGGCCAACNACGAGGAAACAAACCATAATTTAAAAGTTGAAGTCGTATCTTATGGAACGGAAGCAGGTCTATTCCAAGNATCTAATATCTCTTCTGTCTTATGGGGTCCCGGAGATATTGCCGTGGCACACAGGCCAGATGAATTTATCGAAGTAGCCGATTTGAAAGTTTGTTTATCCCTACTTGCCAGGTTAGGCGAGCATCTTTCTAGTTGAATACATCGATGCACTCGGTNTATTCAACCGATCAATCAGTCATTCACGAAAAAAGCCCCTCATTTTAAAGGAGGGGCGTGGCTATATAAACAAAAAATCACACCTCGGGNAAAAGGTGTGATCAACANCNATCTTNTCACAGTTTGAGTTTTATTTCCACTACTGNGGAATGAAATGTTGTGACTTTAGACACATTTTTTCTGTTTTTGAATCAAAAAGAGGTTTAAAAAAACTCTCATNTGGGAATAAACGAAAGAAAGTTGTTTTCTAANCAGCTCTGCTTGCAATNTAGTCATTTGGACAAAGCTTTTCCGTACGTGATATCTTCACGCGAGTGACGACATTCGTTGTCACCAGATTGAAAGGTGGTAAACCATGCCTTTATATGTAATAGAACGGTCAATGCCCGGCATGGGCGAAATGGGCCCTGAAGAATTGCAAGGAGCTGCAGCTCACTCTAATGAAACTTTGGAAGCGATGAGATCTGAAGGTAAAGACATCTCATGGAGACACTCTTATGGAACAGCCGATAAGTCCTTTTGTGTCTATGAGGCGGCTGATGAGAGTCTCGTGCAAGAGCATTCTGAACGGAGTGGCTTCCCGGCTGACGTTATTTCTGAAGTTGCTGGGATCATTGGACCTGAGACTGCTGACGGCTAAATACCCTCTAAAAGACTTTAGAGGTCGTGTATGACCTCGCGAATACCGCTAGTGGATCTAAGCGGCGCTTCCGAATCAGGTGAGCGCCGAAAGAAGGTAGTGGAAACAATCCGCCAAGCATGCGAAGATACCGGATTTCTTGTAGTGACCGGTCACGGCGTGTCTGATGAAGTGATCAAGGGNATAGAAACCTCATCNCGTGAATTCTTCTCGCTTCCCCATGAGGAAAAGATCCGTTATATAGGTGGTACTGGCGTTTACCGAGGTTTCACACCAATTCAGACATCCACTTTGGCATTGTCGCGCGACATTGCGACTCCACCAGATTTGTGTGAAGCGTTCTCCATCAATCGCTTCGATGACCGTGAGGTTGCCCTCCAGTCTGGTCTGCAAGAGGGTCGAGAGGATTTCTTCGCTCCGAACATTTGGCCGGAACGACCCGAAGGTTTCAAATACGCTTTTGAAGCATATTACGGAGTTATGGAAAATCTGGCTACACGTCTTATGAGGTTGATGGCGCTAGCTCTGAATCTCGAAGAGTACTGGTTTGACGACAAAATTCGCGATCACATCACTAGTTTGACGGTTAACTACTATCCGGAACTTGAGCAACCTGCAGTCAAGGGTCAGTTTCGGCGAAGTGAGCACACCGACTGGGGGAGCCTTTCTATCCTTTTCCACGACGGTGAGCCCGGATTGCAGATCGAATCAGCTGACGGGGAATGGGAAGACATTCCGCTTGTCTCTGATGCGTTCGTCATCAATCTGGGTGACCTAATGGCTTCTTGGACTAACGACCATTGGAAGTCCACTTACCATCGAGTGGTCGCCCCTGAAGGTAACTCTGGGGATCGTTTATCGATTGTTTTCTTTCATCAACCCTCATATGACACATTGATCGAATGTATTCCCACTTGCACTTCACCAACCGATCCACCACACTACGCTCCTATTACATCTGGGGAATGGATTCTCTCTATGTTGGAGAAGACCACTAGCGACATGGAAGGTCATTACTTGTACGCCCCCCGGGACTTGAACCCGGAACCTGCGGATTAAGAGTCCGATGCTCTGCCAATTGAGCTAGAGGCGCATAGTCAACGATCTTACTCAAGACCGTTTATTCAAACACAGTTATTTAAATATGTTGGGGTGACCGAGGGGATTTGAACCCCCGACATCCTGTACCACAAACAGGTGCTCTAACCTAGCTGAGCTACGGTCACCAAGTGAGGCCATGATACGCCACTAAAAGCTTCAACCGCCTATTTTTTTAGATGAATTTTGTGGGATGATGTGTATTCGAGGCAAGGGACTGGAAATTTGCGAAAACGTATAGGTGTTGTCGGCGGTGGAATAGCAGGTGCTAGTGCCGCGTTTCATCTTCTAAAAGCNGATAGCAATCTTGACATAATTCTCCTGGAAGCAGAAAGTCAGTTGGGTTACCACACGACAGGACGTTCAGCTGCTTTGTTGCTCGAAAACGATGGGACAGAATCAACTAGAAGCATTGTNAAAGCAAGCGTTGATTTTCTCTTGAATCCTCCTGAAGGTTTAACAGAAAATGTTTTCGTGATACCACGCGATGTTATGCATATAGCAACTGTTGAACAGAGTGCGTCGGTAGATCGTCTTTTAGAAGAAAACAGTTCCGGGAGGATACCGACTAAAGAAATCAGTAAATCTGAAGCTAAAAAAAGGTTTCCGGCACTTAGAGAAGAAAATCTAGATCGTGTTGTCGTGGATGAAGGAGCAGGAGACATAGATGTTCACTGTCTTCATCAAGCTTATTTGAATCATTTCCGAAAAAACGGAGGCAAAATCAAAACTGCAACAAGAATTGATGCAGCGACAAAAAGTGGAGACTCCTGGTCTCTAGAAACAAAAACAGGAGAAATTACAGTTGACGTAGTCGTAAATGCTGCTGGNGCTTGGGGTGATCAAGTTGCATCACGTGCTGGAATTAAACCTGTTGCTTTAGAGCCAAGAAGAAGAACAGCGTTCACCGTAAACAGCAGCGAACCTGACTTGAAAAAATGGGGAATGATAGCAGACATAGATTTACGTTTTTATTGCAAACCCGATGGNCAACAACTCCTTTGTTCATTAGCTGAAGAAAACCCTTCAGAACCCTGTGACGCGAAACACGATGAAGCTGATGTCGCATTGGCAATAGAACGTATTAATGCAGCAACAACTTTAAATATTCGAAGTGTCCAAACGGCTTGGACAGGTCTCCGAACCTTTGCTCCGGACAGATCGATGGTCATCGGGCCTGATNCTGATGACCGTTCTTTTTTTTGGTGTGTGGGACAAGGCGGAACAGGAATAATGACATCGCCCGGAGCTGGCCGACTTTTAGCTGACCTGTTGACAGTGGGAAGCCCCTCGGAACATTTTGATAAAACAGGATTAAAACATGAAGANGTATCTCCGGACCGTTTTAGAAAAAAATAAGAGATCAAAACAAAACTAACTCAGCACCGTTCAAGGTGACGATAGTCTTTAAAACGAATAAATAATAGCCCCCGTAGCTCAGTCTGGACAGAGCATCGGACTTCTATTCCGCTGGCCGCAGGTTCGAATCCTGCCGGGGGTGCTAACCACGGATCCCTCCGCACCCCTCATAGAACTTCTAATCTAAAAGCATGTCCTTTGGGAAAGATCGTTACCTTTTCATAAAACCTAATCTTCGCATCCCGGTATCAGAAATTATTTGGCGTTTTAACCCTTCAGGGGGACCAGGCGGCCAGCATGCAAACAAGTCAAATACGCGTGTTGAAGCGGAACTAGTTTTAGCTCAATTAACCGAAATTGACGATCAAACAAAAAGTCTTCTCATAAGAAAACTTGGCGCCACGGTCAGAGTCGTCGAGGATTCAACTCGCTCGCAAAACAGGAATAGAAATAGAGCACTGCAGAGAATAGAAAAAATTCTTATTTCGGCNCTCCACGTAGAGAAAAAAAGAAAACCAACGAAACCAAGTCGGAGCTCNAACGAAAGAAGACTGGAAGTTAAAAAACGNCGATCAAATTTAAAAGCTGACCGCAAGCCTCCAGATTTTAACTAAATATTAATTATCCCAAGCTAGTTAGAAATACCATTAAAGTTGCCCCAAGTTTCTGAACTTCTGAAGACGTAAATCCGTAAGCTTCACCAACCCTCGCAAGAGCAACCTGACTTTCTGCGGACCAATTGACATTCGAAACGTTGGATCCAGATACAACAGGAGCGGGAATTGTCTCTCCGGAAGAGTCACTGTCTGAATCTACTTTTAGAAAAAGATCTAAAGCGTGTACTCCAAACAATTGAAATTCATCGACGCTCATGCCAGCCTTTTTGGCTGCAGTGGTTAGTGATTCGAATTCATCGTTGCTGTAAGCAGCAGTTACTCTCAAATCTTTTTCATATTCAAGATCAACACAACCTCTGGCACTTCCGGTTCCTGTCATAGCGCCGTCAATGAAAGAAGGTTTGAAACCAGAACCGGGGTCTGAAGTTGAAATGAAGCGGTGGATGGCTCTTGTTATGGCCTCTGCTTCAACCTGCTGAACTTCAGGTAGCAACATGAGGTCAGCTTCAGGGGGATTTGAAAGGTATACCGCTTCGACTATGGCGCTGGGAATGTTAGGAGTGTTTCGAAGTATGCCATAAGCATCACGACCTGGTTCAGAAAGCCTTGAAGATGCGCCATTGTGAACAGTGTTAACCCAAGGAACCCAATAGTCGTTTAATGATTCAAAAACTTCTTCAAATAGCAAACCAGCTAAACGTTGTGATTCTGAATTGTTCACTTGATGGAAAGTTTCCGTACCGGGAACATCAGATCTTCTCACAGCGCCTCCATTATGGTGAATTGAAACAAACGCTTTAGGAGAAAGAGCGTTAGCTATTGCAGTCCTTTGACGAATAGGCATATGAAGATCAGTATTGCGTGTGAGTGCAACCGTGTACCCAAGAGATAGAAGTTCTTTTTCGACCAGAAGTGTGACTGTGAGATTTAAGTCTCTTTCAACAAGTCCATTAGCTCCCACGGAGCCAGTTTCTGGCCCCCCGTGACCTGGATCTAGGACAATGTCAACTGATTCTAGGAGTTGTTTCCCATTGTGAATAATTTCTGTGTTGCAAGGGGTCGTTACTATGCGTCCTAATTCAGTGTTTTGAACAATTGGAAAAACTACACCATTTTCAACTACAGCTCCTAGAGAGGCAGTTGAACTAGAAGCAGAAACAACACCAATAAGGGAAACGGAGAAAACAGCGGAAAGAATCGTTAACAAGTATCGGAAAAATGGTTTTGAAAACGATTGCATGCTTTATTTATCTAGTTTAAATTCTAGTTTGAATCCAACTTCTGATCAGAATTGTTCTTCTTCTGTTGAACCTGATAGTGCCAGAGTCGAGCCCGAGCCACCAGTTATAACCGTTGAAACGTCATCGAAGTAACCAGCACCTACTTCACGTTGATGGCGCGTCGCAGAGTAGCCATCAGATTCCATTTCAAATTCACGGTCCTGTAGGTCAACATAAGCGCTCATATCGCTGTCTTCGTACCCAACAGCAAGATCAAAGGCAGAAGCATTTAAGGCATGCCATCCGGCAAGAGTAATAAATATGAATTTATAACCCATAGCGCCAAGCTCTTTTTGAAATTTAGCGATTGTTTCATCATCTAGATGTGATCGCCAGTTGAATGAAGGTGAGCAGTTGTAAGCCAGCATTTTGTCAGGGAATTCTGCATGGATTCCTTCAGCAAAAGTTTTAGCTTCATCTAAATCTGGTGTGCTTGTTTCGCACCAAATCAAATCAGCATAAGGGGCGTAGGCTAACCCTCTCATTATGGGAGTAGCCATTCCAGGCTCTGTAGAGAAAAAGCCTTCTGTGGTTCGTTCGCCAGTAAGAAAATCTTTATCTCTATCATCTATGTCACTAGTTATAAGATTCGCACCCAGAGCATCAGTTCGCGCTATCAGAACTGTTGAAACGCCCATTACATCTGCTGCTAAACGCGAAGCTGTGAGAGTTCGAACATGTTGTTGGGTCGGTATTAAAACCTTGCCACCCATGTGGCCGCATTTCTTCTCAGATGAAAGTTGATCTTCCAAATGAACTCCGGCGGCACCAGCTTCTATCATGCTTTTAGTCAACTCGAATACATTTAAAGCTCCACCAAAACCAGCTTCAGCATCAGCAACAATGGGAGCCATCCACTCACGAGTTGCTTCACCGTTATTTTCAGTCCATTCAATTTGGTCAGCGCGCCTAAGAGCGTTATTGATTCTCTCAACAACCGAAGGAACGGAGTTGACTGGATACAAACTTTGATCTGGGTAAATTTCCCCAGAAAGGTTAGCGTCACCCGCCACCTGCCAGCCAGACAAATAGATTGCAGGAAGACCTGCTTTAACGTACTGAATTGCTTGTCCGCCAGTTAGAGCGCCTAAAGCATGAACGTAGTCCATGCTGTTTAGTCGCTCCCAGAGTAATTTGGCTCCATGCTCAGCTAAGGAATAGTGAGGTAGTATTGATCCCCTTAGACGAACAACGTCTTCTGCCGAGTAATCTCTTTTGATTCCATTCCAGCGTTCGTTAGTAGACCAGTCTTTTTCGAGATCCTCTACTTGCTTGTTAAAACTTTCTTTCATTCTTGCCTTTCTGTTAATAACCTTGCGTCTGTTAATTGATAATTTCGTAAGCCGGCAGGGTTAAGAAATCTACAAATTCATCCGCTAAAGCTACTTCTTCAAAAACTTTTCTAGCTTGGTCAAATGGGAACGTGTTGAATAGGTCAGTTCCCATGTCTTCTTCTATAGCAGCTATTTCTTGCTGAATGATGTCTTTCACTAGGTCAGCAGTCACAGTTTGACCATTATCTAAATCTTTTTCGTGGTGAACCCACTGCCATACTTGCGCTCTGCTGATTTCTGCGGTGGCAGCATCCTCCATAAGGTTATTAATCGCAGCAGCACCGGTACCAGCTAACCATGAAGCGATGTAGCGTAAACCGATTTCCACGTTGATCCGTAGACCCTCGAGCGTTATCGCCCCGCCCGTTTGGTCTATTGAAAGTAGGTCTTGGGCGGATACGGAAACATCTTCTCTGAGACGGTCGATTTGATTTGGTTTGTTTTGAAGAACCTTATTAAACTCTTCAATTGCGATTTCCACTAGATCAGGGTGTGCGACCCATGTTCCATCACAGCCGTCTGTCGCTTCACGACTTTTATCGGCTGCAACTTTTTCAAGAGCTTCCTCTGTCACCTCGGGGTCTCTACGGTTTGGTATGAAGGCGCTCATGCCACCAATTGCATGTGCTCCTCTTTTGTGGCATGTTGCAACCATCAGCTCTGTGTAAGCGCGCATGAAAGGAACTGTCATGGTGACATCGGAACGGTCTGGTAAAACAAAAGCAGGGTCCGAGGAGAATTTTTTGGCAACGCTGAAAATGTAGTCCCATCTTCCTGCATTTAGACCCGCAGAATGATCTTTAAGTTCATAAAGTATTTCATCCATTTCGAAAGCGGCGAGAATTGTTTCGATTAGTACGGTTGCCCGAATGGACCCGTGTGGTATGCCTAGAGTTTCCTGGGCATAGCAAAAAACTTTGTTCCACAGACGAGCTTCTTTGTAACTTTCAAGTTTAGGCAGGTAGAAGTAGGGTCCGTTTCCTTTTTGGATCACACTTTGTGCATTGTGGAATATTACTAGTCCGAAATCAATCAAACTTGCAGGTGCTGCTAAGCCGTCTATTACAACGTTTTTCTCAGAAAGGTGCCATCCTCTAGGTCTTATAAACAGCGTTGCTATTTCTTCGTTAAGTCGGTATTTCTTTTCTCCTGTTTCAAGAGCGAGTTCACGACGGAAAGCATCGCGTATGTTTATTTGTCCTTCTAGAACATTTTCCCAAGTCGGGGTCGAAGAGTCTTCACAATCCGCCATGAACACTCGTGCTCCTGAATTGAGAGCGTTGATCATCATCTTGCGTTCCGTTGGTCCTGTGATCTCAACTCGACGGTCCGCTATTTCTTCGGGAGGGGGAGATACTTGCCAGTTGTCCTCGCGAATTGATTTAGTTTCCTCTGGGAAGTCCGGTCGTAAACCAGATTCAAAATCTGCTTGTCTGACTTTGCGCGCATCTAGTAGTTCGTTTCGCTCGTCGCGAAACTCGCGGACGAGATTGGCAATAAAGTCTGTTGCATCAGGTGTGAAAACCTGATCTCGACGCGGATGTTCGGTGATTTGGATCTCAGACATAGGTATTGACTCTACAAATAAGTTGCCCTCAAAAGGCGGAATTTCAGTCTTTTCTGATTCCCTCGTTCTTTGAGATTTTCTCATTCACGTATGCAACGTATTGAGACATGTCAAGTTCTTTCCCCTCCCATACCACTCCGGTGTGAGTGACGAAACGGTCATTTTTCCATATGTGTAGTTGGAAGCCCGGAGGTTCATCTACTGCAGAGCCGTTTTTGGGATTTAAATCAAGTTTTAATTGATTGCCAGTTGATGGACACACAGAAACCATAGTTGAGGCGAATGACGTTTGAATTGGTCTGTGTAAATGGCCTGCAACTACTAATTTAACTTGAGGGTTGTTTCTGATTATATTTTCTAGACGGTCAGCAGATTTTAGGCCGGAAAGGTCCATGAAATTTATACCGGTTTCAAAAGGAGGGAAGTGAGTAAAAATGAGTGTTGCTTTGTCTCTCTCTTGTGAGAGTACGTTCGAAAGCCATAGGTCATGTTCTTCGCTGAAAAGAGCGTCATGCTGTCCTGGTAGGGAAGTGTCTAGAGCGATGAGTCTCACTGGAAATTCATCGATTACGTAACTGCAGTGATTCCCCGGTATGTCGACAGGAAGTTTTGAGGAAAAGGCATTAAGGAACTCTGTGTAATCGTCATGATTGCCAGGAAGAGGTAAATATGGAGTGTCTAAAGAAGAGAGAATCTCGAGCAACTGGGAATACTGTTCCTTAGTTCCGTCATCAGTTAAATCACCCGTCATAAGAACTACATCTGGTTGAGGGTCGAGACTATTTAATAGCTCGATTGTTTTTTTCAGAGTTTCTGAAGAATCCACGAGTTCGCCAAACAATCCTAAATGGTCACGAATGTGGAGATCGGAAATTTGAGCAATTAACACAAGGCCGATGCTAGAGGGGTAAGGGTAAAAAAACCAAAAAATTTTTCAACATAGAACGTCTAATTTTGAATTTGCATATTGCATTAAGTGGTTATGCATGTATAGAACGATGTTGATTTAGTGGAGGAAGAGAAAACTTAAATATCAGTGCATCAAGTGAATATTGAAATGGGGCCGTAGGGACGACCCCATTTCAATAAATTGTGTCTTATTAAGAAGAACTCTTGGACTCGGTGCTTCTTGCTTTCGCAATGCTGAGAATCATTAACCCATATAGTCCTTTTGCGGTTATATCTGCAAAGGTGTAACCAACTTGTCTCAAAGTTTCTAGAGTTCCAGATTCTGCATCGAAGATCGGAAAGAGATAAGCGATTGGATATACACACCAAGTAGATAGCAAAACTAATGTGGCGTTTTTAATCGAGGTGGCAACAGCTCCTGTTTCTCTTTTTTCTGCTTCTTGAAGTTGTCCGTATAGAACATAGAGAATGTAGACAAAAGGTATTATTGCCATGATCCAAAAAACCCATTTCGTGCCCGTGCTGTTCGAAATTTCACCCGGGTAACCCAAGCCGATCATCAAAATACTTGCAGGAACCAGTTTCCACATAAGGTTTTTTCGGAGTGCTGACGCTACTCCTAGGACTATCAGTAATTCCACGATAAGAAGTGGGACCGTTATAAGCCAGTCAGCATAACGGTAGCCCTCATTCATTTCTCCAACTGAGAATCCAGACCATATGCGATAGTAGTGGTATCCCGCTATTCCAACTACTACGGCTGAGACAGCTACTCCAGATCGGTACTCTTCTCTAACACTTTTAATCTGTGTCAGAAAATAAACAAAAGCACCAAACATTACGGCTGTTCCAAAAGATAAAACGTTATAAACCAACGTGTGTTGGTTGCTACTTAAGAATTCCATTTATCTCCAATCTAAGAAATTAAATAGTCGACATTTTTATCGAAAGGAACACTTAAAAAGTGTTCCTATCAAACAGTAACNATTCGAAAGTGAGTTATGTTTTGTTTNTTGTTGACTTCCGTCACGTCTTGACACATGTCACAGNCTTTGAATTAGGACGCGANGGGTNTTGTTTGTTGCGGTTTTGAGCGGGTGAGGAGAATCGAACTCCCATCATCAGCTTGGAAGGCTGAGGTTCTAGCCGTTGAACTACACCCGCAGTCAGTATCGATGGTAGCGGTCAGAGTCTGCTCTGAGATGCAAATTAGAGAGAATCATGATGTTTATAGAAGTGAGTGTGGCGATACACTCCGATGTCTGTGGATTCAAAAATAACAACCCAAGACGACGACAAAGTTAAGTTAAGTGTCGTAATAGAAGATGAAGAATTCGACCTTGAAGTTGGTGAAGCTTTAAAACGAATGTCGAAAAATATTAAACTCCCCGGGTTCAGGCCTGGGAAAATACCAAGGAAAGTGATCGAGGCACGATTAGGACCAGCCGCCGGTAGGCAAGATGCACTTGAACACTCATTGCCCACCTACTACGGAAGAGCTTTGATTGAGAATGAAGTGGATGCAATAGGTCCTCCGGAAATAGAAATCACAAGTGATATAAGTCAGGGTTCCGTAACGTTCGAGGCAACTGTCCCAATCCGACCTAAACCTTCTATAAACGGTCACGGCTCTTTGGAAATAGAAGTTCCATCTCCAGAAGTAACTGAAGAGGAGTTCCAAACCCAGTTGGATTCGATGAGAAAACATTTAGCGACACTTGAAGAAGCTGAAAAACCAGCTGAAGTGGGCGATCTTGTCACAATCGACATAGAGGGTGAACAGAATGGTGAGGCGGTAGCTGGCCTCAGTGCAACCGAATACCTTTATGAAGTGGGGAGTGGAGCAATTCTTCCTGAAGTAGATGAATACTTGACCGGTAGCTCAAGGGGGGACCATCTTGAATTTGAAGCAAAACCCCCAACTGAAGAAGAGGATGTATTCTTAATAAGTATCAAAGTGGGGCAAGTGCAGCTCCGCATTTTGCCTGAAGTGGATAACGATTTTGCTTCTCAGGTGTCCGAATTTGAGACAGCCGATGAGTTGTTAATTGATCTTCGACACCGAATGAATGAAACAAAATTTGAACAGGTGGGCATGTTGGCTCGGGACCTAGTTGCTAAAGCAATAGGTGATTTAGTCGAAATGGAACTCCCCGGTGAATTAATTGAAACTGAGATTGATCGAAGGATTAGAGATTTAGAAATGCGACTTAATTCGCAAGGTCTTGAACTTAATAAATATCTGGAAGTCACAGGCGGCGAAATCGAAACAATAAGAGAAGATTTTCGTGAGACAGCCGAGGTTTCAGCTCGTATTGATTTAGGTTTACGCGCAGTTGCTCATGTCGAATATTTAGATGAGGAAGAAGAAACCTTTGAAAATTATTTAGGAAATATGGCCGCACAAATGCAGATGAAAGCTGACGAGCTTCATGATGCTCTTAAACAGTCTGGAAGACTGATTGACGTNCGCGCAGACATAGCAAAAGAGGCTGCTTTACAGTGGGTTTTTGACCGAGTTGAACTTATAGACGAGGAAGGAAATCGGGTAGATTCTTCTATTTTGGAAATCAAAGAACCAGATATCCCTGACATGACCTCAAAAATAAGCGAAAATGAAGATGTAAGTGCGGACGATCTGAGCGAAGATGATTTGATAGATGATCAAATTGTCGACCAAGAAAACAATAATGGAGATGATTAATCATGACTCTTGCTGACTTAAGCATTAGTAATTATTTAGTTCCAACGGTTGTTGAGCAGACAAATCGTGGGGAAAGGGCTTTCGATCTTTATTCGCGGCTTTTAAAAGAAAACATTATTTTCTTAGGCACACCTATAGATGACGCGGTAGCAAATTTGGTTTCTGCGCAACTCTTACATCTTGAGTCGGAGAATCCAGACCGTGANATAAGTCTTTACATAAATTCCCCTGGCGGCGATATTAATGCCCTGTTCGCAATTTACGACACCATGCAATATATAAAGCCTGACATAACGACAATTTGTTTCGGACAGGCAGCTTCCGCAGCTGCGGTATTGCTTGCGGCAGGATCCAAAGGTAAGAGNCTCGCTCTTCCNCATGCACGAGTTCTNATCCACCAGCCTTACGCCGGNGCTGAAGGACAGGTGTCNGATATAGAGCTAGCTTCGCNAGAAATCCAAAGATTAAAAGTTCAGTTAGAGGAANTTCTAGCTAAGCACACTGGTCAGTCAACTGAAAAGATTCATGATGATACTGACCGTGATTTTGTAATGACTGCATCCGAGGCAGTGGAATATGGAATAATTGATGAAGTGATCGATTCAAGAGATTTGGCGGACAATAGCGGGCCTATTTCGGCAGTCACCTAATCTGGTCATGATAGTAAACGAGAGAGTACAGGGAAGGGCGATTTAATATGGCTAAGTTTGGAGAAGGCGGAGAACTCCTCAAGTGCTCATTTTGTGGTAAAACGCAAAAGCAGGTAAAGAAATTAATAGCTGGTCCTGGTGTTTACATATGCGACGAATGTATTGATCTTTGCAATGAAATAATAGAAGAAGAGCTTTCAGAAACTTCCGAGTTCACTCTGACGGAGCTGCCAAAACCGCGTGAAGTATTTTCTTTTCTTGATGAATATATTGTTGGTCAAGCTCAGGCCAAAAAAATACTTTCCGTAGCTGTTTACAATCACTATAAGAGAATAAAAGCTGCGAGCCTTTCGGTGGATGATGTAGAGGTTGCGAAATCAAACATTCTTCTTATAGGGCCTACAGGGTGCGGTAAAACCTTAATGGCCCAAACTCTCGCAAGGATGCTAAACGTGCCGTTCGCTATAGCGGATGCCACAGCTTTAACTGAAGCTGGCTATGTGGGAGAAGATGTAGAGAATATTCTTCTTAAACTTATACAGGCTGCTGATTACGATATTAAGAAAGCTGAAACCGGAATAATTTATATAGATGAAGTCGACAAAGTGGCTAGAAAGAGTGAAAACCCATCAATAACAAGAGATGTTTCAGGTGAGGGAGTTCAACAAGCACTTTTAAAGATTTTAGAAGGCACTAAAGCTGCTGTTCCCCCACAAGGTGGCAGAAAGCACCCGCATCAAGAGTTTCTTCAGATTGACACAACTAATATTTTGTTTATCTGCGGGGGCGCATTTGCGGGACTTGAAGAAACAATAGAGACCCGTCTTGGGGGTTCAGGTGTCGGTTTTGGGGCTGATATACGTTCCGCTCAAGAGAAAGATTTAGGAACACTTTTTTCTGGAGTTTTACCTGAAGATCTAGTCAAATTTGGTTTGATACCTGAATTCATCGGACGATTACCTGTAGTTGCTACAGTTTCCCAACTTGATGTGGAAGCCTTAAAAAAGATATTGACCGAACCCAGAAATGCTTTAATAAAGCAGTATGAGAAAATTTTCGAGTTTGAAGATATTGAACTTGATGTAACTGAAGAAGCTTTAAATGCCATTTCAGAGCAAGCTCTCGAGAGAGGGACTGGTGCTCGAGGTTTAAGGGCGATCCTAGAAGAAGTTTTACTGGACCCCATGTATGAATTGCCCAGTGATAATACCGCAGGCCGTGTTGTTGTGGATGCCGAAACGGTCCTTCAGCGTGGTCTTCCTAAAATTGAATTAAGAGACGAAGATCACACAGACCGGGCCGCTTCTTAAGTTCACTAACAATATCCTAGATTGATATGGATTTTAGAGAAGCTCTGCAGTTCCTAGACCGCTTTATAAATCGAGAGGCCACTGCGGGACGTATTCACGGTTTGAGCTTAGCTGCGATGTCGGAACTGGTTACATGCATGGGGGAGCCCCACAAAGATTTAAAAGCTATACACGTAACTGGGACTAATGGAAAAGGCTCGGTTGTGAGTATGACCGAGTCTGTCCTCTCCTCAAATGGACTTAGGGTCGGCTCTTATATGAGTCCCCATGTTGACAGTATTAGAGAGAGATTCACTTTAGCGGGTTCCAAGATAACGGAAGAGATGTTTGCAGAAGTAATATTTGACGTTTCTCAATATGTGGGGAGCAGTGACCTGGAGCCAAGTTACTTTGAACTTCTGACTGCAGCAGCGATTTTACTATTTAGCAATGAGGCAGTTGACGCAGCTGTTGTTGAAGTGGGAATACTTGGACGCTTTGATGCGACCAATGTCCTCGAAGGAGAAATTGCTGTTGTTACAAATATCGGGAAAGATCATACTGACGGTTCAGAGGGTTGGAGAAGGGAAATTGCAGCAGAAAAAGCTGGAATAATCGTTGAAGGTAAACCCTTGCTTCTCGGCAATCCAGAAGAGGATGTACTCGACCTGTTTCTAGCGGAAAACCCAGCACCGGTGTTTCAGTATGGAAAAGATTTTCTACTTGAAGAATCTATTCCCGCTGTTGGNGGTCAAGTTTTAAATGTAAAAGGGGTTTTCGGGCAGTACGAAGAAGTTTTTTTGCCTTTATACGGAAAACGTCAAGCTCAAAATGCCGCATTGTCTTTAGCCACTGCTGAAGTTTTCCTGGAGGGTTCAATTCCAGAAGAAGTCATCGAGGATGCTTTTGGACAGTTGTCAATTCCTGGGCGTTTAGAAGTTATTTCGCGTCGCCCCGTAGTTTTAGTGGACGGAGCACACAATCAGGATTCAGCAATNCATCTAGCAGNGACCGTAAACGAGGTTTTCCCTGAGAGTCGAAGAATCTTGATCTTGGGAATACTGGAACCTCATTCCCCAGAAGAAATATTGAAAGAACTTAAGGCCATTTCCCCTGANCTCATCATTGTTTGCACAGCACCCTCTCCAAGAGCAGTCGATGCTCGCGTGCTAGAAGAGGTTGCATTGAGACTTGGACTGGAAGTGGAGAGGGCAGAGAATCCCCATGAAGCAACTTTGCAAGCGTTAAGAATATGCAACGAAGAGGACTTAATAGTTGCTGCNGGTTCCTTCTATAATATTTTTGAAGTTCGACATGCCGTGGAGAAATCAAATTCAANAAGCTCTGAAATTTAAATACTGCATCTAAGTTTATTTAAAGGCGTAGCATGTTCTCATGAGTAGAACTTTTGTAATGTGTAAACCGGACGCTGTGGAAAGAAAGTTAGTTGGCGAGATAATTCGACGACTTGAAGAAGCAAACTTGACTATCGTCGCCGCTGAGTTGCGGAATTTAAATCCTGAGCTTCTTTCAAGACATTATGAAGAGCATGTCGGGAAACCTTTTTACGATGAACTGGTAACTTTTATGTCTAGGTCACCCGCAATGCTTATGGTCTTGGAAGGTGAAGGAGAAGCCTTTGCTGTTGCCCGAGAGTTGATGGGAGCCACGGATCCTGCTCAGGCAGCGGCAGGAACCATTAGGGGTGATTTAGGCACTGAAATGCCTGAAAACCTTATACACGGTTCAGATTCTGAAGAGTCTGCAGNACGTGAAATCGGCATTTTTTTTCCAGAGTTATGAATTACGCTCTGGGTGGTCAGATGTGCGCTCAGAGTGGTAAAAACCTTTTAGTTCGGCTAACGTCTAGGAACAGTTATGTACTTAACTGTAAGTATTAAGAATACAACTTTAAAGTTTCCGCTGACTACGAAATCAGAAAGTAAATGGCAATGAATACTCAAATCGAGCAGGTGACTAGTAGTACTTTTTTTGGTGGTCGCGATATAGCAGTTGATTTGGGTACAGCTAACACACTTGTNTACGTNCGTGGGGATGGAATTGTTCTCGATCATCCTTCTGTTGTGGCTATAGATATTCGTGATGGAACCGTTCTATCGGTTGGCGCAGACGCGAAAAGAATGATAGGTCGCACCCCGGGGCATATACAGGCAATCCGCCCGTTGGAAGATGGAGTAATTGCCGATTTTGACGTATGTGAAAAAATGCTTCGATATTTCATTCAACAAGTTCATAGTCGAAGATGGGCAAAACCAAGAATGGTTATTTGTGTACCATCGGGAGTTACAGGAGTTGAAAGAAGGGCGGTTCAAGAAGCGGCTGAGCATGCCGGGGCAAGATCCCCCGCTTACATAATTGAAGAACCCATGGCAGCAGCTATTGGAGCTGGTCTGCCTATTGCGGAACCAACAGGCAGCATGGTTGTCGATATCGGTGGTGGTACCACAGAAGTCGCAATGATCTCATTGGGAGGTATTGTTTCTAATCAATCAATACGAATTGCTGGAAATGAGCTTGACGAAGCAATCATTCAACATTTAAAACAAGAACATGGTGTAGCCGTAGGNGTCAGAACGGCTGAAAATATTAAAATGAAACTTGGTTCTGCTTACCCTCTAGANAAAGAACTAGTAGCTGAAGTAAATGCAAGTGACCTAGCGACTGGATTGCCGAGAACAGTGAGTTTCACGACAACTGAAATCCGAGAAGCAATGGCTTTCCCCTTAATGGCAATAATCGATGCAATTAAAGTCACTCTGGACTCNACTCCACCAGAATTGGCAGCAGATGTCATGGAAAGAGGAATAATGCTAACAGGCGGTGGTGCTTTACTAGTTGGGTTTGTTGAGAGACTGACCGAAGAAATTGGAATGAAAGTTCTGATGGCGCCAGATCCATTGAATTCTGTCGTCCTAGGTGCTGGAAAAGCATTAGAAGAGATTGATCGTTTCGGAACTATTTTCTTCGGCAGCAATCAGGAGTAATACTCGTGGCCAAAAGGTCAAGCGAAAGACCAAGGGTAGTNTTACTTGTCCTAATGGCGGCAGCTTTNAGTTTGCTAACNGCTCAATTTAGAGATTTTCTTCCTGTNGACGATTTTCAGCAAGGTTTTCGNGATGTGATTAGTCCATTTCGAAAAGTTATTGACAGAGCAACTGATCCGTTCCAGACAGTTTGGAACGGAATTTTCGATTACGAAAACGTAAACGACGAAAATGAGCGACTGCAAGTGGAAATAGCACGAATGCGAGGAGAAGAATTAAGAAACGAAGCCGANCGTGAACTCCTTGAAAGACTCTTAGGTGAGGTAGACATAGATTATTTAGAGTTAAAAACCGTGGTTGCAAGAATTGTTGGAGTGCCAGGAGGGAACTACAACAGCCATGTTGTCGAGATAAATAAAGGTACGGATAATGGTCTGAAAGAAGGGGCAGGGGTGATAACAAAAGCTGGATTGGTTGGTTACCTGCTTGAAGTCGACAGGTCGACTGCCCTAGTAAGACTTGCTACGCATCCCGATTTCAGAGTCGGCGTGAGGCTAATTAATTCTCAAGATGAGGGATTAGCTCGAGGAAATGGTTCACCTGGCCTTTTAATTCTTGATGCAGGNNTAAACGTTGATACTGACGTCTCAATTGGTGAAGTTGCAGTTACCTCAGGAGGAAGAAGTATCTTTCCTCAAGATATTCCGGTTGGGAGAGTGATCGATCCCGACCTAGAGGCTGACTACGCGCGCTCCATAGAAATTGATTTATCGGCCTCGTTAGAAAATCTAAGTTTTCTAAATGTAATTTTGAATCCAGGAGAAAATTAAGCAATGAACACTTGGTTAAGGGTTTTGACTCTTCTTATTGGTGCGGCAATTTTACAGTCTTCGATTTTTACAGAAATACGCNTAGGTGGTACGGGTGTAGAACTTCTTTTGTTAATTTCTGTATTGTCTGGTTACCACGGAGGNCCTNTTCGCGGAGCGTATGTTTCCTTTTGGAGCGGATTGGTAAATGATTGTATTGTTGCNTCNCCCTTAGGNATACATGCCCTCATTTATCCNGCAATTGCTGTGGCGGTAAGCAACCTTGAAGAGAGATTTATTAATGAAAAANNTACAGTTAGGGCTTTTGGANTAGTTTTAGCNGTTGCTACGGGCGTGCTTTTGACTGCTGGTGTGGGACATATTTTTGGTGAAGGCACTTTCAACACAAGTTCTTTGCCTGAAACAGCGATTGTTGCTGGGGTAATGACGACTCTTTTTTCGAAACCACTCAGCAGTATTGTGAAGTGGACAGTGTCGATCGGAATCCCACGAGAAGTTAAAACTCATTTCGCGGGGGGCGGACGTTGACAGGGGAAATAGTTCGCTATCGAATGCGCGTTTTAGCAGTAGTAGCTTTATCTATGTTTCTCGTGCTAACCGCAAGACTTTGGTATCTGCAAGCCTTGAAGTCGGATGAGGCTAGAGATGTCGCTACGACAAATATTACTCGAGTGATAAATATTGAAGCCCCAAGAGGACAGATTTATGACTCGTCTGGAAAATTACTAGTGGGTAACAGAATAGTTGCTTCGGTCACGCTGAATCCAAAAGAAATAGAGGAGTCAGAAATGGGTCCGAAGGAAATTAATGAGATGCTAACTGAAGTAGCGATTGAAATAAACCGTTCTGGGAAACTCATAAAAGTCTCAGACATCGAGACAATGTTAGAGAATGCCTCCTATGGTCCTTACGATGATATTCCAATCGCTGTAGATGTACCTGAGGACCTGCTTGTTTATTTTGGGGAAAGACCTAATCGCTACCCTGGTGTAAAAGTTGCTGACCGTTCTGTCCGTTCGTATCTATATGGTTCTCTTGCAGGCCATGTTCTTGGATGGGTAGGCCCAGTTACCAATTCTGAACTCTCAATTAGGAAACCCATAGATGGAAAAGAATACTCCTTGAGAGACCAGATAGGTAAATCTGGTATAGAGCTGATGTTTGAGGACGACCTGAGAGGGCAGAATGGAAAAAAGATAGTTGAAGTTGATAGGAGAGGGAGGGTGATACGCGAACGTACGGACCTTTTCAAACCTCCTATAGCTGGAAACGACGTCCATTTGACAATAGACATTGACCTGCAAAACCTGCTTGAAAATGAACTTGAAAGAAGCATTTATCTATCACGTGAAAAAATTCCTGAAACCTTAGAAGATGGCAAAGAACCTCCACCGTTTCTAGCTCCAGGAGGTTCAGGTGTGATTCTTTCCCCTAAAAGTGGAGAAGTTAAAGCAATGGCATCTTTTCCTACCTACGATCCAAACGAGTCAATAGGGGGTTATTCTGTGGCTCGCTGGAATGAACTAAATGACCCAGCAAATGATCTGCCAATGTTTAACAGAGCTATACAAGGTGAATATGCACCAGGTTCTACTTTTAAGGTATTCACGGCGCATGCAGCATGGCATAACGACGTATTTGGCACTGGAAGAGTGAAAGAAGCAGATCAACCTTTAGATGATCCTGGTGAATATTTTTTGCAAAGTTGCCGTGCTGATGCAGAAGATCTGGAAACAGCAGGCGGATGCGTTTTCAGGAATGCAGGAAGTAAACCGTATGAAAATGTTGATCTGGTTAAGAGTCTTACAGTTTCAAGTGACGTCTATTATTACACAATTGGAGAGTCCATTTATATAAATCCAAAACATCCCGACAACGCTATTCAAAATGCAGCGTCTTTGTATGGGTTGGGAATGCAGACTGGAGTTCAGCTCCCTTTTGAACAGGATGGATATATCCCAACTCCCGAGAAACGTAAAAAGCGTCATGAAGANAATCCGGNAATTTTCCCNAACGGTAAATGGTATCCGGGAGACAATGTAAACATTTCTGTAGGCCAAGGAGACGTTCTTGTAACACCCCTACAATTGGCAAATGCATANGCAACATTNGCGAATGGNGGAGTAAATGTTGCTCCAAATATCGTTTCATCTGTATTTGACAGAAATGGNGAAATCCTTAAGGAGTTCGGCAAAAGAATTAAAAAAGAGATTGAAATCGATCAAGATTTCAGGAACAGAGTAATAAGAGGACTTATTGGTGTGACAGGGGACTTAGAGGGAACGGCTTATTGGGCGTTTAATTCGGTCGCTACAGATGGCGCATTTTTTCCTCTAGAAAACTTTCCAACAGCGGGAAAGACCGGAACAGCTGAAGTTAGAGGAAAAGCTGACTCGTCTTTATTTGCAGCTATCACTCCAGCACAAGACCCCGATTACGTGATGGTGGCGATGTTAGAAGAAGCTGGCTTCGGTAGTGCTGTTGCAGCGCCGATGACTGCAAGAGTTTTGCAAAAAGTAGTCAACGATTCAGTCCCAGAAGCGTTGACGACCGAAAACCGTTATGCGGTTTCGGCTTCGTTGCCACTATGCATCGACTGGTATCAATGGCGTGAAAGTGATTCGTTAAAAAATTTAGAAAGTTTTAGCGAATCTGAAGCAGAGATCTTTGGTCCTGCTTTGAGCCCAGATGGAACTGTTAAAGTTCGTGGAGTCGAAATCGATTGCAATCAGGTAATTGAATCTCTTTTATCACCCATTGAACAGTTGAATTTATCCCCGAGGATTGAGTAGCCGAGATGGTTGATATTAGAACTCCAAATTTTGGAAGAAGNAAACTTTTACGCCACATTGATTTTTCCATCCCACTACTTGCTTTATTTCTAAGTGGAGTCGGGTTGTTGATGATTTATTCGGCGACTAAAAAACCCTTTGAGATTGCAGTCAAAACTGACGCTTTGTATGTCCAAAGACAGGCAATTTTTCTTTTGCTAGGAATTGTAGGCATGGTGATTGTAATAGCGGTTGGTCACAAAAGACTGCGACAGCTTGTTCCCTTAATATATTTAGTGATTCTCGGACTTCTTTTTTCGGTTTTATTTTTAGGTGTTGAAAAAAAAGGAACCAAAGGCTGGTATGAATTTGGAATTTATCATTTCCAACCTTCCGAATACTGCAAAATTGGAATCGTGGTGGTCCTTGCATTCTTACTTAGTGGGGATGAGGTAATAAGCAAAAAAAGATTGGCATTCACACTTATTGCTGTTGTATTACCAGTTGTAGCCATACTCGCCCAGCCTGATTTAGGAACAATTTTAGTTTATGGCGCAATAACAGCTGGCATGGTTGTTGCAGCGGGAGTTCAAGGGCGGTACTTATTCATACTTTTTTTGATTCTCTTGACAGGAGTAATAGCTGTATTTGAATCTGAAACTCTTGAGGAATATCAAGTTTCACGATTACTGGTATTCGTAAATGACGATCAGTCCACCGCCGCGAGTTACAACCTTGAGCAAGCACAAATTGCGATTGGAAACGGTGGAATCACGGGGAGTGGATTGTTTGAAGGAACACAAAACAAGTCTGATTTAGTACCTGAACAGCAAACAGACTTTATATTTACCGTAATTGCAGAGGAAACGGGGTTTCTTGGAAGCGTTTTCATTTTAACTTTAATAGGGCTTTTATTATTCAGGATTTGGCGAATCGGACGATTGGCTGAAGATGCTTTTGGATTACTAATTTCTGTCGGGATTTTTTCCATGATTCTTTTTCAGACCTTTCAGAGTGTCGGAATGTCAACTGGAATAATGCCAATTACCGGAATTCCGTTGCCTCTAATTAGTTATGGTGGATCATCTATTGTTACAACCTTTTTGGGGCTGGGCTTGGTGGAAAGCGTTCACATGAGGCGTCATGAGAGATCAAATTAAGCCTTGATTAATTAATCTTAAAAAGGAGACGCTACGATTAACCCATGAGTTCGCTATGGGCTGAGCTCGAAGAGTTTTTAGATGAGATAGAGAAACCTGCAAGATATATAGGTGGGGAAGACGGGATGATAACTCCTGAGTATTCCCCCGAAAAAGCTTCATGGCTTCTTATCTATCCAGATACTTACGAGATCGGCTTACCTAATCAAGGTTTACAGATTCTTTATGAAATATTAAACGAACGCGATGATTCAGCCGCAGAGCGTTCGTATGCACCTTGGGTCGATATGTCTCGTGAAATGAGGAAGCGAAATATCCCACTTTTCTCGGTTGACACTCATCGTCCTGCTGAAGAGTTCGACATTTTGGCTTTCAATCTTTCCGCAGAATTGGTTTATACAAACCTATTGGAATGTTTGGATTTGTCCAATGTCCCCCTCTACTCAAGAGATCGAAATGAAGGGCATCCAATTGTCATAGCGGGCGGTCATTGCACCTACAATCCAGAACCTTTTGCTGACTTTATTGACCTTGCTGTACTTGGAGATGGTGAAGAAGTTGTAGGCGAGATAAGTGAAATTTTNTCGCAATGGAAATCCAAACCACAGNAAGAATTAGACAGAAACGACTTNCTGAAAAAACTNGCTGAATTGCCCGGTGTTTATGTTCCTTCGCTATACGAAGCTATTTTTTCAAATGGAAGGCTTGTTTCCATATCTCCCAAACCAGAAATAAACACGCCAGACATAGTAGAGAAAAGAACAATTTCTGACCTCGCTGCTTGGCCGTACCCTAAAAATCAATTAGTGCCTCTCACNGAGGTTGTACACGATCGACTTAATGTCGAGATATTNCGTGGCTGTACAAGAGGATGCAGATTTTGCCAAGCTGGAATGATNACTCGACCAGTGCGAGAAAGACCGCAAGAGCAAATNGTTTCAATGGTGAAAAAAGGGCTTGAAAGAACTGGCTATGACGAAGTTTCTCTCACNTCTCTAAGTAGTGCAGATTTTAGTGATATAGAAAATGTTGTTTCAGAAGTCATGACCCAGGATGCTTGCAGCCCTGTGTCCTTNTCTTTGCCCAGTCTGCGTGTTGATGCATTCACGGTTGGTACTGCTTCGCAAATGCAACAAGCGCGTAGAACAGGATTAACGTTTGCTCCTGAAGCTGGCACATGGAGGNTGAGACAGGTAATAAATAAATTAATAAGTGATGAAGATCTTTTCGGAGCCGTTGAATCTGCTTATTCGCAAGGTTGGCGAAGAGTTAAACTTTACTTTNTAATTGGGCTTCCTACGGAAACAGATGAAGACACTCTTGGGATAGTTCGCTTAGCTGAAAAAACTCTTGAGATTGGGCGGAAATATCATAAAAATCCATCCGTGACTGTTTCAGTGGGTGGATTTGTTCCCAAGCCTGACACTCCCTTTCAATGGTTTGGTCAAAATACTGAAGAAGAACTTTTACGAAAGATTTACCTTCTTAGGGATGCCGCCAAAAAAATTAAGGGATTAAAACTGAAGTGGCATGACAGTAGAGCAACTGTAGTTGAAGGAATTTTGTCTCGCGGGGACAGGCGATTAGCACCCGTTTTGGAAAAAGTTTGGGAAAAGGGTGGTGTTTTTCAGGAGTGGAGTGAGCATTTCAATATAGACCTATGGAAGACTTCAATGGATGAAGAAGATCTATTAATAGAAGATTTCTCTTACAGACATAGAGACCANGATGAGGTTTTACCTTGGGATCACTTATCAGCTGGTCTACACAAAGATTTTCTTTGGCAAGATTGGCGTGACGCATTAGATAATCTGGGTCTCGAAGATTGCAGATGGACTCCTTGTTATGACTGTGGTGCATGCACCGGCTATGGAATAGAGCATGTTGTAGCATCAGCAGTTCCACCTGCTGGTGGTAGTCAAGGTACGGGAGTTTCCCCCATACAAGAAAATGAAATAAAAGTTGGAATTTCTCAACCTTTGAGAGAGAACGNTCTGCAAATATCGGGAGTGAACGAATGAGGTGTTTAAGAGTTCGCTACACGAAGTTAGGAAAAATACGTTTTATTGGTCATCGTGATGTTGCAAGAATTTGGGAACGAAGTCTCNGAAAGGCAAGTATTCCTGTTTTGTATTCTCAGGGTTTCTCGCCCCATCCACGAATTTCATTCGGTTTAGCCTTACCGACCGGATTTGAATCTGAAGCGGAGTACGTAGATATATATCTTGGTGAAGATTTTTTTATGGATGGCTTCGATGAGAGAATTATTCAGGAAAATATAAACAGAGCTTTACCTGCTGGAATGGATTCTTTAGCAGTAGGAATTGTCGCAACTTCAGGAGATTCCTTGCAGGAGTTAGTTGATGCTTGTCTTTGGAAAGTGCGAGTTTCGGGTGTGAACTTTGAAGAATTTAAAGAGATTAGAGAAAACCTTTTTTCCAGTGATTCTCTGATTATTGAGCGTGAAAGAAAAGGAAAAATATTAGTAGAGGATGTTAGGTCGCAAGTGCACTCTATGGATATCACTGAAGAGCACATAGATGGAGTTACAATACTTACGGAATTAGGTACTAAGCCACGTGTGCTACGGCCAACAGATCTATTGAAAAGAATCAACTCAGAACTTAGAACAATACGTGTTCTACGAAAAGAACAATTAACTTTGCAGGGAAATCAAAGAATTGAACCATTATCAATTGAGCTTCACCCTGCCGCGCCTGCTGAGGTTTTGGCGTGATTAGAAGGGAAAAAATAAATGTCCAACGAAAAGAAGAAAAAAGAAGACAGGCTTTCTTCGAGAAAAAAAGAAGATAACAAGCCAAAAATTGGAGACAGTAAACCTGCACCTACTCAGGAGAACAGGAAAAAATCTTCCGAAAGTCAACAAAAATCAAAAAGTCAAAAGCGAGAGCGAAAGCGGAAAAATACGAAGCCTTTCTCTCCTTCTAAATTAGAGCATGTCGAGGGAATCGGCGGGCACTCCCCACTAGATCTAGATGAAGGTTCGCTGCGTCACCGTCGCGGAAGAGAGCGGCGTGGAAAACCTATAGGGCGCTATCTAATGTGTGTAAGTGCATCAGAAGGAGTGACACAAATAGCAGTATTAGAAGGAAGAGCGTTAATCGAGCACTATGTATCGCATCCAGCAAATGATTGGAGTGAGATTCATGGAAATGTTTACCTCGGAAAGGTTCAGAACGTTTTACCAGGCATGGAGGCAGCTTTCGTAGATATTGGAACACCTAAAAATGCTGTTTTGTACCGAGGGGACTTGCAGTTTGATGATCAGGATGTTGAGGAGCCCTCTTCTGTAAAAATAGAAGAAGCACTAAAACTTAATCAGAAAATAATTGCGCAAGTAACAAAAAACCCTATCGCTCATAAAGGGGCACGCCTGAGTCAAGAGGTGTCTCTTGCGGGACGATTTGTAGTTTTGATACCAGAAAGTAAAACTTTTGGCATCTCAAAACGCCTTCCTGATTCTGAAAGACGTCGTTTACGTTCCATCCTTGATCGAATAAAACCGACTGAACACGGAATTATTGTTAGAACCGCAGCAGAAGGAGTCACCGAAGAAGAGATTTCTTTAGACTTGGTAAGGCTAATTGAGCAGTGGGAGGATATTAACTCATTTGCTAAAAAAGCAAAAGTGCCCTCACTTCTTTATCGTGAACCTGAATTAGTTTTCCGTTATATTCGTGAAGAATTCAACAAAGACTTTCGCGGTGTTTTAATTGATGATCGAGAATTGTTCGAAAAAGTCAAGAACTATGCCGAAAGTGTTGCACCTGCTATAGCAGACAGGGTCTCTTTCTACGATAAAAGCGAAGAAAAGCTTTCTTTGTTTGAGAGGCATCACGTACACGAACAGCTGATGAAGAGCCTAGACAGAAAAGTCTGGCTCCCCTCAGGAGGTTCTCTTATTATTGAGAGCACAGAAGCTCTAACAGTAGTTGATGTTAATACTGGAAAAAATGTTGGTTCTTCAAGTCTTGAAGAAACAGTTTTGGCCAACAATCTCGAAGCTGCAGAAGAGATAGCCCATCAATTGAGATTGAGAGACATAGGCGGAATAATTGTTATAGATTTTATTGACATGGAGATTCAAAAGAATCGTGAAATAGTCGCTAATTCCCTCAGAGAAGCTTTGTTACGGGATAAGACGCGAACGCAGGTATTCGACATTTCTGAATTAGGTTTAGTTGAAATGACAAGAAAAAGAATTGGTGAAGGTTTGATCGAATCTTTTACAGATGAGTGTGAGGATTGTTCAGGTCGCGGATTTGTATTAGATGAAAAGCTTGTTTCAGCTTCTGATGGGGGTAAACACCGCTAGCAATTAGCAATAGGCGGTGTTTACCTGTCTCTATTCGGCTAACCTTAATGTGATGTATGCAGTAATAAGTACCGGTGGAAAACAGTACCGAGTAGAGCAGGGACAACGCTTGTTGGTGGAACGACTCGGCGAAATAAATTCCGATGTCGAATTAAAACCAGTGATGCTTGTAGATGGAGACAGTGTCTTAGCTACACCAGAATCTTTAAGTGGGTCAAAAGTTACTGCTCGCATAGTAGCAGATGCTAAGGGGCCCAAAATTAGAGCTTTTACATACAAAAACAAAAGCAATCAGCGTCGTCGCTGGGGTCACAGGCAAAAGCTTGCTGAAATAGAGATTACAGGAATAAAGAAAGGCTAGTTGAATGTCGAAAACCAAAGGTGGTGGGTCAACGCGAAATGGCCGGGATTCGAATGCACAAAGATTAGGTGTAAAGGTTTTTGATGGTGGAAAAGTACAAGCCGGAAGTATCTTAATTCGTCAAAGAGGAACAAAATTCCACCCTGGACACAACGTCGGAAAAGGAGCTGACGACACTCTTTTTGCTACTGCAGATGGCGTTGTGAAGTTCGGCTTTCGTAGAGGTCGTAAGCTAATAGACGTTCTTGGTGACTAGTCTTAAATACTAAATATTTTTACAGGCAAGCTTTTCTTTACTAGCTTTTTGAATAGTCCGTAGGTTTTCATTACTCTCTTCTGGGAGATATAAATGTCAAGTTTTGTTGATGAGTGCGGTATTAATGTCTGTACTGGTGATGGCGGTGCAGGTGTTGTTTCATTTCGACGTGAAGCGCATGTCTCTCGTGGTGGGCCAGATGGAGGAGATGGTGGAGATGGTGGAAATATCTGGATCGAAGCTGATCATAATGTCGCATCCCTTCT
>PATJ01000042.1 GCA_002713545.1 Acidimicrobiaceae bacterium
CAAGTCCAGTTCTCTGGGCAACCAAGGATCTCTCCCTTACCGTTACCATCAGAATCCAACTGTGACCATAAAGCCTCATCACTATTTATCTGATCAATGGTTGAAACATTGTTCTCTTCAGCCCATGACTTAGTAACCAAGAATCCCTGAACACCAGAATCCTGGAACAAACCAGGAACAGCTTCTACGTGATCAGCAACAAGCGATCCATCGGACAATTGATTCTCAAACCATGAGAAGTGACCCGGATACCAAGAGTTAGCCCAGAAATCGCATGAACCCTCAGCCATAGCTGTGAATGCATTCGATGGTCCAAGCTCTATCTCAGCCGGATCAGAAACCTCAAAACCAGCAGTCTGCAAAATCTGACGCACAATCTCGGCCTGGATATAACCAGAAGCCCAGTCAGCACGACACATAGTCAACGAGACACCCTCACCGGGTAGGTGATCGTGATCATCGTCAGCAGGTGCAGCAGTAGTTGCTGGAGCGGCAGTTGTAGCCGCAGGCGCAGCAGTAGTAGCAACAGCAGCAGAACTGCTAGCCGAACTACTCGCACCATCATCACCGTCAGACCCACAGGCCCCGGCAATCAATCCAAGCGCCAAAACAGCAGACAAAATCCGCCAGCCCCGACGCCTAATAAGCATTCCCATAAAAGAAATCCCCTCCATTAGTAAACGAAACGAATGTTAAAACATTCAGGTAAAAAGAAGTGTAAGACAAACAAAAGCTTTTAGGCAATAGCGGGAAAATTTGTCATATATCTGCAACTTTTATAAAAATTTTTATTTTTCGTTGATATTTAGGTTAATTTCAGCTTTTAAATCCCTAGAAGAGGCACCCAANTGCGCCTTNTACAGNCCTGGATCTGTGTACCAACCTGCTACGTCTCGATGTCCCGGACCCGATTTTCTGCCTCCAGCCGCTACNGGAACACGTTTTGAACGCTCGGGCCATCCTGGATCCGCAGGATCCCAGTAGGCAAAAGCTCGGTTTCCTAAGTTAATTTCAACTTCTTTAGTTTCGCCNGGTTGCAAATAGATTTTTTCAAAACCTTTGAGCTCTTTTTTTGGTCTTGCTAACACTGGGGAGACATGTTCTATGTAGCACTGGACAACTTCAGTTCCTGCTCNATTTCCAGTGTTCGTGACAGAAATTGTTAGATCTACTGTCTCTCCTTCAAGTAATTCTTGACGAGAAGGCATTTTTTTGAGATTTGGCCCTGACCAATCAAAGGTGGTGTAGCTCAATCCATGACCAAATGGGTATGCAACTTCGATCTCACGAGTGTCATACCATCGGTAACCGACAAAAACTCCTTCGGCATAAAGCACTTGACTATTTTCACCTGGGTAACTGGTAAACGCCGGTGTGTCTTCTAAGCGTTTTGGGAAAGTTGTTGGAAGTCTTCCGCTGGGTTCAGAGCAACCAAGCACAACGTCTACCAGGGCATCTGACATTCCTTGTCCTCCAAACCAGCTGACAAGAACTGCGTTTACTTCATCAACCCAGTTCATTGCTACTGGCGAACCTGAGTTCACTACGACGAGAGTTTTAGGATTGCAAGCTGATACTTGACGGATTAATTCTGCCTGATTGCCTGGAAGGTCCATGTTCTCTCTGTCACGTCCTTCTGTTTCCCATTCTTCATCTGTGCCAACAATCATCACGACTACATCCGCTTCTTCAGCAACCGCTACGGCTCTTTCTAAAATATCTTCATTTTCAGGCGCCCTTAATCCAACTTGAGCTCCACACAGCGAAACACTTCCTTCGCTTGAATATTCAACTACTAGCTCAACGGTTTCTTCGCTNTTGAGCTTTAGAGGAACTGATACTTCTTGGCTTCCAAGACCAAAAAAAGCTTCTCCAGAAGGAATCGGGTCATTTATTCCGTCAATAAGTGTTTTACCGTTGACTATTATTCTCGCTTTTCCTGCCTGTATCAGAGTCAAGGTATGGGTACCGTCTTGATCAGGTGTCAGATGTGATTTNGCTCGGAAGCTAAAATTGGAAATATCGTCAACACCTTCTATTGTCTCAAAATGTAGTAGGCGGCCATCAGGTTTTGAAGATGACGCAACTGAATTTCCNGCACAGTTTAAACCATTAAAGTATTCGANCGAAAAACCTTGTTCACCACTTTCAGTTGTCAGAATTCTCCTCGGTATGGGCCTACTGGTTCTATCTGAAACTGTGCCGGGTTCATAAACGACTTCGCAATGTTCGAATCTGTTTTTAAAAGCTTCTAATGGTGACACAACATATTGAGGTACGAGCTGAGCCGAGCCGCCACCCATGATCATCGCCGTTGCTGCATTCGGTCCAATTAAAGCAATGTTTTTTATGTTCTCTTCATTCAAGGGCAATAGCCCGTCATTTTTCAGCAAAACCATTGATTCAGACGCAGCTTGTTGAACCAAAATCTGGTCATCTGGATTTTCAAGTTCTTTTTCGGGAATTTGAAGTGGGTCTTCAAATGCACCCGTTCTTTCCAGTAAAAGAAGTAGCCTACGAACCGAAGAATCTACTGTCTTTTCTTTGATTTCCCCGTTGTTCACGAGTTGAACTATTTTCTCCCCGTAATACTCGACGGGGCCCGGCATTTCTAAATCAAGTCCGGCGTTAACAGAGTTTGCAGTCGACCTCGTAGCAAACCAATCACTGACAACTACCCCATCGAAACCCCATTCCTCTCTCAGAATTTTAGTAAGAATGTTTTCATTCTCACATGCGTAAACACCTGCCAAACGGTTGTATGCCGCCATTATTCCCCATGCTTGGGCTTCTTTTACTACGGCTTCGAATGGAGCTAGGTAGATTTCTCGCAATGCTCTTTCAGGCACAACAGAATCTATTGTGTTTCTTTCAAATTCAGAATCGTTAGCAACAAAGTGTTTAGTTGTTGTCCCTACCCCACCAGACTGAACTCCTTTCACAAATTGAACAGCGATGCTCGAAGTCAGAAAAGGGTCTTCCGAATAGCACTCAAAATTTCGGCCTCCAAGTGGTGTCCGGTGAATGTTGACGGTTGGAGCTAGAAGTACGTGAGAACCTCTTGCACGGGTTTCGCGAGCCAACGCTTTTCCTAATTCATTGATTATCTTCGGATTCCAAGTCGCTCCCAAAGCTGAGCCGCAAGGAATACACAAAGCTGGTGTACCTGATCCTAGAAGGCCTGCCCCTCTCGCACCGGCCGGTCCATCCGTTACTTTAAGCGAAGGTATTTCTAGACGTTCTACAGGTAAAACATCCCAAGCTCCTTTGCCAGACATCAAAGTAGCTTTTTCTTCAAGGGTTAACTTCTCTAATAAGTCATCTACGCGTTTACTCATATATAGATATTTAACCCACAAAAATAAATTTTGCTAATGGGGTTTTAGAAGATATATATATTCACAAAATGCGACTGCATGATCTCGGAAGTAACCTTTTCTTATGTTCGATTTAATAATTAAAAACGGGACTGTGATTGATGGGACTGGTTCACCTGGGAAAAAGACTGATATAGCGTTACTGGGCGGGAAGATTTCTGATATCGGCAGCTTTGGTGAGAGCGAAGCTAAAGAAATTATTAATGCCGAAAATATGATCGTTTGTCCGGGTTTTATTGATCCACACACTCATTATGACGCTCAGCTTTTCTGGGATCCTTATGCTTCCCCATCTAATCTTCATGGGGTTACTAGTGTCGTAATGGGGAACTGTGGTTTTTCAATTGCTCCAATATCGGACCCTTCTGATGCTGAATACCTTGGAGCGATGCTGGTTCAGGTAGAGGGCATGTCTGCTGAAGCTCTTCGCTTAGGTGTCGACTGGGAATGGAATTCTTTCGAAGATTATCTGGGAAGATTAGATGGAAGAGTAGGAGTAAATGTCGCTGCGATGGTAGGTCATTGCGCTCTTCGAAGAACCGTTATGAAGGAAGATGCTGTAAAACGTGAAGCTACAGTTGACGAGATTGCGAAAATGCAACAACTTCTTGGTGAAGCTCTTGAAGCAGGTGGTTTGGGTTTTTCGACTAGCCGTTCATTCACTCACACAGATGGTGATGGCTTACCTGTTCCTTCAAGAGTTGCATCTGTGGAAGAGGTTTTAGCACTAGCAGAGGTTTGTGAGAAGTATCCCGGAACAACACTTGAATGGGTAGCAGATGGGTGTCTTAATGGCTTTTCGGATGAAGAGGTAGACCTTATGACCCAGATGTCGCTGCGAGCTAGACGTCCTCTAAATTGGAATGTTCTGACTGTCGACTCTGCTCGTCCGGATGACTATAGAAATCAAATAAGTGCATGTGAACGCGTAGCCGAAAAAGGCGGCAGAGCAATGGCGCTCACTATGCCGATTCTGGTTGGGATGACTATGCATTTTCATTCATACTGTGCTCTTTACAAACTCCCTGGTTGGGAAGAGATAATGACCTTGCCAGAAGGTGAGAAAAAACAGAAACTAGCTGATTCTTCCGTAAGGAAACTACTTGAAGAAAAGGCGGCTTCCCCAGAAGCAGGAGTTTTCTCAAGACTTACCGGTTGGGGCAAATATCGTATAGGGGAAACTTTTTCTGACGAAAATAAAGGACTTGACGGAAAACTGGTTTCTGACATCGCTAGAGAGCGCGGGCAGCGTGACTTTTATACTCTTCTCGACATAGTTTTGGCCGACGATCTCAAAACAGTTCTTTGGCCCGGGCCTACTGATGATGATCCTGCTAGTTGGCTGATGCGACAAACTATTTGGGATCATGAAGAGGTAATGATCGGTGGTTCGGACGCTGGAGCTCATCTAGATCGAATGGCTGGTGCTTCTTATCCAACAGAATGGATCCGCGACTGCCTTAGTGGAAGAAAGCTCACAACCATTGAAAAAGCTATCGAGCATATGACTGATGTTCCGGCTAAATTTTTTGGTTTAGTTAACAGGGGTNGAATCGAAAAAGGTTTTTGTGCTGATTTAGTNATNTTCNATCCTGANCAAATCAATTCACAAGAACTAANAGTATTAAACGANCTACCTGGNGAAAGCCCNCGNCTTTATGGNGGNGCTGAAGGNATNGANAAAGTTTTCGTAAACGGGNTTCTTANCATNAATGATGGGAAACCTACAGAATCTTTATCAGGTATTGTCTTACGCTCNGGAACNCACACNGTCACAAACCCAATNCCAGCNGACTGCTAAATGACNCCATTANCTNAAAGTNTNNCNACNCTCCCAAAACTNTGGNATNTCTATCAGAATGNCTGATTCACCAAGGCCAAAAATNAGGCATATGCCTGGTCTTGATGGNGCNCGTGGTCTATGGGTGATTCTGGGNCCTCTTCTTTATCATGCTCGACCTGANAATGTNCCNGGTGGNCCTTCAATCGTTCCAGGGGGNATTCTNTCNCTTGACTTGTTTTTTGTANTNTCAAGTTTTCTTATNGTNACTATNGCTCTAAAAGANTGGGATCAGGCNGGNAAAATAGATNTNAAAGGNTACGCAGGAAGANGAGCTAGAAGANTGCTTCCTGCTTTNCTTGTAGCACTCGTAGGNCTAACTGCTTATTTGNTTNTTTTCGGACATNCAGATCANGTAAGNCGTTGGACCGGAGCGATCGTTTCTGCANTAACNTACAGNGCNAACTGGCATGANATAGCNGCAGATATTTCTTACTTCGAACANTACAGAACCCCNTCTCCNNTNAAACACATNTGGTCNTTTTCNATNGAAGANCAGTTCTATATTTTNGCTCCNCTNTTCATNATCGTTGGTTTAGGGATTCTNAAAAAAAGTGAAAANNTGCTCTTNTGGNTTGCTATNGCNGGNGCTATAGCTTCNGCTTNNTGGATGGCNTTNCTNCACNANCCNGGNACAGANCCNTCTCGCGTNTATTTCGGTACAGACACTAGAGCNCAAGCTCTTTTCGTNGGAATNATCTTGGCNNTANTNGCAAGACANNTAGGACCACCAAAATCNGAGAAGAGCCACNAAACTAATCGCCCTGCTNGCATANCCAGCNACCGCATTTCACCTNTGGGCNGTGCTTTTTGTTTCTCAAGAGAATGANTGGATGTTCGANCGCGGAGGNTTCCTTCTNATTGCTGTTATGAGTGCNCTNATNATTTATGGTTTGACNGTTTCAGCTCANTGGAGNCCTTTNCATCGCTTNATGGAATCNACNCCACTCAGNTATCTGGGNCGNATAAGTTACGGCCTCTANCTNTATCACTGGCCTGTTTATATGCTTTTAACAGGNAACAGACTTTCCCGCTTGCTTCCAGGAGTAGATGAAATTGAGGGAGTTCCTCTTCTTTTATGCCACTTGTTGATCACAGGATTTTTAGCTTCCCTAAGCTTTCACCTAATAGAAAGCCCTTTCCAAAAACGTCGTTTTCCTTTAACGAAAAAACCNGTCACAGCNCTGTCTGGGACAGTCGCTGCTTCTATAGGAATTGCAGCTATCTTGTTTGGCCTTCTTTGGGTCAATACGCGNCCAGCTGATGCAAGTGAAGACTTCTCGGCTGCAGGCGGTATATGTATAAAACAAGGATTAATACCACCNCCAANTGATGNAAGAACAAGAATTCTTGTTGTTGGCGACTCGGTATCTGTACAAATTGCCGAAGCTCTTTGTGGTTGGGGGCTAGAAAACCCGGGTGAAATCGTTGTCATGAACGAAGCTCATCTTGGATGCGTTGTAGGCCGCTACGGACAGAAACGCATTCCTGAAGGAATAGAAGGCCCTGTAGGAGATCTGTGTTCCGCTTGGAATGACCCAGTACCTTCACATGAAATGCTAAATAGTGAGGTGGTTTCATGGCCTACCGCAGTTGAGGTTTTTCAGCCTGATGTAGTAATTGGCCACATTACGCCTTGGGATGTGACCGATCGACTAATTCCATCTTTGGGCGAAAAATGGGTTTGGGTTGGAACCGATGCATACGATGATTACATAGCTTCGGAATATCGAATTGGTAGTGAAACTCTCGGATCAACAGGCGCTCACGTTTACTGGCTGGAAGGAGCCCACTTACGTCGAGAAATAAAACCTCAGAATCACCCTGATCGTATCGACGCTCTAAATCACTTGGTAACAGAAGCGGTTTCAGATCTTGATTACGTAACCATTGCCCCGTATAAGGAATTTATTGGCGAAGTCGGCAGCAGTAGAGAAAAACAAATACGAGATGATGGCGTTCACCTAACAGAACAAGGACTTTTAGAAGTAGCTGAATGGATTGTCAACGAAATANTCTCATCTGATACTGAGTGAACCTCTCCACTAGCTTTTTTTCGACCACCAACTATTCAAACGTTGTTTCAGTTCTTCTTTCTCGAGATCTCCCTCTTCGCGCTTTAACTCCAAGAGAAACTTCAGAGCTTGACCTACTTCTCTTCCCGGCGCTAAGCCTAAATGCTCCATTATCTCATCACCGTCTAAACCCGGGCGTTCTGACTTGACTCTCTCTTCTTCGGCCAGGTCTTTGATTCGTATTTCCAAATCATCCATTGCTGCTTGAATACCTTCTTCTTTGACACGATTTCGCGTGGTGCAATCACAACGGATTAAATGATTTAACTTCCCTAATAGGGGACCTGCATCTCTTGCATATCTACGCACAGCTGAATCTGACCATCCATCTGCGTAGCCTTTAAACCTTCCAGAGAGTCTNACNAGTTCACTTACNTGTTGNACTATCTCNTCTGGAAAATCAAGAGCTTTAAGTCTTTTGCGAGCAATCCGTGCTCCTACTTCTTCATGATGTCTGAAAGTAACNCCCCCATGCGAAAAAGATCTCGTGTCGGGNTTNCCAATGTCATGGAAAAGAGCTGCCAAGCGGATAACTATGTCAGGTTTTGTTTTATTGACCACAGCGATCGTATGCGCCAGAACATCTTTGTGTTTATGTATGGGGTCCTGCTCCATTTCCAACCTCGACAACTCTGGAATAATGTCGTCCATTTCACCTGATTCAACAGATGACCACAAACCTTCAGCACAATCTTCCTCAAGAAGGATTTCAGATAGTCGGTCCATAATAGAATTTTAGAAAAAAAATTTGAATAAGAATAGCCGTTAGGAAAATTTTGGCTGATTCTCTATTTTAATTCCCAACATTCGCGCCGCATTGCCTCTAACAATCTTCCAAACAACATCTTGAGGCAAGTGCCCCATCATCTCTTCAGCAACTTCCTTGGTGTCGGGCCAAGTGGTATCAGTATGCGGGTAATCNGTTTCAAATGTGATGTTGTCGACTCCTACTTCATTTAATGAATTAAGACCGTGCTTATCTCGGAAGAAACAACCAAANACCTGACGGTAATAATAGGTTGAGGGCGGCTCTGGCACGATGTCAGCGACACCTCCCCAAGCCCTATGCTCTCTCCATACATCGTCCACTCGTTCTAAAATATAAGGAAGCCATCCGATCTGACCTTCGCTGTATGCCAGAGTCAATGTTGGAAAACGTACAAGAACGCCTGAAAACAAAAAATCGCTTAGCGAAGCTATTGCATTATTAAAACTCAAAGATGCTGCAACCGCCGGAGGAGCATCGGGAGAAGCAGCGGGCATTTTTGAGGACGAACCAATATGCATACAAACAACTGTCTCGGTATCTTGGCATGCTTGAAAAAAAGGATCCCAATATCCTGTGTGTATAGATGGCAGACCTAAATTTGGAGGTATTTCTGAAAAACAAACTGCTCTACATCCACGTTCAGCATTTCTTCTAACTTCTGCAGCGGCTAAGTCAGCATCCCAAAGAGGAATAATTATCAAAGGCAGAAGTGCACCGTTGGAGTCGCCACACCATTCTTCAACCATAAAATCGTTGTATGCCTTCACACAAGCCAAAGCAAGTTCACGATCTTCTGCCTCTGCAAAAGTTTGACCGCAGAAACGCGGCATAGTCGGAAAAGAGAGTGATGCTTCAACATGGTTTGAAATCATGTCTTGAACACGAGCTTTGGGTTCATAGCAACCAGGTCGCATTTCGTCATAAGTAATAGGCGACATCGTCATTTCTTCACGCGTAAAACCGACTGCGGCTACATGTCTCTTATTTGGATACACAAGACCTTCATAGAACCAAATATCACACCAAGGGGCATCTGGAGCATCTAACTCGTACTCGTACATTTTAGATCCACCGACCCAAAGCATTTCACCTAAGCGACGGCGTTCAACTCTAGGTCCTTTTTCCTTAAATTTATTCGGAAGCCACGTTTGCCAGAGATGTGGTGGCTCAACAAGGTGATCATCGACGCTGATGATCATTGGAATCTCCGTTTTGGAAGCTTTACTTTCCTTTTCAGTTATGGCCATTTAGTCCTCCGGAGTTAGAAAATCTATTTCTACGCCTGAATCAGATTCTAGACCTTTGTTACCCAACTCGCATCTAAGACAATTTCTAGGCAATATGTATTAGCTAAGAAAGGAAAAAAATGAAGGTTGGAATTGCATTCGCAAATATCTTAAATTTCGGTACCCCAGAGGGAAGTATTCAGTTTGCCCAAGCTGCAGAAAAAGCGGGAGTTGAGTCTCTTTGGACTGTTGAACATGTCATCTACCCTTCCAATTACGAGTCGAAATACCCATATGATGCCAGCGGCCAAATGATGATGGCACCTGATACAGATCTAACGGATCCTCTTATATGGCTTACATGGCTAGCTGCTAATACGTCTTCCATAAGGCTCGGCACTGGAATTCTTATTCTTCCCGAACGAAACCCTTTAGTGTTAGCAAAACAACTAGGAACTTTAGATTCTCTTAGTGGTGGCAGGGTTGAACTTGGGATTGGAGTCGGNTGGCTTAAAGAAGAATTTGATGCTCTGGGAATCCCTTGGGAGCGCAGAGGTGCAAGAACTGATGAGTATGTTGCGGTAATGCGAAAACTCTGGAGCGGAAATGAAGTCTCGTTTGATGGTGAATTTGTTTCATTCGAAAACATTTCTTCTAATCCAAAACCTTTAAACGGTTCTGTACCTATAACAATCGGTGGTCATAGCGATGCTGCCGCAAAGCGCGCTGGACGAATAGGTAATGGCTTTTTTCCAGGAAAAGGCGATTTGAAACACATGCTAGGCCTAATGAATGAATCTGCCGAAAAAAATGGGCGTGATCCTAAAGAGATAGAAGTCATCTGGGGTGACAATGAGATAATGGGTGCTGATCCGATTGGAGCTGCAGAAAAACTGAAATCTGAGGGAGTAACCAGAGTTATTGTCCCGTCAGTTATGTTTTTGAATAACACAGAAGAACAATTAGCAGAATTTGGTGAACGTGTAGTCTCAAAAATTTCAGGTATCTGAATTCGGATAGTTGAACATTCCTTTAACTTTTAGACTTCTTAGAAGAGAACTAAAAGGTGAAAGTCAGGAAATAATCTGATGACAAGTTGGAGAAGTAATTCAGGGATGCGGTCAGGTGTGCCAATAACTCCTCTTGGATCAGGCAGACAGTCTTTTGGGAAACCCGGAAATGGATTCCCTTCATCATTGTTTACTAAACGAAANGTACTGATTGCTCTAATACTCTTTTCTTTTCTGATAATTGTCGCTATAGGGCAAAGCAGCGATTCGGAAAAAATAGATGAGGAACAAGGGCTTACAGCGTCAGTTCAGGAAGCAATGGTTAGATCCGGATTGCCAAGTGTGGAAATACAAATAATCAATTCAACAGCCGTACTCGAAGGAATAGTAGCGACCCAGGAATTGAAAGAAGCAGCCACGCGAGTAGCACAGGCGCAGGCTGGCGTTATAAGCGTTGAAAACATGTTGGAAGTACCCGTAATTGTTGATCAAGTGACCACCACTACTACTCCAAACCTNCCGGCCAGCCAGACAGATCTNCTTCTGCAAACACGACTAAGTGCCGCTGGGGCCTCTTCTGGTATTCAATTCGAATCAGGGGGTGATGTTTTAACTCTTGAATCAATACCGACTCTGGAAAGACTCGCTTATTTCTTATCCAATGAAAAAGAAATAAGAGTTCAAATACTGGGGCACACAGACAGTGACGAAAAATGNCCAGGTGATAATCTGATACTTTCTCAAAGACGTGCGGAAGCCGTTAGGGCGCAATTACTTGCCCGCGGAATCGAAGCCGAAAGACTGACCTCTACTGGAATGGGTCATACGGATCCGATCGCTGACAATCTGAGCAAAGCTGGCAAGGCTGCAAATAGGAGAATCGAATTCCTTCTAATAACAGAAGATCAAAATGGGATCCCTCCACCTCCACGACCTGANACAGTTGATGGGTGTTAATCCGCGAATTTTCTTATCTGATAAAGGGTTTTCCACTATCCCCGAAGTACCNAAGATTGTTTTGTAAAATGATTGTAAGGCATGTCGTCTAAACACCTACGAATTTGAGATTTATTCGCGCGTGTTTACTGAGCACTCAAAGGTGAGGAGCTTAAATGACTGAAAAAGGACTTTGTGTGCGATGCAGNCAAATAGTTTCTCTTAGGCTTACCAGTCTTGTTTGTGANAGGGCAGGNGCTTCNGCTCAACCAACTGGNATTTGTTCTGAATGNGTAGAACAAAATGAACTAAACGAAAAGAAAAGCATAAGTAATTAATCTTGACGCTTGTCACAAAATGACCGATTACCTTTTTAAGTCGGCAAAATATTGATGTGGGGACTTTTGAAATTAAAAACAATAAATCATCTAAGATCAAAAACTCTGAATCCTCGGGTTGGAAAGCTCGTCTGACTGAAACCACAGTGGGACTTTTTAGCCATGCGCCAGACCCATTGGAAGAAACTTTCCAATACCCAGATGATCCCGGACTTTTTGGACCCGAGTCAATCACTTGGAAAATAATGGGCGATGTTTCTTCTTTTATAGGTGGAATAAGAGCGCTTCTAATCCAAGCAGCCCATCCTGAGGTAGCTGCTGGAGTTGCAAATCACTCAACCTACCGAGATGATCCCCTAGGAAGACTCTCTAGAACTGCTTCTTATGTAACAGCTACTGCGTTTGGCGCAATGCCTGAAGTTGAAAAATCAATCAAAATGGTATCTTCAGCTCACCGTCCAGTTGTTGGCACTTCAAGCCGTGGAGAGAAATACTCAGCTGGAAACCCAGAGATGGCTGCTTGGGTTCACAATGCTTTAATTGATTCATTTTTAGTCTCTTATCAGAACTTCGGCCCGTTTCTTCTTAAGAATGAAGAGGCAGATTCTTACGTTTACGAACAGACTAATTTAGGAAACCTAATGAAAGCCTCTCCCCTGCCTGAGAATGCAGCATCTTTGAGCTGTTGGTTATCTGAAAACCCAAAAGTGGGATCATCCAAAGAAGGCGCTGAAGCAGTTTCTTTTCTTAAAAAACCTCCGTTACCTTTTTTTACTCGCATCGCCTACAAAATTCTTTTCAATGCAGCTGTCGTTACTATGCCTATAGAACTTCGTGAGGCCATAGGAGTCAACCCGAAAAAAGGTTCGAAAACAGCGGGTAACTTCCTTACAAAAGTCCTACGATACGCTCTCGGTTCCTCACCAGCTTGGGCTGCTGCTCTGGACAGAAGCGGCACCAAACGCCCAAACGGAATACGTTTCAGAAATACGTCAGGTGTAACTCGATAATAAATTAGCGAATCGTCTTCTTTGAACGTATAGTTTGCGAATGCCAGATGCAATTGTTATAGGTGCGGGAGTAATGGGATCTTCAATNGCTTATGAACTCCAAAAATCAGGTCTGGAAACTCTAGTTGTAGATAAGGGTGACGCTGTCGGAGGAGGTTCCACAAGCGCCTCTTCAGCCGTAATTCGGTTCAATTATTCAACTCATGCTGGTGTAACTGCTGCTTGGGAGTCCAGACAAAGATGGCTGGCATGGGCAGAGCATTTAGGTTTAGACGAAAACCATCATGAACCTTTGGCTAAATTTCATAAAACCGGAATGCTCTTTCTGGAACCACCTGATTTCCCACGTTCAATCTTTCTTGACCTGCTGGACGAATTTAATATTCCGTATGAGTCCTATGACAGTGAAGAATTGACGAAAAANTTTCCCTCTCTGAACCTCGGTAGATTTTGGCCACCGAAGCTGCCAGATGATGAAAACTTCTTCAATGAACCAGAGAACAGTCTGAATGGTTGGATTACCCCTGATGCTGGTTTCATTGATGATCCTCAACTTGCGGCGGTGAATCTCATGGATGCTGCAAAAAGAAACGGTGCTACTCTCCGTCTTCACACTCAGGTAAAAGAAATCATCAAACAAGATGGAAGGGTGTCAGGTGTTGCCCTGAAAGATGGAACGACAATAGATGCTCCGATAGTTGTAAATGCCGCCGGACCATGGAGTTCAGCACTCAACCNAATTGCTGGCGTGGAATCTGAAATGGCTATTACTACAAGTCCCATGAGGCAAGAAGTTCATGCAGCTGAAGCGCCAAATGATTTCAATTTTGATTCCGGCGCTCCTCTGCTAACAGATCTTGATCTCGGGTATTATGCGGTTCCAAAAATGGGCGGCACTTTTTATGTTGGAGGTGTTGAACCAGACTGTGATCCCTTGGAATGGGTTGATGATCCAGATGAAGCGTCTCTTAACCCGACTGTTTCNAGATTTGAAGCTCAGGTTTGGCGACTAGCTAGAAGAGTTCCGGAACTTGGAATTCCAACTCGCCCGCTGGGAATTGCTGGCGTCTACGATGTAACACCAGACTGGGTTCCTGTTTACGACCGGACTTCACTCCAAGGGTTTTATGTAGCCATTGGGACTTCCGGTAACCAATTCAAAAACGCTCCACTCGTTGGAGAAATTATGCGAGAAATCATTTCTGCGAGCGAAAACGGTCATGACCATGACGTAAATCCCTTAAAAATAGAATGTTCATATACAGGTTTAACCCTCGATTTAAGCGCTTTTTCCCGCAATCGTGAAGAATTCTCAACAACTGGCTCGGTTTTAGGGTAAAAAATCAATATTTAGCCGTTTTTTCATTATTTTTTTTGTCGCATATTTGTAACAATGCCGGCATTGACGGTTTCAGGTAATTTCCTTTACACTCATGAATCTGTGAATACATATATGTATTCAGATATTTGTAAACAAATGGAGGGGATTCCTTTATGGAAACGCTTATTAGGCGTCGAGGCTGGCGGATTTTGTCTGCTGTTTTGGCGCTTGGATTGATTGCCGGGGCCTGCGGGTCTGACGGTGATGATAGTAGTTCTTCCAGCAGTTCTTCTGCTGCAACTGCTACTACTGCTGCACCAGCTGCTACTACTGCAGCTCCTGCTGCACCTGCGTCTTCTGGTTCGTCACTTGGTGATGGATCTTTGGGCACAGTTGAGGTAGATGCTGGTGAGGACATTCAGATCCGTTCGTTGCATGCCATTTCTGGTGATGTTGCGTTCTTGGGTGTGCCTATGTCTCGTGCTGTTGAT
>PATJ01000043.1 GCA_002713545.1 Acidimicrobiaceae bacterium
GCTGAACCCGTAACTAGTGCTTTCATAGATTTAAGTTGCCTTCATTCTTCCTTAATATCGAACCTTAGAGGCACATAGGCAAGTAACAACCCTTCGACAGAACTATGGTTTGTTAAACGTGGAAAAGAACGAAAAAGAAAATCTGAGCGGTGCATTAGAACCAATGGTGAAAGCCGTCCTTGTGGCTGACGAAAGAACACCGTGGTTAGAAGAAGTTATCGCTGGATTAGCGGCTCAAGATTATAAGAAAATCGAATTCTTACTAGTTCTAACGGGTAAGGAAGAAGTAAATGCAGATGTTGACGATTTAATAAAAAGAGTCTTTCCAGATTCAAAAATAATCCGAACTGCAAGCACAACTAACTATCCGTTATTAGCGAATCTTGTCTTGCGGGACGACCTAAAAGAATCTAGAGAAAACTTTTTTTTATTTTTGAAAGATGACGTGATTCTTGATGCAACTTGCGTCAGACGAATGGTTGAATTGGCAGTTGAAAGTAACGCAGGAATAGTAGGACCAAAAGTATTAGATCGAGAAAATCCAAGTCAGCTTGAAGACATGGGGTCGATGCTAGACAATTTTTATTCACCGGTTGGACGATCTGAAAAAGGTGAAAATGACCAGGGTCAGCATGATGGGAAAGAGATTATGGCTGCACCAGAAGCAGCAATGTTAATCAGGGCTGATTTATTTAGAGCGCTTGAAGGATACGACATAGAAATAAACTCACCCGATAATAATGTTGAGATTTGTCTACGGTCCCATTTGGTCGGAGCAAAAATAGTTTTAGCTTCTAATTCAGTAGCTACCCGATTTAAAAGCCAGTCACAATTTGCGAAGAAAAATATTGATGTTCTGAGGCCCAGACATAGATTAAGAATGTCTCTAGCTAGTAATTTCGGTGCCTCTCTTATCCGTAGCATTTTTGAATCTTTTCTTATAACAGCTTCGGGAGTTGTATACGGTCTGGTTACTGGAAGGTTTTCTCTTACATGGGGTCACATATCTTCTTTCTGGTGGAATCTGAAGCGTCTAGAATCTCTTAACTCTATTAGAGGCAGGATTAGAAAAAATTATTCCGCTCACACTAGAAACATGGGTTCCTTGGAACCTCAGCAGCATTCTTTTAGACGTGCAGTTATCGGACAAGCTCCTTCGGGGACCGGTTCTGAAGCATTAACTCGAATTAGATTTCATCAATTATGGGCAGCGCTTCTCGGGCCAGGTGGCATCGCTCTTCTGATAGCAGGAGTAATTTTGGGTTTTGGATCGCGTCGCCTACTTTCGGGGGGTTTGCCTTTAATTGGTAGATTTCAATCGTTACCGGCTGATCCGTTAGATCTTTTTAGGTCATGGTGGTATGGGTGGCGTTCAACTGCTACTGGTTTAGAGACGGTGGGACCAGATGGATTGTCGGCACTGGGAGTGTTATTAGCGATACTGCCAGGTGATGACCAACTTTTATGGTCTTGGATGGTTGTCGCTGCTATTCCCATTGGTGCAATTGGTGTCTGGCGTTTAGTGAGACCAATTGGCGGCGGCAGGTCGCGAGCTGTTGCATTCCTTGTGTATCTTTCAGTTCCTTTGCCCTACGATGCTTTGAGGGAGGGGCGCCTGACTCCTTTAGCCATATACGCTTTATTGCCTTGGCTGGCTAAACGTATGGCTGTTTCTCAAGGGGTTTCGCCTTATGGATCGATAGGCGGTCAACCAGGACCAGGAATAAAAGAACGATCGCTGCTAACGAACGGATTGCTTACGGGGTTACTTTTAGCCCTAGGAATAGCGCTCGACCCAGTATTTTTAATACCATTTTTAACGATATTCCTAGGTCTTTTTGCCGGCAGCCTCCTGTCTGGCAAAACAATCGGAATTAATAGGCTATTAAAGTCATTTTACTTATCTATAGGTGTGGCATCATTATTACACTTCCCGCTAATAATTGATCTCTTGACTGGGCGGTCGGCAAGCTCACTAATCGGATTTGAAGCTTGGCGGAAAGGCACACTTGGCCCTTCTGGCATTTTTAATTTAGATACAGGGAGTTTTACAAACAGTTCATTTACATGGACGCTCCTTATTGTTGCAGTGTTCGCATTGGTGTTTGGCAAGGAAAAACATCTTTTTCTTGGTGTCCGGTCGTGGCTGATAATCATTTTTGGATTTTTTGCAGTGTGGTTCGCTGATCAAGGTTGGTGGCCCGGAAGAACTCCGGAGGAAGAAACACTTTTTGTTCCCGTAGCTGTTGGATTAGCTTGGGCATCTGCGATAGCAACGGCGGGCATGGGTAGTGATTTAGCAGACCCGAACCCAAAGAAACTTTATTTACGTCGGATTTCGATTGGTATAGCAGCATTATCATTAGGCGTCAGTGCTTTACCTGTTCTCTCAGGGTCTTTAGATGGTTCTTGGGGGGCACCACGGAAAGAACTTTCTTCAGTTCTATCTTTTGTAGTGGATGAGAGTCCTAAAAAAGGTGAATTTAGTAGGGGGGGAGAGAACCGTATTGTTTGGTTAGGTGAGCCGTCTATTTTGCCCGCAACAGCATCGGTATTCACGGAAGGTGTTGGAGTGGCTATTACTGACGGTCTTCCAGATATTACGGATCAATGGTCCTACCAACTTGGCGAGAACCAGGGTGCATTGGAAATTCGAAAAGGAATTGCAAAGGCTATTGCAGGAGATACAAATCGATTAGGTGAAATTTTAGGGAAGTGGGGAGTGAAACATTTAATTCTTGTGGAAGGTCTAGCCCCGGTTCCCTATGAAGAAAGAAGATTTTATTTACCCAGTTTCTATGAGGCGGCTCTCACNAGGCAGCTTGACCTTGCCCGTACTGAAGGTCTAAATAGCGCAGTGACAATTTTTGAGAATACAGCTCATGAAGCAGTTCATGCAGTTGTAAGAGACAGTAATAGAAAGGTTGTCCCAGCAGAAGTTGCAAGAATAAGTTGGGATGAGTATCTGGTATCTAGTAACGCTGACGGCGCGTTTCGTTGGATGCTTGAACCGGTGGGAAGTTGGAAACTTTATGATGATGGAGTCGAAAATCTCACATTGAGAGCAGGGGATGAAAGAGGAGTNTCTANTAGAAGATCAGTTAGAGTTGCTTCTGAANCGACTTCTCTTTTGCANTTAGATGGCACAGCATCGAAAGCTAGACACCGCTTACAAATAGCCCTNTTGGTTATCCTTCTTCTGGTTACCAATTGGTCNCGTTTGCGATCAGAAGAAGGNGAGTAATGANCACATTTCGTTTACCTGNCTTTTTCTTGATGAGCGTTCTTTTAGTCGCGGTATTTGTTTTTTCAATTGAAAGTGATGATGGTATTGAGGGAATTCCATTACCTGTTTTTCCGGTGGAAGTTTCAACAGTTGATGAATCTGGCGATCTTTGGTTTTGTATTGGACCTACTGGAGAATTAGAAGGAATCGCTGAAAGAACAATAACTCTTACAAGTTTTTCTGATGCAGACGCTTTTGGTCGTGTCACCATTGCAGATGATTTGGGTAATGATATAGAAAGAGAGATACTTCTGGGAGCTAAACAAAGTTTCGATATCAAACCTGAACAATCCGTCCCAGGTGCAAAATGGGCGGCTGTAACAATCGAAATTCCCAGCGGAGGGGTTCTAGTCAAACAAAATATAATCGGCAACGGGTTAAATTCAGAACCTTGTATCACCACCACTTCCGATTCTTGGTATTTGCCGTGGTCTTCTACATTGCGACCAGATAATGAAGCATCTTTACTTTTTTATAATCCTTTTCAAGCACCTGCTGTTGCAGATTTGCATTTCGTTGGTGACATTGGACGTCGTGAAACTTTGGATTCTCAAGGTGTCGTTATACCCAGTCGTTCTTTAGTGATCTTTGACATTACGAGTCGAATACCAGATTCATCGGTAGTGTCCGCAACAGTTGATGTCAGAGTGGGGCAGTTAGTTGTTGCTCGCATGCAAATGGCAGAAGAAGGAAATCAAAAAGGTTTAGATTTGGTTTACGGTTCAAACAGGGCAGCGGACAGGGTTTTTCTTACTGGCTATGAACAGGGAACAAAGGGCAGTGAACTTATTTCAATTCTCAACCCCAATAACGAACTAGTAGAAGTGGAGGTTAGTTTTTTTGGCACTGGTGGANAGATTGCACAATCCAGAAAATTAGAATTAAGGGCCCTTCAACGTCAGGTTTTGGAATTAGAAACCTTTGAGAGTATGAACGCTACTTATGCGGTGGAGGTTAAATCTTTTGATGGAGAACCCGTAGCGGCTTCCTTTATTTCGTTAGCAGGTAAAAGTTCGGATGAAGAGTCGTTAGACGTCGGATTAGCCGTACAGAATGGGGTTGATTTAGCTGCGCGAAACTGGAAGTTGTTATTTGAAAGTCGTTCTTTCGAAAATGGTTATATATCTGTTTTTAATCCCAGTTCGAGAAATATAGCTTCTATTAAATTTTCTAATCAAGAGTCGGTATTGCCGTTGGGAATGCCTGACGAAATTGAACTTGATGGCTTAGAGAGTGTTTCATTTTCAATAATGGACAGCTCTATAAAAACTTTAGATATTGATTCGACTTCACCAGTTTTGGCCAGTGTGTTAGGTAGNAACTCTTCTGGGTTTTATTTAGAAACTGGTATCGCGGTTTCTAAAACTTCACAGATTCCATTGCCTTAATCAGACCCTTGAGGATTCGANAGAACTGTTTNAATTGAATTCCTGACTTCTTCAGAGTTGGTGGGTCCTAGATGGCTCGACCTCACTACTCCAAATTTGTCAACTAGTAAAAGCATCGGAACAGCNTCTATGCTGTATTTTTCGTGCAAGTCTTTATTTGTTTCTACAGCTATTTCTTGNATCGCTATTCCTAATGATGAGAGTTTCATACTTTCGGCTACAAGAGGTTTACACGTTTCGCAAGATTCGGAAGAAAAAATCACTACAAGCCANGGTTCGTTTGTGAACCCGAAATCTTCTCGGCTTAAATGTCCNGGAATAGACCATCCGCTAGTCAAAAAGTTTCTTTTGTTTAATTTCCTCAATAAAACAGCAGTCAAAGAAGCAGCGGAGGAAAGTAGCACCAAGACGATTACTCGTGACATCGCGATTAATCTACTGTGGCTACGTCCTCGATGCTCTCGGTGTTTGAATCTCCATTTGCAGCTTGAATAAGTCTGGTTACTTCATTTCCACTGATGGTTTCGTGTTCGAGTAGGGCTCTTGCAATTAAGTCAAGAGCGTTTCTGTTGTCATCAAGCAATTTGCGACATCTTGCCTCTTGTTTAACAAGTATTTTTTGAATCTCTTCATCAATAATTCGAGCTGTTTCGTCGCTGTATTCACGACCTGCCATCAGGTCGTCCCCTAGGAATACCTGACTTTGATTTCCCCAAGCCATTGGCCCCACTTCATCTGACATGCCCCATTCGCGTACCATTTTTTTGGCAAGTTCGGTTGCCCCTACAAGGTCATTGTTGGCGCCTGTGGAAGCAATCCCAAAAACTATTTCCTCAGCGACTCTTCCGCCCATACGAACTGTGAGAGAGTCTTCTATATAGTTCTGTCTGTAAATATGCTTCTCCTCTTCAGGTAGCTGCATCGTCACTCCAAGAGCCATTCCGCTTGGAATTATTGTGACTTTATGTAAAGGATCCGTGTTGGGAAGCAGGGCAGCACACAGAGCGTGACCTGCTTCATGATAGGCAATTGCTTCTTTTTCGTCGCTTGTTAGAGCTAGTGAGTCACGTTTTTGACCCATTAGGATTCGGTCTCTCGCGACTTCGAGATCTTCGGCTCTAACTGAGTTTGAGTTATCTCTAACAGCCGTTAGTGCAGCCTCGTTGATCAGATTGGCTAGGTCTGCGCCACTCATGCCAGGTGTTCCACGTGCAACAACATTTAAGTCAACATCATCAGAAATTTGTTTTCCTTTAGCATGGACTTTGAGAATTTCATTTCGATCTTCGAGTTCGGGTAGAGGAACCACTATTTGTCGATCAAATCGCCCAGGTCGCAGTAAGGCAGGGTCTAGAATGTCGGGCCTGTTTGTTGCAGCCATCATTACTATTCCTTCACTTCCTTCAAAACCATCCATTTCTGAAAGCATTTGATTCAGTGTCTGTTCACGTTCGTCATGGCCCCCTCCGAGTCCAGCGCCTCGTTTACGGCCAACGGAATCGACTTCATCAATAAAAATTATTGCACTTCCCAATTTTCTTGCAGATTGGAAGAGGTCCCGGACTCTGCTAGCTCCTACACCAACAAACATTTCCATAAAATCTGAACCGGTCACTGAAAGAAATGGGACACCCGCTTCCCCCGCTACAGCACGTGCTATAAGCGTTTTGCCAGTTCCAGGGGGTCCTACCAAGAGAACACCTTTAGGAACCTTCGCTCCTATTTCAGCGAATTTTTTTGATTCCGTTAAAAAATCAACAATTTCGCGGATTTCTTGTTTCACACCCGCATAGCCGGCAACGTCGTCAAATGTGGTTCCAGGCCTTTCAGTTGTGTAGAGCTTGGCTTTGGAGCGTCCTATTGACATCATTCCCGTCATTTGACCTTGGGCCCTTTTATTAATCCACCAGAAGAAAAGTATGATCAGGCCCACTGGAAGAAGAAGAGGTAACCANGTTTGAAAAAATCCTGGCTGAGGAGTGCTAAATTTTATGGAGGCACTGCTTTCAGAAAGCAGTGNTCTGTCTTCATCAGACAGTTCTAACGGACCAGTAGTTTTTTGTTCCAATCCAGTTTCTGATTCGAAACTGATTTGTCCCGTTCTATTATCAATTTCAACTGTGGCAATATCTCCTTCTACAATTTTTGCAAGAAACCGGTCGTATGGAATTTCTTCAATTTCGTTTCCAGGCAAAATATTAGGCAGGAGNATAAAAGACACTAATGCGCCTAATACAAGCCAAGGAAACCAACGAGATAACCCTGATCGCTTTGGGTCATCGTTAGACTCGATCTCTTGTGAGTCTGGCTCTGAAGATTTGCTCATACTTACATCGTACGGGCTATTTTCGTNGTTCTACTTAAGATAAGTAGTTAAGTCAACGAAGACGGTCATTAAGATCAAAAGATGCGAGAAGAAGAATCGGCTGAAAACCCTACACCTNCTGGAATAACAGAACCTGACCCACAGCTGTCTTGGGGAGTGCGCCACGTTATTTATGGCTGGCTACTTGGACAGGTCGCGGTGATATTAGTTGTCATAGCTATTAACGCTTTTGATAGCGGTATTGATTTGGACGATCCATCTTTAGAAATAACTGCTATCTTGCAAGCTGCTTTATGGGTTGGAACTCTGGGNATTCCCATGTGGTTGTATTTGGTGAAGGGTGTTTCTTGGAAAGAATTCGGNTGGGAATTTCAGAAAAACGATATTCTCCCGGGTTTGCTTATTGGACTTGGAACACAAATCGCAGCAGGTTTGTTGTATTTGCCATTGGTTNTGATTTTTGATGGTATCGACGTGTCTGAGCCGGCTAGAGAGTTAGTTGATAAAGCAACAGGTTTTGGAGTTTTTCTTTTGTTTTTAGTTGTTGCCATAGGAGCACCTCTAGTCGAGGAGCTATTTTACAGAGGGTTGACTTTAAAAGCTTTTGAGAAAAAAATGAGCAATCGTTTAGCATTAGTGCTCTCATCGTTGGTTTTTGCAATTGCTCATTTGCAACTAATACAGTTTCCGGCCTTGTTCTTATTCGGCTTCGTGGCTGGCTATCTGGCAAGGAAGTATGATCGTTTAGGTAGAGCTGTTTGGGCACACGTTGGCTTTAACACCACCACAGTAGTAGCGCTTTTATTGCAAGGTTGAAGCCTAAAAATGAATAAGACAGATTTCAGATCTTTTTTTAAAATGATTAGTTCTTTAAAGTCAAATTTAAAAACAAAAGTATTAGAAAAGTTAATTGAGGTTAAAGTTCTGTCTTTAGTTTCGGCTTTCTCAGTTTTTCTTTCTTGTTTTTTTGTTTTATGGGTTCTTAATCCAGATGGTGTTCTNTTCACGCTATCTACTCCAACAGGTGGNGATCTAGGGGCACATGTATGGGGGCCTGCCTTTTTGAGAGACGAACTGCTTCCGAACCTGAGACTTTCAGGGTGGTCTCCTGATTGGTATGCGGGATTTCCNGCATACCACTTTTACATGGTTGTTCCAATGCTGTTTATTGTCATTTTGAACACGGGTCTAGTTCTACCCATATTAATTTTGANAATTGCTTTAGTGGCATTTGCAGTTTTTAAGTTGCTTGTACAAGACCCCAAACATTGGCGTTCCGTTTTCTTTTGCGCCATTTGTTTGCTTCTCTTGATCATTCCTTTCCACTACGGTTTGGCATTTAAATTAGTCACAGCAGCGGGCTTGGTTCTCATGCCTTTCGCAGGTTGGAAAATGGGACGGTTGGCGAGTTTGCCCGAACCAGCACCAGCTTTATTGGGAGCCTCAACCCTTGCTTTCATTTTCGACCGTTCCTTTAACATCATGGGTGGCAATTTAATGTCAACAATGGCAGGAGAGTTCGCTTTTACACTCGCGATCGTATTTTGTCTCATATATATCGGACTGCTTATTAAAGGCATAGAAACAGGAGAGAAAAGAACCTCTGCAGCAGTGTTTTTAGCGTTAACGGGGTTATGTCACTTATTAGTAGTTTTTTTCGCACTCCTAGTTTCATTTGTTGCATTAGCAACCCGCTTAAGTAAGGCTTCGACCCGATGGATTGCAGAAGTGGGATTGCTTTCAGGTTTGTTATCTGCTTTTTGGGTTCTTCCTTTTTGGTGGAATAGATCCCACTTAAATGATATGGGATGGGAAAAGTTGACATCGTATAGTTCTTATCTTTGGAGTCGTGATCGTCTTGCTGCAGATTTCCTAACAAACGATCCACCACTGCAATTCGCAATTGCATTGGCGATTGTAGGAGCTGTCCTTTCCGTCATTTTTAGACGTCGCCTCGGATTAGTTCTAGCCATTTCAGCTGTTGCTTTAGCTTTAGCCTTCATTTACTTACCTGAAGGCCGTTTATATAACGGGAGGCTGCTGCCTGCCTACTATCTGAGCATTTATCTCTTAGCAGCTATAGCAGTTGCAGAAGTGATAAGAATTTTAGGTTTTTTGGTGAACAAAGTAGCTAAAGAAAAAGAGAGAATCGGAAATTTAGTGTCCGGAAGTATTGGATTTTTAGTTGTTTTGCTTTTCATATTTTATTTAGCTGTACCCCTGAGGGTTTTACCGGGGGGCGAAATGAACGGAAATACTTATAAGTGGATGGGTTACGAAACTGAGGATTTAAATATTGGGCGTTCATGGGCTTTATGGAATTTTGAAGGCTATGAAGCTCGAACTGGTGATTCAACAGGTGGAGGATGGGAAGAACTAGTAGATTTTGTGATCACAATGGATGATCAAGCCAGAAACTATGGATGTGGTCGTTTGATGTGGGAGTATTCAAGCGAACTGACTAGATATGGGACACCNATGGCTCCTATGCTGATGCCGCACTGGACAGATGGCTGTATTGGCTCGATGGAGGGTCTGTATTTCGAGTCTTCCACNACTACGCCTTTCCANTTTCTTATCCAATCCGAACTTTCGACTGCTCCATCNAGAGCACAACGAGACCTTCCGTACAGGTCATTTGATATAGACGCAGGGATCGATCACCTTCAACAATTTGGAGTTAAATATTATGCTTCCTCTTCACAAGTCGCGACTGAAAAAGCACAGCAGCATCGTTCTCTCAACGAAATAGCTCAAAGTGGACCGTGGACTATTTTTAAGGTAGAAAATTCTGAACTTGTAACACAATTAGATTTTGAACCCGCGATTTTCGATCAGTTAGAGCATTCGGAATGGTTAAATCCATCTGTAATAGTTTTTCAAGAAGGTTCAGATGCGGTGGTTAGAACTTTGGGAGGTCTGGATAATTGGCAGCAAGTAGACCTAGAGGAAACGCCAGAAAGAATACGGTTGCCTCGTATCGAGATCTCTGAAATTAATGTTCACACTGATCGAATAGAATTCAAAGTAGACAAAACAGGGGTGCCGGTAATTGTGAAAACTTCTTATTTTCCCAATTGGAAAACTAAAGGAGCCGAAGGTCCGTGGAGGGCAACACCGAATTTAATGGTTGTAGTTCCGACAGAAAAGGAAGTGCTCTTGGAATACGGTAGAAGCCCAATTGAAATATTGTCTATTTTTCTGACGTTGGCTGGCGTAATCTTTCTGGTCCTAACGGCTCGTAAACCAAACTATTTGGATTTTTCTTCTGCGTGGTTTGATTCAAATACGATTATCCCAGATGTTGATGAAAGACTGAAAAATTGGTCTCAGAGTNGTTCTGAAGAAAACCCAACAGAAACTCTGGNCTTTACGGATGAAGAAGTTCGCTCATGAATATCTGGTTGAGACGTTTTGCTTTCGTCGGGTTAGCAGCGACTNCAATCGATATAGGCGTAGCGGTTCTGCTAATGCAGTTAGGTTTTCCAACTGTTGTAGCAGGTGTGGTTGCCCTATCTCTGGCAGCGGTNGTCGCGAGAANACTGCATGAGAAAATAACCCTATTAAANGACCCGCATGCNAGGTGGATTAGAAATATAAAAGTTTTCGTGTTTGTAGTTGTGATTGCTGCATGTATTGATTTGATTATTTTAGTCTCATTAGAACCAGGCAAAAGTTGGAANGCTTGTTTCACTGCAAAACTTACAGCTGTTTTAGGTGCGGCTGTTGCAAGAGGTGTCTCTTATAGATTTGTGCTGTTTCGTGAATTCAGAAAACAACAGATGAAACCAAACGTTGAAAATTTAATTGACAAGACANCTCGTATCAGCCTAATCATCCCAGCATTTGAAGAAGCTGACAGAATAGCTGGAACGTTATCGACTATTAATTCAGAGTTGAGATCGTCTTCACAGGAGAGTGGTGATATTGAAGTCATCGTGGTAGATGACGGTTCCGAGGATGCCACGTCTGAAACAGCCAGACAGGCAGGGGCAGATATNGTAATAAGACTCGAAGAGAATAANGGGAAAGGGGCGGCAATTCGAGCTGGTGTGCAAAGAGCAAATGGTTCAGTTGTTGCCTTCACCGATGCTGACCTTGCATACAACCCTAGGCAAGTCCTGAAACTCGCAACTNTGGTTGAATCAGGTTANGACATGGTTGTAGGTAGTCGTCAACANGTCGAGACCAAGAATCTAGTTAGAGCTGGCAGATTTAGAGAGATAGGCGGAAGGTTGATAAATATAGCCACTTCTGGNCTCTTGCTCGGTTATTACAGAGACACCCAGTGTGGACTTAAGGCATTCAAATCACAAGTTGCTGAGTCGTTATTTGCTGCAGGCACATTGGATGGTTTTTCTTTTGATGTTGAATTGTTTCATTTAGCTGAAAGGTGGGATCTGAGTTTGATGGAGGTTCCAGTTGAAGTAGAAAATTCACAAAGGTCTTCAGTCAGTGCNTTTCGCGATGGAGNATTTTTATTATTAGATCTAGTAAGAATTCGTCAGAGAGCTAGAAGAGGTGCTTATCCAGAAAGTGGAATAGTCTCAACTTCAACTTCTGGTCAATAGAAACGGAAGCAGTCAACGATGTCAAAAGCAGAGGATGTATTTAAAGCGTATGACATACGTGGAATTTTCCCTGAAGAGGTAAACGAAGAACTTTTTTTGAATATAGGGAGAGCATTTTCNATTTTCATCAAAAATAAAAGCCAAAAAAATACCTCAGTAATTGTTGGAAGAGACATGAGAAAGAGCAGCGAGTCTTTAGCAGCAGCTTTNNCTACTGGCGTGAGGGAGCAGGGTATTAACGCAATTGATATAGGACTTGCATCTACGGANATGTGTTACTTCGCTTCAGGTCATTTTGATTTTCCGGCAGCCATGGTGACTGCCAGTCATAATCCAGCGGAATACAACGGGCTTAAAATTTGCATGAACAAAGCTCGACCGGTAGGGGAAGATTCAGGATTGAAAGAGATATTGGAGATAGT
>PATJ01000044.1 GCA_002713545.1 Acidimicrobiaceae bacterium
CCAAAAACCATTTCTGCTAAGGCAACAGAATCTTGAGCTCTTTCGGGCGCAGTAACTGAACCCATAAAAGGCTTGTCACTGTATTTCAAATGTGAATAAACCATATCAAGGTGTCTTTTGCTGACAGGTATATCTACAGGTTCTACAATAGTTCCGCCTGAATGATGGAGATGTGGGCTCATATAAGCGAGCTTTACAAAATTTCTAAAATCTTCGATATTTGCATAACGTCGACCGTTATCTAAATCGAATGCAAAAGGGGACCCATAGGCTGGTACTAGTACAGTCGCATCCCCTCCGATTTGAACGTTATTAGAGGGGTTGCGCGCGTGCTGTGTATATGAAGAAGGTGCAGACTTAGTTACTATCTCNCTGCACATACCTTTAGGAAATCGAACACGTTCNCCATCGATAGTTGCTCCGGCNNTNTTAAACAATNCCAAAGAGGAGGGGTAATCGCGAAAATCNATTCCCACTTCTTCAAGAATAATGTCAGCATTGTTTTCAATTATTTCNAGNCCCTCTTCTGACATGATTTCATAGGGTGGGATAGTACGGATTAAATAAGGNGTTGAAANAGCTGTAGATTCTTCTCGTGCNGCTCTTCNAGCTTCCCTTCCTCCTGCTCTTCTACGTGGAGTNTGATCAGTCATNTAACTTTCTTTCTCTANTGCGTCTATTTTTTCGTGTGGGTTTTGTTGATTCGTTTTTTTGAGGTANNTCCACATATGAACTAAGGAACGGGTAGTCAGCAGTTTTGTGTGGTATAGCCATAGCTTCTACAAAGTGATCTTGAAAAGCAACCTCTGTCGCGATTTCGATTTTTTCAATGTCATTAACTAAAGTTTGGATTTCTTCCCGTGATGACTTTGAAAGCAGTGCCATAACAGCTCCTGAACCTGCAGCATTACCAACTGAAGAAACTTTTTCCTTTTGGCAGTCTGGTATCAAACCTAGAACAGTAGCTCTAGTTGTATCTATGTGGCTACCAAAGGCGCCAGCTAGCTGTATTGAATCAATTTGATCGGTTTCCAAATAGTCCATTAACAGTCTTACACCGGCATAAAGAGCTGCTTTTGCTAGTTGNACCGCTCTCACATCATTTTGTGTTACAGAGATAGTTTTTTCTCCATTAGGAGACTTGTATAAGACATATGAAAAAGTTCGACCATCAGGTTCGATATGTTTGCAAGGATTTGTTCCTTCGCCCCCTATAACGCCATCCGCAGTCATTAATCCAGCTAAAAGCAATTCAGCAACTACTTCTATAATTCCTGAACCGCAAATTCCTGTGACTCCAGTATTTTTGATCGCATCCGAAAAACCCTCCTGATCGGACCATGGTTCTATTCCTATAACTTTGAAACGAGCTTTTCCGTTTTCAGGATTTATCCTCACACGCTCTATAGCTCCTGGCGTAGCTCTCTGACCGCTATTTATTTGTGCTCCTTCAAAAGCAGGTCCTGTGGGGCTTGATGCAGCGAGTATTCTTCCTTTTCCAGCCAAAAGAATTTCTGCATTTGTACCAACATCCACTACTAGATTTATTCCATCTTCGTGTTGAGGCTTTGTTGCTAAAAGTACACCCGCCGTATCAGCTCCGACATGGCCAGCTATGCAAGGTAGAACATGAACTCTGGTTGCAGGATTAGCCTGAATAGACAAATTCACAGCAGTTGTGTCTATTGCTTTGTCTTCAAACAAAGTAAATGGTGCAACACCCAGAGGAGTCGGGTCATAACCCAGAAATAAATGATGCATGATTGGATTTCCTACCAAAGTTATCTCAAATACATCTTCGCGATTAGTGTTTGAATTATCACACAATTGACCAACGAGATTGTTAAGCGCATCTTGGACAACTTCTGTTAGCTCATTCTCAGCACCTTTATTCATCATCACATAAGAAACTCTGCTCATTAGATCTTCACCAAAACGAATTTGTGGATTCATAACCCCGGCACTTGCTAGAACCTCACCTGATAGAAGGTCGCATAAATGTCCAGCAATAGTTGTTGACCCCACATCAATAGCTATTCCAAATATTTGATCTTTAAAGCCTGGCCAAACTGCAACTAGTGATTCTCCGTCTCTAACAACTGCTGTGTAAGTCCCGTCAGAAGCAGGTAATTCATTTTCTTTGATTTTATTAATTAAGTTATTTAAACCCCATTGTTCTTGTAAGGATAGAAACAGTGAGTCAAAAGGCGTGCTATCGATGCTCTTTTCGATTTCCACAAAATGTAAAGAAACTAAGGGTTCAATTACAAGATCAGTTAGGTCTACTGTTTTCCGAATAACCTGTTTATGTATATGGCTATCTGGTGGAATATCTATGATTAGATCTCCAAGTATTTTTGCTGAACAAGCAAGCCGCCTATTTCCCCCCATCTCTTTACGGCCCTTGTAGTTGACCTCTAGATCACCGGGAGCGCTGATGTTCTCTTCTTGGGCATTTATTTTATGTTTTGCAAACTCGCCAAAAGCCGGTTCAATCTGACAGCGACCACAAATACCACGACCTCCGCAAACTGAATCAAGATCAACCCCAAGTTTTCTTGCCGCTTCAAGAAGAGTCGAACCGTTTTCAAAGTAATCGCGGTGGCCAGATGGAGTAAAAACTACAAGACTTTTTTCTTTATTAGTTTCCATAGGATCCGATGTTTCTTTAGATTTATATTTAACTTCTTCTGCGTCCACTTCTTCTTGTTCTCGATGAGGCATCCGGGTCTCGGTGGGTTTCTATCCAGGCCGCACAATTTGCATCTTGTCCAGAAAGAACATCAGCAGCTTGAATAGCAGTTTTTACTTCAGCGTGAAGTGGATTCATAATAGCGGAAGTCATTCCGTGAGAAATGGCCATAGATAAAAAGGCNCCAGTNATTGCATGACGATTAGGGAGTCCGAAACTTACATTAGAAGCTCCACAAGTNGTATTTACACCGAGTTCTTCCCTTAGNCGTCTGACNAAAGTGAAGACTTGATTTCCTGCATCCGCCATAGCGCCTATTGGCATGACTAAAGGATCAACGACGACATCATGNGCNGGAATCCCATGGTCNGCAGCCCTTTCGACTATTCGCTTTGCGACCTGAAANCTTACGTTAGGGTCNTCAGAAATTCCCGTCTCATCATTNGAAATAGCTACTACAGCTGCTTCACTGGCTGCNACTAAAGGTAGAACTCTTTCAAGAACTTCTTCCTCACCTGTNACTGAATTTATTAACGGTTTCCCTTCATATACAGATAAGCCTGATTCAAGAGCCTCAATGATTGAGGAGTCTATGGAAAGAGGAACGTCTGTAACCGCTTGAACTGTTTTTATGGCTTTCGCAAGCAGTGCAGGTTCGTCTGCCAGAGGTATTCCAGCGTTTACATCGAGCATGTGGGCACCTGCTTCGACTTGTGAAATAGCATCNGCTTCAACTCGACTAAAATCATCGTTTTTCATTTCTTCTGCAAGAAGTTTCCGACCGGTTGGATTGATTCGTTCGCCAATCATCACAAAAGGTTGTCCAAAACCTATTACTACCTCTTTTGAGGCCGAGCTGATTACTGTTTGGGTCATTTTTCTCCTTTAGACAATGACTTTTCCATCATTATTTATTTTCAATACCACCTTGTTGTACAAGTTGTTCAAGTCGTTCAGCTGTATAGGAATTTTCTATTTTTGAAGCTTCTTTAGCAACTGCTTCTGCCATNTCTCCTTCACCGGCAAAAGTCTTTCTCTCCCANTGAGCAATATAGCTATCAGTATCTGTTAAACCTGCGACAGCTGCAGCACGGTCAATCGCATGTTGAAAGCGTGCTTCCAATAGTGCTTTTTCTCGTACACGCCCTTTTTGAGCGGTTACCTGAGCGGGTATATCGCGCCAGTAAATAATGATTAGTTTAAATGACATTCAATTCAACTGTTCTCTTAGCTCAAGTTACTTAATTTAGGTTCTTTGTTGCTGCTCAATGAAATGATCTCAGGTTCCAAATCGCCGTAACCAGTTTTTTTGATGACAAGTTCCAATCCTAATTTTTTTGCGGCTTCGCGTGCTAATTTTTCAAGTTCAGGGTCGTCGGTCTGCGCTAGATAAACGACTTGCGTGTAGTTACCAAAATATTCGTTTAGAAGTTCTGGATGTGTATCTATCCAAAGAGCCTTTATTACTAATCGTTCGAAATGTCTGACAAGGAAATCTGTCAAGTAGAAAGAACCAATATTATTTTCCTGAATATTTGCGAAGTTATCCCTACCTGCAAAGAATTCATAACAATGTGACCCGGAAAGTCTCTTTAAACCAAACTTCTCACAAACTTTGTCGACTTTTCCGCCAGTTCCACAGTCTGCATACCCAACAAAAATTTGGTCGTAATGATTAGAATGTTTCAAAATCCGTTCNTCCAAAGCAGCAGGAATTTTATCTGGAGAGTTGTGGTAAGAAGCAGGTAGACATTCAACTTCTATGTGATTGAGATTGTTTATGGANACGACTTCAGAAAGCTCACGTGCTAATGCGCCACAAGCAATAATCAGAGTTTTATTGGAAGTTAACATCATATAGCTTCAGAATAATTTGATAACTAAACAGAAGCTGCTGCCCGGCGTTCAGATATCAATCTCTGAGCTGTGTCAGCGGCCACCGCCGCATCACGGCAGTAAGCATCGGCTCCTATAGCATCGCCGAATTCTTCGTTTAACGGTGCTCCGCCCACGATTACGAGATACTCCTCTCGGAGACTTTTTTCTATGAGAGTTTCAATAACGACTTTCATGTAAGGCATCGTTGTTGTTAAAAGAGCCGACATGCCAAGAATGTCAGGTTTATGTTCATCCAAGGCGCCAAGGAATTCTTCCACATCAGTATTNATACCTAGATCTATTACTTCAAAACCGGCACCTTCGAGCATCATACCCACGAGGTTTTTACCAATATCGTGGATGTCTCCTTTTACTGTCCCAATTACTACTTTTCCGATAGGTTCAGCACCTGTCTCTGCTAAAAGTGGACGAAGGATAGCCATTCCCACCTTCATCGCATTAGCTGCNAGCAACACTTCAGGTACAAATAAGATTCCGTCGCGAAAATCTTCTCCCACAANTTTCATNCCAGCCACTAAGGCTTCGTCGAGAACTTTCTTAGCATCCCAATTTCTAGATAATAGGATGTCTGTTCCCTCGCCGATTTCTTCACCTAANCCGTCATAAAGATCGTCGTGCATTTGTGCAACTAGGTCATCATCAGAAAGACTTGATAAATCAATGTCGTNAATTTCAATTGCATCATTTTCTTCGTTCATTTGAACTCCGATCTGAGGTTAAAAATCACCTTTTCCATTATGCGGGAAAGTCTTATAAAGCCGTATAGTCTATAAATCTAACAATTAATGGCGCGAAGATCCATGTTTTGCTTATTTCTTCCCGTATGGCGGAAAACTATTTATATCGTTTGAAGAGGTCCAAGTAATATGGTTCAAAGTATTGATCGAGCTTTTTTAATTCTCAGAAAATTAGCCGAAAAACCTGGAGGAATCAGCGATTTATCTAGACGCGTAGAATTACCGACTTCTACGGTTGCGCGTCTTTTAGCTGCACTTGAAGATTCAGATGCTGTAGAAAGAGTAGATGATGGTTATGAGTACAAGCTTGGTCCAAGAATTCTCCAAATGTCAGCTCAAGCGAATAAGGCAGAAAGTCTTTTGGTCATAGCCAGACCTCATATGGTCAGTTTGGTAGATCAACTTTTTGAAAATACAGGTTTGTCAATTCCATCTGGATATGAGGTTCAGTATGTTGGACAAGTTAATTCTGCNAATCCGGTTCAGATACGCGATTGGACCGGGACCCGTCTTCCGATGCATGTAGTTCCATCAGGTTTGGTGATTTTAGCTCATTGGCCTAAAAAAGCTGTTCGAGGATTTTTGGATAGAAAACTGGAACGATACACACCTAAGACAGTTGTGAATAAGTCTGAGATAATGAATCGTTTGGAAAGAATTAAATTAGATGGATTTTGTTGGTGTATGGAAGAGTTTTCTGATGGTATAAATTCTATTGCCGCTCCGGTCTTTGCAGAAGATGGAAATATATTGGGAGCTCTNCATNTNCATGGTCCCAGTTATCGCTTTCCTGAGAAATCAATGAAAAAGACTATTTCTGACCTATTAGTTAATCAANCAAAAAAAATGTCTAAGGAGTTAATGCATAAAAAATAAATACTTTCGCTGGATCGAAGAGATTTACAATAAATTAGGTAACATTTCTCGTTCGTTTCATTGCGGGTTTTGTTTATTTGCGAGGATCTAAGCAGATAAGTTAATGGTTTCGAGTTGATATTTAGGAGTAAGAGTGAGTGATTTTCCCGAAAATGCAAAAGTAGTCGTTATTGGGGCGGGAATTGTAGGAAACTGTCTAGTAGGTCATTTATCTGATTTAGGTTGGACTGATATTGTTCAAATAGATAAGGGTCCTTTGCCAAACCCCGGTGGGTCAACTGGTCACGCATCAAATTTTATTTTCCCAGTAGACCACAACAAAGAAATGGCTTTTCTAACCTATGAGTCCCAGCGGCAGTATGGGGCACTTGGGATGCAGACCGTTCCAGGGGGAATAGAAGTNGCGCGTGATGAGGTTCGTCTCGAAGAATTCAGGCGGAGGATGACTTCCGCAACAGCTTGGGGCATCGAATCTAAGCTCCTAACTCCAGAACAAGTTAAGGAGATGGTTCCTTTTATAAATGAAGAAGTCATAATTGGGGGTTTTTACACCCCCAGCGTTTCTGTAGTTGATTCGTTGGAAACAGGAACCAAAATGAGACAAAAAGCTCAANAAGCCGGAAACCTCGAAGTTTTTGCGAATACTGAAGTTTTGGATGTTGAAACGGCTGAAGATCAGGTTGGCATCTCAAAGGTAACGGCTGTAGTTACAACGAGAGGACGCATCGAAGCAGAATATGTGGTTATTGCGTGTGGAGTCTGGTCTAATCGGGTTGCAAATATGGCNGGAGCAACAATTCCGTTAACTCCTGCAGTCCACCAGATGGCTGACGTGGGACCAATAGACGTACTTGCGGAAACAAATAACGAAATCGGCTATCCAATTGTCCGTGATATGGATACTTTTTGTTANGAGCGTCAGACAGCTGGTTCAATGGAGGTAGGGTCTTATGCCCACAGGGCAATTCTTCATCATCCGGATTCTATTCCCTCTAATGAAGAAGCTGCTTTATCTCCAACAGAGTTACCACTGAGTCAAGAAGACTTTGATCCTCAGATGGAACAAGCTATTGAATTGATGGACATGCTTGGTGATGCAGAAATAAAGTATGCAATAGATGGACTTTTGTCATTAACACCAGATGCAATGCCAGTGCTTGGTGAAACAGTTGAAGTAGAAAACTTGTGGTCTGCAGCAGCTGTTTGGGTTAAAGAAGGTCCCAGTATTGCTCAACTTATTGCCGAGTGGATGACTTACGGGTATCCGCATCTTACGGATCCCCATGGATCCGATATAGCGCGCTTATATCCCGAAGAGCGAGATTACGACCATATTTGTGCACGTGCTACAGAGCATTTCAACAAAACGTATGGAATCGTTCACCCTAGTGAGCAGTGGGAAAGTAATAGGGGGCAGGCAAAAAGTCCATTTTACTCACGAGAGGAAAAACTTGGAGCAGTTTTTTATGAAGCTCGTGTGTGGGAACGACCTCAGTGGTATGAACACAATGCGCCATTAGTTGANAAGTATGGANTTAAAGAGCGAGAGGCAGAATGGGATAGCAGATGGTGGTCTCCCATCATCAATGCAGAGCATTTGGCACTTCGTGAAAATGTTGGAATGGTAGATTTAAGTGCATTNCAAATATTTGATATCACAGGCCCAGGCACAGTTGAATACGCCGAGTATTTGGCGGTTAATAAAATAGATGTTCCAGTAGGTAGAGCTGTGTATACACCTTGGCTCGCACAGAACGGAGGCTTCCATTCTGATTTAACGATGATGCGTCTTGGGGAAGAGCATGTACGAGTTGTTACCGGCGCTTTTGATGGNGGTCGAGATTNTTTTTGGATGCGTAAACATATGCCCAGAGATGGTTCGGTTGTCATTACGGATAAAACCAGAGAAATATGCACAATTGGATTATGGGGTCCAAGAGCACCGGAAGTTTTGCAACAGTTGACAAACTTAGATTTATCCCAAGAGGGTTCCCCATATGGTCATGTGGTTGATGCAGAGGTTGCAGAGGTTGAATGTAGTCTTTTCCGAATTTCATACGTAGGGGACACAGGATGGGAGATTTATACATCTTGGGAAGATGGTCCAGCTTTGTGGGACGCNCTTTGGGAAACTGGTCAGGGATATGGGATAGTCCCCGTAGGTATTGGGGTTTACGGTCTCACGGGAAGAATGGAAAAGAGTTACAGACTAATGGGGGCAGAACTTGAATCTGAATACAATCCAGTTGAAGCTGGTTTAGCAAGACCGAAAGTAAAAGCAGCTGACTTCATTGGCAAAGATGCTTACTTAAAAATGCGTGATGAAGATCCATCTGCCATTCTTTGNACTTTAACCGTTGACGATTTGACTGATTCTCAAGGAAGGCAGCGCTATATGCAAGGTGGTAATGAGCCAATTTTAACTCTTGATAACGATCGAATTGTTGATTCAAAAGGTCGAGTTTCACGAGTTACAACAGCTGGAAACGCACCGTCAGTTGGAGAATATGTTTTGATGTCCTACCTTCCTCCGGAATATGCAGTGGAAGGAACCAAGCTACGGGTCATGTATATGAATGAGGTTTTTCCTGTGGAAGTTGCAGTCGTAGGATCTGGAGGAATATTTGATCCAGATGATTTAAGGATGAAGGGTTGATTTGAATTGAAAATTCTTGTTTGTGTTAAACGGGTGCCAGCGCCAGGAGCAAGAATAAATGTTACAGAAGATGGGTTCGAAGTGGATTCTACACATTTGGGATTTACAACTAGTCCCCATGAAGAGTGCGCTGTTGAAGAAGCAGTTCAAATAGCAGAAACTCATGACGGTGAAGTCACTGTAATTACACTGGGACCTGAAGCTGCTGAAGAGCAACTCAGATATGCAGCAAGTGTTGGGGTTAATAATTTAGTTCTTCTACCGATAGACGAACCGGATTGGGACCCACAGAAAACGGCGAATGCATTAACTAAGGCAATTATTGAAATCGAAGCTTCTGAAGGCGTATTTGACTTGATTCTTTTCGGAAATGAATCAGCAAATTCTGGGGGCTTCCAAGTAGGAATACGCGTGGCGCACCGCTTGGAAAGACCAATGGTAAATGGTATTAAAAATATTGAAATATCAGATAATGAAGTGGAAGCTCACAGAGAGATCGATGGCGGATTCGAAGTCTATAAGTTGCCACTACCAGCAGCTTTAGGGGTCAAAGAGGGAATAAATTTACCTCGTTATCCGACGATGAAAGGCCGTTTAGCCTCAAAGAAAGCAGAACTTAGAACATTAGAATTTTCAGCCGAAAATGGNAGTCAACAAAGAAACAAGCTTCATCGTCCAGAAGAACAAGTTAGCGAAACAGTTATTTTAGGAAATGGCCCCGAGGCGGCACCTGCAATTGTTGACCTTTTAGAAGAACTGGGGGTACTCCAATGACACTTTTAGTTCTTTGTGATCATGATCGCGGTGTTGTATCAGATTCAGCGTATGAAGCTNTAACTTTTGCAAAACCTATTTCTGAAAATGAAAATATTTCTTTACAAGCAGTTCTTATTGGCGAAGGAGCTGAAGAGGCAGCGAAATCGATTATTTCTTTTGGAGTTGAGATAGTAAATGTAGCGACACATGAATGTTTAACTGATTATGGGCCAGAGATTTGGAGTGAGACATTAACGCAGATTGCAAATGAAAATTCAGCGAAAATCATTGTTTCAAGTGGCACTGATCGAGGTAATGAAGTTTTAGCCCATGTAGCCGCTCGTTTAGAGATGCCCTTTTTGGCTAACTGTCGAAGGATCGAAATAGATGGTGTTTCATCTTCGGCAACAAGGATTCAGTGGGGTGGGTCACTACTTGAAGACGTAACATCAAATGCAGAAGTACAAATATTCTCTGTTGAACATCATTCGATTGACCCNGAAGCTCTGTCTGCTTCTGGGGGTGGGAGTGTCGTCGATTTTGAACCTGATTTAGATCCCCAGTTAACAAGAACACTTGTAGTAGATCGTGTTGTGCGAACACATGGGATTACGTTAACCACCGCNCCAGTCGTAGTTGGTGGAGGAAGAGGNGTGGGATCTGCAGAAGGATTTGCTTCACTTGAAGAACTCGCNGAAGAAATTGGTGGAGTAGTTGGTTGCTCACGCGCAGTAACCAATAACGGTTGGCGCCCTCACAGTGATCAGGTGGGTCAGACTGGGACTCGAATCGCACCAGAAATCTATATCGCTAGCGGTATTTCTGGGGCAATTCAACATTGGGTGGGCGCAATGGCAGCAAAAAATATACTCGCAATAAATACCGACCCTGAAGCAAACATGGTCACTAAAGCAGGCTATGCAGTTTTAGGCGACCTTCATGAAGTCATACCGGCCATTACTGCTGAAATTCGCAATAGGCGAGAAGCTTAGACAATTCAAACGTTTATTNAATATTATTTTCCCTATTTAGATCTCTAACAAACACGCCGGATCTCGGTTTAGGCATAAGGTATGAAGACTTGGGCGGCATTAACTCTCCAGCTTCCGCAACGTCCATCAGATTTTTGATGTTCAATGGGTGCATTATAAATCCGACCCATGAATCCTTGTCGCAACGTTCTTTCACAACATCTACCCCCAGAGGACCTGGCACATAGTCTATTAATTTATGAGTNCCAGGATTAACAACTCCAAAAATTGGAGAAAGTATGTGTTCNTGCAATCTCGCGACATCTAGCTGATCAACTAAATTATTTCNGTTAGATTTTGGAAGAAGCATCTGGTAGTTCTGACCATCTATATAGAGCGCAACTTCTCCATCTTGCTTAGGTGAAAAGTCTTCAGACTTTTCAATTTCACACACCGAATTAATTGACTTCAAGAGTTCCTGACTGCTTCTATTTTCAATGTCACCTACTCTTCGATGAAAGGGCAGAACCAACATCTCATCGTCTGGAAAGAGTACCGCCAGCGTTGATTCCAAAGCTTTGTTGTGATTCTTTGATTTTTTCAGAGCCTCTTCGGCAGCAGCCATTCGATGATGCCCATCAGTTATATACAAAGTTTTATTGTTTACTAGTTCTGATAGTTCTCTTGCTGTTTCGCCAGCAACTCTCCAAATAGTCTGTTTCATTTCACTATCCTCAGTTATTAGAACTGGGTNATTTGAAGTGCAATTATTTATGGCTTTGTTTAGTTGTTCATCATTCTTACACGTCAAGGAAATCGGACTTGATGAAGCTTCAACTGTTACAAGGTGACGTGACATCAGATCAGAACGTTCAGGTCTCACTTCTTCATGNTTAAGAATTNGNANACTTNCNGTGTCTTCAACTGGNACTAANCCNACNATCCCTGTTTGTGAATGNNTNNTNCCATTNTGNGGAATNTCNATNCTNTAAATNAAAAGAGANGGNTCNTCAAAAGNCTGNTANACGTNAGNTTNNTAAAGATGGTCCATNGCNTCTTTACANTCATTTANGAGTCCTTCNANNTCGTTNNGTTNTTCNNNNGGTAGNTCTTCNAATGATCNGGTGANNTTNAGNAAACTNAANNGATTTTCNGAAGTAATCACTTGTCTTTGTTCAGGAGTATANGNATCGTATGNNCCGGTNGTNACTTTTTCTACCCACTCAGGTTTGATAATAAGACCTGGAAATCCTTTTAATCTCGACATAATCAGCGGTTGCTTGATTGGACGTGAATGATGTGATCTATTTTTCTAAGATGAGTAAGTGCAGTTTCTGAAACGTCCCCTGAAACGTCGATAATTGCCAATGCAGCTTTCGAACCTTCGAAAATTTTATTTTCCATTGTTTCTACGTTTAGGTCTTCTTTTCTCAGAATTGCGAACACTTCAGCTAAGACTCCGACCTTGTCATAGTGTCTAATAGTCAGCGTCGAGGTCCCCACGCGTTCTTTAGCTATATTCACACAGTTGATTACATTTCCTTCGCTAAATGCATCTATAACGCGAATTGTTTCTTCTACCGTTGCGTTTTGGGCTTGTTGTGTAGAGGCGCCTATGTGGTGAGTCCCTATAACATTTGGATGTTGGGCTAGTTCAGACGAAAAGTTTCCTGTTCCCGTAGTTGGTTCGTTGCAAAAAACGTCCAGACCTGCCCTAATATTTTTTTCGTTAAGAGATGCAATTAGAGCAGCCTCATCAACAACTTCCCCACGACTTGTATTGATTAGGATCGAATTAGGTTTCATAAGTTTCAAAAAATCTTCGTCAACGAAATTTTTTGTTTCGGATTTACTTGGGAGATGGATAGAGATCATATCTGATTCACTAATTAGTTCTTCAATAGTGTCGACGAGTTTTATACCATTTGAGCGGATTTTCGATTCTGTCTCAGGTTTCCGTGAAGCTTTTTTTGCAAGAACTGTTATTCCAAAAGAACGGGCTCTTTCGGCTACTGCTAAACCAATTTCACCTAATCCCACAATCCCAAGAGTTTTGCCAAATAGTCCTTCAGCGTCACTATAGATTTTTTTGTTCCATCTGTTTTCTTTCAGATCAGATGTAGCAGATGGGATATGGCGATCGATTGCAAGGATAAGGCCCATAGTTAGTTCTGCCACTGCGATTGAATTTGTTCCGGGCACATTGCATACATAAATTCCCGAATCTGCTGCCCCTTGGCAGTCGATTGTGTTAATTCCAGCACCTGAACGAACAACAAGTCCAAGAGAATCAGATTTGTCGAAAACTTCGGAAAGTACTTTTGTGCTTCTAACGACAAGAATCTCGATACCAGAGATTCTTTCTGGTATCTGCTCAGCTTTCAGGTCAGGTTCGACGATGCATTCATAGCCCTTTTCACGTAGGACTTCAATTTTGTCCTGTGGTAGTTCATCAGCTATAAGAATTTTCATTTTTCCTCCTCAGTGCGCTACAACCGGCTATAAAACGGGAAGTAGGGACCCTTGGGATCAATACCAGTCTAGTCCTTATCTAAGATTTTCTAATAAATTTTTTTATCGGCTGCGTGGAAGGCCAAGATGCCTTTCAGCGATGTTATTTCGGTTGATTTCGCTTGTTCCCCCATAGATCGTTGTAACTGGAGCGTGTCGAGCGTCATAGTCAATCCACCCAGATGCTGCTGCATCTTCCGCACCGAAACTTAAAAGGCCTTCGGCTCCTGCCATTTGTTGGAACCAACCAACTACTTTTTGGTATTCTTCAGATGCATATATTTTTGCCATAGAACCCTCTACTCCTGGCATTCCTCCGGTTGCAGCTATCCATGCTGCCCTGAGAGTTAGTAGTTGTCCCACTTGGTTGATTATCGCTGTGCGGGCAATTCGTTCTCTCATAAGAGCATTATTGATCATTAAGCTTTTGTTTTTAGAAGACGTAGTTTCTGCCCAGTTGATTACATGTTTTAAAAGCGGGACTGCAGGGTTAGTTCCTCCCATAACGCCTCGTTCTAATGCCAAAGCAATTCCCATTACAGACCACCCATCGTCTACTTCACTTAGACGCCATTGGTCTTCTACTTCTACATTGTCATAAAAAGTTGCATTGGTTCTTTCTGAAGCCATAGTTGCGACAGGTTGGATTTCAATTCCTGGAGTATTCATAGGGACAAGAAACATTGTCATCCCTTTATGTTTTGGTACCTCGGAATTAGTGCGAGTTAATAAGAGAACCCAGTCTGATTCATGGGCCATAGTCGTCCACATCTTTTGTCCATTGATAATCCACTTATTTCCGATTTTTTCAGCTTTAGTGGTGATGGAGGCAACGTCTGATCCGTAATCTGGCTCGCTGTAACCGAGGCAACAATTATGTTTTCCAGAAAGCAGCTTATTAAGAACTTCCTCATGGTGAAATTCTGTTCCAACAGCATTGATAACGCCGGCAACTAACATTGTTACTGCTAGGCCGTCATATGGCGCGCCGGCTTTTTCGAGTTCATTGAAAAGAAGATACAACTCGACTGGATCGCGATCTCCATAACCTGGGACCGCTCCTGCCAGTAAACCCTCTGAGGCTAGTGATTCATTAAAACTTTTGTCATTGAATGTTCCCGTTTCATGCATTTTTGAAATTATTTCAGTAGTGAGATTCTTACTAATAAATTTTTTGACTTGGGATCGGAAATCGATTGCTTTTTCTGAGAGTTCAAAATCCATTGTCAACCCTCTTTATCTTCTAGAAGAAGGTCTGCTAGATGGAGGCATTCATCCGAAGGGCTATTAATAATTTGAGACCAAGCCCTAGCTTTGCGATAAAAAAGTTGTATATCGTATTCTTCTGAAAAACCGTAACCGCCATGATAATGAAGGCCACGATCAGTCGCCTGTAACGAGGTTTCTGCCGCAAAAATTAGCGACATAGATGAGAGAGTGGCAAAATCAGAAATTTCATTATCAGTTAAATTTATTTCTCCAGTTATTTCTCTATCTCCTGACCATGCCGCTTTATTCACTAGTAGGCGAGCTCCATCACATAAACCTGGTAGATCTGCTAATCCATGCTGAATCGATTGAAAACTGCCAATTGGCTTCCCAAACTGGTGGCGATCTTTTACGTAGCTGACAGTCATTTCGATTGAACTACGAGTTATGCCAACCAGAAAAGCTGAAATTAGAGTTTTCCATTCGTGCAAACCCCTCTTGAAAACTGAAGTTGCTTCCACCCCTTCTGCAATGACAGTCGCATTTTTGATTCCACGGTGGGCGATTGGAAGATCACCGTGATTGGGTAAAGACTTGTTGGGGGGTTCATCTTTTAGTAGCAGTATCTTGTCTTCATCTAAAGCTATTAATCTGTTTGCTATAGAACCTGTTGGAACTGATTTAGCTATCCCGTTTTCTACTGGTCGAAGGACTAGGCCTGCTATAAGATTCCCAGTCAAAATTTCTGATTCAAGTGCGTTTAACTTTTCCAAAATTCTTGAAGCCACCACATGATCGATAATAGGAAGAGGCGCAATTTGGGCTCCCGCTTCTTCGGCAACAATAACAAGGTCAGATAATGAAGCACCTCCACCGGCGGGGAGTGAAACGCCCATTCCCGGTGCCCCGGTTTCTGATAGACGCTCCCACGCTTTTGGATCAAACCCTAAAGGCATAGAGTTTCTAACACTTTCAGGCCCAGTCTGTGCGGCAAAGAAACTGGAGAAAACATCTTGAATAGCTTCTTGATCTGCGCTCATTCCCAGGTCCATAAGTAAATCTTATCTAGGCTCCGTTAGTGGAATTGCATGGGGAGTAGATAGTGTCCGCTTATGGAACAAATAATAAAAGGCTCAGAGGGCATTGACGTTGAACAAATTGACACACAGGTGACAATTACGATTAATCGACCGAATGTAATGAACGCCATGACAACTCAAATGTTTGCTGATTTTGGAAGAATTTGTAGAGAAGTGTCTCGAAGTGAAAGTGTGAGAACTGTTGTTATTACGGGAGCTGGAGGAAATTTTTGTTCGGGAGCCGATGTTGGTGGCCAAGGAAGTAAAGCAAACTCTGAAAAAAAACAGGTTCATTTAAAGAATATGAGGCAGATTAGTGAGTCTGTTCTGGCTCTAAATGAAATCCCGCATCCTGTTATTGCAAAAATAAGAGGTGTAGCAGCAGGAGCAGGGATGAATCTCGCGCTAGGTTGTGACATTCTTATTGCCTCAGAGACAGCTAGATTTTCGGAGATTTTTGCTCGAAGGGGATTATCTATTGATTTCGGTGGTTCCTGGCTTTTACCAAGACAAATAGGTTTACATCGTGCTAAGGAATTGGTTTTGCTGGCTGATGTAATAGATTCCACAGAAGCTGATCGAATTGGCCTAGTAAATCGAATAGTCACTGAGGAAGATCTAGATAGTACCGTCCAAGATTTAGCTGATCGTTTGGCTTCAGGACCACCAATCGCACTTTCAATGAGTAAAAAATTGTTAAACGCTGGAATTACTTCCTCTCTAAGTCAGTCCCTTGAAGCTGAAGCGCAAGCGCAATCAGTTAATTTCGAGACAGAAGACATAAAAGAAGCCGCCGTAGCGTGGCTCGAAAAACGTCCCGCAGATTTTAAAGGCAACTGAATAAGAGCTCAGATTGTTTTTGGAGGAAAACCTGGTCCTTCTCGATCTTGGCCCGACATGTCAGCGTTTAGTCTTGCTTTTTCCATCAAAGTTTTAACCACATCCTCGAGTTCTGATGGTTCGTCACCTTGAGTTTCGCTTGGGCCAAGATGCCATCCTTCAGCAATTCCGAGTTTGTCACCACGGATGTCAAATACACGACCAGTTACATTTTGAGCTTGTTCGCTGCAAAGCCAAGTCGCAATTAGGGCAATCCATCTTGGCGACATGGATTCACGGATTTCATCACTGACTCCGTCAGTTCCCCCCATTAAAGGTTCGGTAAGACGAGAGATTGCTGTTGGGGCCAAGCAATTAACAGTTACCCCATATTTAAAAAGTTCTTGTGCTGCAATAACACTAAAAGCAGCAATTCCAGCTTTTGCAGCGCCATAGTTTGTTTGCCCTACATTCCCGTAGATGCCTGAAGGTGATGAGGTGTTAATCACACGACCAAAAGTTTCGCCGCCTGCTTTAACAGACTCTCTCCAAAAAACTGAAGCATGATGAGTAGGAGCAAAAGTTCCTTTCAAATGGACATTTATGACTGCATCCCAATCATCTTCAGACATTGAAAACAGCATTCGGTCTCTTAGAATCCCAGCGTTGTTTATTAGTATGTCTATTCGACCCCACTTATCAACTGCTTCTTCAATCATTGACCCCGCAGCATCAAAATCTGCAACATTACATCCATTAACTATCGCTTCACCACCCATGCCTACAATCTCATTTACTACTTCTTGAGCAGGAGTGAGATCCTCGCCGCGTCCTGATTCATCTCCTCCCAGGTCATTGACTACTACCTTTGCCCCTTCGCTAGCAAGCATAAGTGCGTGTTCGCGGCCTATTCCTCTCCCAGCACCGGTAACTATTGCTACTCTGTTTTCGCAAGATTTATTCATCAATGACCTCCATTTATTATTTCTATTTGCTGACGATACAACCCATTATGAAAAATTCGTTTAAGAATTTAAAGTCTCTCAAATTTTTCGAGATCCAAGGTCCAGGCTGAAAGATTTTCGTAGCCATTTTCGGTGATCAGCACTTGATCTTCTAATTTGACTCCTTGCCCACCTAAACGAGATCCAACATAAGCTTCAACAGTTAGGACCATTCCTGGCATTAGAACGCCGTCATACCCGGACTCTTCCCAAGAATCTTGGAAAACAATGTCAGGGTATTCGTCGCATTGTCCAACACCGTGAAATAAGCATGAATAGTGTCGGTAATCTTCGACTGGCGGTGTCCAAGATTTATGGGTCAGTTCATGGAATGTAGTTCCAGGAGTGAGTAGATCGATGTTTCTGTGCATTTGCTCAACAGCCAATGAATGGACTTCGCTTTGTTGCTTGTTTGGTTTAACGTCTCCGCAAATCCAAGTTCTTGAGATATCGGTCATCATCGAGTAAGGACCAACAAAGTCTGTGTCGAAAGCTACAAGGTCACCTTTATTTATGACGTTACTACTTGATTCTTGGAACCAAGGGTTTGTTCTTTCCCCCGCTGAGAGCAATCGGCATTCCATCCATTCTCCTTGGCGTGAAAGCATTTCTGACCACATTGTTGCCCAGAGTTGGTTCTCAGTCATATTTGGTTCCATTGTTTCAAAAGTTTTTTGACAGGAAATACGGGTCGTTTCCACAGAACATCTCATTGCTTTGATTTCATCATCAGATTTAATCATTCGAGCTAATTCCATGATTTGAGTACCTTCAACCAAATCTAAACCCGCTTTTTGGAGGGAGTGAGTTCCTGCAATAGTTGTTACGTCCACTGCTAAACGACTGTTTCCACCTCCGTGTGTTTTAATTAGATCAGCTATTTCTGAAGCAAATTTCTGCGCCTGTTCTTCAACTCGATCCCCTGCAATGAAATAGAAAAAAGGTCTTGCAGGTCTAACTTCATCCACCAAGTGATTATGCGCAGATAAAAATTCACAGTTCGGATAATCAAATTGAATAAGCGGACCATCCGTTGCTAAGAAAACGTATCTAGAAGGGTTATGGGTTATCCATAACTGCATGTTTGGTGAATAAGTTGCGTACATCTGATTCATTGGGTCAAAAAGTAAGATTCCTGCCAGGTCGGCTTTTTCCAGCTCAGAGCGAATTCTTTTAACCCTGTATTCCATCATTGCTTTTTCATCAGGCAATGCCAGTCCGGCTTCTGCCCATTCACTTAGTGCAGGTTCACCGGGGCCAAGAACCATTCTGTGTCCTGTGGTCGAAGCCTTACGTATGAGTGGATCGTTAGGGTCTTCAAAAATTTTGTTCTGTGTTCCCATACAATTTATTTCCTTTAACTGCGCATACGGGACCCCTTAGGGTCGAATAGTGGTTCATTTATTCTTTTTGCTTCACGGAGTGTTCCCAAAACTTCTATTTCAAACCCTTCACATATGTCTGAAAGTTCTGAAGGAAGGTAACCGAGAGAACATGAAGCTTGGGACCAATGTGCGTATCCTCCAGAAGTGGCCCAACCTACAACTTTGCCATCATGCCAAATAGGTTCATCACCGAGCACATCAGAGTTGTCGGCATCAACTACAAAGGCACTGAGTTTCCTCTTTGGCCCNTNTTNNAANACTGCANTAAGTGANTCTTTGCCTACAAANTTTNCTTTATCNAATTTTACNAAATTNTNNAATCCAGCTTCTANAGGATNGTAAATNGGTCTGTATTCAGTNGCCCANGANCCAAAGTTTTTATCAAANCNCATACTNTCCAACGCGCGNAGTCCNAAAAGANTNANATCAAATTCTTTTCCNNCATCNNTTAGAAGNTCNTAAAGTTGTGANTGAAGTGANGATGGAACCCATATTTCGTAACCAAGNTCGCCNGTAAAAGTTATTCTTCCTACTAAAGATGGAATCATTCCGATCGACATATTTTTAATGTCCAAGAATCTGAAGCTCTCACTTGATACATCTTCGTTTGTTATAGAACTTAAAAGGTCTCTGGANGAAGGCCCCGCAATTGACAAGCCAGTCATATCATTACCTAATGGNCTGTAACGAATAGCCCGGTCACCTTCGATTTGTTTAAGGAACCATCTCTGGTGGTAACCCTCTGCAATCCCTGAACCAAAAAGAATGAATTTTTCCTCTCCTGTAATCTGGTCAGTAAGAGATGCCACAGTGAAGTCTCCTATCAGTTTCCCTGTCTCGTTTAGCATCGGAGCGAGGGCCATCCGACCATTTTTGGGAATTTTGTTGGTTAGAAGTTTTTCTAAAAGTTCTCTTGCTCCAGTTCCGCTAAATTCGTGTTTTGCAAAACCTGTTATTTCCATAAGTCCTACATTTTCGCGTACACCTCTAACCTCCTCGGCTACTGCTGGAAAAGCATTAGAGCGTTTGAAGGTAACTTCTTCTATGGGTGATTTCCCGATTTCTTGGAACCAAAGGGGGTATTCAAGTCCGTATGCGGAACCCCAAACAGCATTAGCTTCGGTTAGTTTGTTGAAGATTGGTGAAGTGTGAAGCGGCCTACCCGCCGGTAGTTCTTCATTAGGAAAACTTATCTTGAAACGCCTGCTGTAATTTTCGATTACTTTTGTCAACGTNTAACCAGGTGTGGTCCAATCGCCGAAACGTGAAACATCCATTCCCCAAACATCAAAACCTGGGTCGCCATTAGTAATCCAATTCGCCATCGCCAATCCGACACCTCCACCTTGGCTTAGACCGGCCATAACGCCACAAGCAACCCAGTGGCCTCTTTGTCCTCTAATGGGGCCGATCAACGGGTTCCCATCAGGAGCGAATGTAAATGGTCCGTTGATAACTTGTTTGATTCCGGCATTTGCATAAATGGGGAAATGTGAAAAACCCAATTCGAGAGAAGGGGCGAGTCTTTCTAGATCAGGGGTAAGAAGTTGAGCGCCAAAATCCCAAGGTGTTGATTTGGTTTGCCAAGGCACGCATGCTTGTTCATAGGTTCCAAGCAGAAGACTTTTGCCCTCAGCTCTCAAGTAAATTTCCCCACTGAAGTCAATAACTCCTCGACCGTGACCGTCACTTTCTTCGAGCCATGGTTCAATTTCTGGGAGTTCTTCAGTAAGAAAGTACATATGTTCCATTGCTTGAACCGGTAGTTCTATGCCACACATACGACCAACTTCTCTAGCCCACAAACCTCCAGCGTTTACAAAATTCTCACAATTTATTGTGCCCTTGTCTGTTGAAAGATCCCAAGTCCCATCAGGCTGTTGAGAGATTTTGTTTACCCATGTATTTCGTTGAATTTCAGCGCCTAAAGATCTCGCTGCAGCCGCGTAAGCATTTGTGACGCCTGAAGGGTCGACATGTCCGCCTACGGGATCCCAAAGAGCACCTACAAAATATTGTTCTTCGAGAAAAGGAACAAGATTTTTTGCTTCTGAAGTTGAAATTATTTCTGTTTCCATGCCCATGTATCTACCGCGCGCGTGAGCCATTTTTAGCCAATCCAGTCTGTCTTCAGTATCTGCCAACATCAGTTCGCCAGTTAGATGGATTCCACAATCGACACCGGTTAATTCTTCAAGTTCTTCATAGAGTTTTATTGTGTACCTTTGAAGAGCGGCTACATTTGGGTCCCCATTTAGGGTGTGCATACCTCCGGCTGCATGCCAAGTCGAACCTGCCGTGAGCTCTTTTCTCTCCAGAAGTACAACGTCGGTGCAACCTGCCTTGGTCAAGTGGTACAGCACGCTGCAACCGACAACACCTCCGCCTATGACTACTACTTGAGCTTTGTCTTTCACTTTTTACCTTTCTTAATAGTCAGTTGGAACTCCACCTTCAGCAACCCTTCTTTCAAGATATTCATCTAGCTCGGCACGAATATCTTCTTCCATGGGAGGTTCGTGGTGTGAGTCAATTAGTTGTTTTGCTAGTTTTTCAGCTCTTTGGTGAGCTTCTTGACGACCGGATTCATCCCATGACTCGTAATTTCTCCAGTCTGAGACCATTGGATGAAAATGTTCGGTCTTGTAGCGTTCTTGGGTGTGTTCTGAGCCAAAGAAGTGACCTCCGGGGCCTACTTCCGCAATTGCTTCAACAGCAAGAGTAGCGTCATCGACAGTGACAGGTTCCAGCATAGAATTAACCATGTTTAGAACATCTGCATCGATAACCATTTTTTCATACGAAGCGAGGAGGCCACCTTCCAGCCAGCCTGCTCCATGCATTAAAAAGTTTACGCCTCCCATAATTGCACCCCATATAGAAATAACACTTTCATACATTGACTGAGCATCAACACTGTTTGCAGCGTTTACATTGGATGATCGGTAAGGGAGGTCATAACGTCTGGCTAGCTGACCCCCGATAAGACAGGCTTTCCAGTATTCAGGTGTTCCAAATGCTGGTGCTCCAGATTGCATGTCAACATTTGAAGTGAAACCCCCATAGATAACAGGTGCTCCCGGGTTAACTAGTTGCGTGTAAGCAACTCCTGCCAAGGCTTCAGCATTTTGTAAAACTATGGCTCCTGCGATAGTTACTGGAGCCATAGCACCTGCCAACGTAAAGGGGGTTATACAAATAGCTTGATTCCGTATAGACATTTCTTGAATCCCATGAAGCATTACTGTGTCGTATCTCAAAGGTGTGCTCGCATTTATTACCGAAGAGATTGAAGGTTCTAAGTTGAAAGTCTCTTGATCTACGCCTCTAGCTATCCGAGTAATTTCCATAGCATCAATATTNCTTTGNCTGCCGAGGCTGTATACGAATGGTGATTTGTCAGAAAGAGTTACAGAGTCGTGAGTTGCATATAAATGTCTAACTGAAGCNTGTATATCNGTNGGTTCNACNGGGTANCCAGCNATTGTNTGTAGACANTTAAGCATCTGAGCCAATTTGATCAGATTACNAAAATCTTCTCTATTGCCATCGCGTCGATCACGGCCTAANCCAGTNACGAAAGGAGGGCTNGCTACNGCNGTGTAAGTAATCCATTTNCCACCCATAATGAAGTTTCGTTCGGGTNTTATNCCGTGCATNTTAAATTCTTTNGGNGCGGTAGAAATAAGTTNCATGANCATTTCAGGNTCAAATCTGACTTGTTGGTCTTTAACAACTGCTCCAGCATCTGCTAACTGTTGACACGCTGTTTCATCTAGAAAAGCAATNCCAGTTTCTGAAAGAACTTTAAGCGAAGCTTGGTGAATTGATTCCAACTCATCTTCAGAAACTGCTCGCAAAGGTTCGAATCTGTGTTGCGGCTGAATTGAGGAAGGTTGTTGAATGGCGAATGGATCTTTGCCTCTCCTTTGGTTTCTGCCNACACGCCTGCGTTCATTTGACACTAGAAAANCCAGTATCTTGCTCGTTCATTTTTTGAAGCCTTCTTTTCCTGAGGGGGGGTCATAGAGTGGAGTTAGTTGCAATTCTTCTCCGTCCCAANGGTTAGCTTTAGCAACATTTTCATTTAGCACGACGCCAAGACCGGGTTCTTTGGAGGGTATTACAAGTCCATCAGAAAATTCAATGGGCGTTTCTAGAATCTCGGCATGAAAACCAGACCAGTCTTCAATTGACTCAAGTATCAGAAAGTTCGGTGTGCACGCAGCTAGTTGAATATTTGCAGCAGCAACAACGGGACCGCAATAACAGTGTGGTGCTAGTAAGGCTTGTTTTACTTCTGCGATTGAAGCGATTTTTTTGCCCTGCAGAATACCTCCACAACGACCTAGATTTGGTTGGATTATTGAAGCTGCATTTGACTCGAGAAGTGTTGAGAATTCACTAGCTGTTGTGAGTCTCTCTCCGGTTGCAACTGGAATGGAGGTTCCGGCAGCAACTCGTGCCATTCCTTTAACATCATCAGGGGGTACAGGTTCTTCAAACCAAAGAGGATCGTATTTCTCTAGGACTCTTGCAAGTCTTAGAGCACCCGAAGGTGTGAATTGGCCATGGGTGCCAAATAGTATGTCAGCTGATGTTCCAAGAGTTTCACGAAGAGCTTTTACCATTGATTCACAAAATTCCAATTCNCTTGGCGTAGGTTGACGACCGTCAAAAACTGAATAAGAACTAGCTGGATCAAATTTGACTGCAGTGAATCCTTTTTCGACTGCAGTGGCCGCTGCTTCAGCAGCTAAGGAAGGGTCNTTATAAATGTGTTTTTCAGTTGAGGGTTTGTATGTGTCTTCTCCATCAGGTGGGTACAGATATGTGTAAGCACGGAGTCCTTCGTGCACACGACCACCTAGAAGTTCATAGACCGGTTTGTTGCATTCTTTTCCAATTAAATCCCAGCAAGCCATTTCCAGTGAACTGATCACACCGCACAAGGTTGGGTCAGGGCGAAGTGTGTACCCCACTCCATAAGAGCGACGCCAAAAAGTTTCAATTTGAAAAGGGTTTTCCCCTATAAGAAAACGATCTGCTGTATCTTCGATCATTTTTGCAATGAGATGGGGATTGAAAGAAGCTGCATAAGCCTCTCCAATTCCAGAAACACCATTNTCAGTTGTCAGTTTTACGAAAATGAAATAGCGGCCCCCATGTCGTGGTGGAGGGTTAGCTACAACAAATGTTTCCACTTCAACAATTTTCATTTTAAAACCTCCTTAAACACCTGGGCATATCACGGNGCGTATGGCTGATCCGCTACGCATTTCATTGAGAGCGTCATTAATATTTTCCAACGGATGAGTGCTCGAAACCATATTTTCAAGATCAAGTTTGCCATCACGCCATAAATCAACCATTGCGGGNATGTCAAAATGTGGTTTAGAAGTACCCATTTTTGAACCTAGTATTCTTTGATTTCTGGCTGCTAATAAGCCTGGGTCAAATTCTGATTTAATACCATCTTCAGGCATGCCCACTAGTACCAGAGCACCCATGGGTGCTATAAGTTGCATCGACATTGAGATTGCCGAGGGGGCAGCAGTGCTTACAAAGACAAAATCAGCTAGGCGACCTCCGGTAATATCTTGAATGATTTCATGTAGGTCTTCTGAAGGTTTGAGAGCATGAGTAGCTCCAAGCTCAATTGCTAAATCTCTTTTATTTTCTAAGGGGTCTACAGCAATTACGTATTCCGCCTCAGAAATTTTTGCGCCCTGGACTGAAGCTAAACCAACACCTCCACAACCAACTATCACAGTAGTGTCACCGCTTTTAACTTGCGCCGTGTTGAATACAGCACCCAGTCCTGTCATGACACCACAGCCTAGAAGAGCAGCGAAAGCAGCAGGTAAATCTTTGGGTACAGGAACACACTGTGAAATGTGAACGACCACCTCTTCTGCAAAGCCTCCAGTGTTGAGGCCGTGTGTGATCACTTCACCTGTTTTTGTAGCTAGGGGACTTGTTTCATGTAGTCTGAGTTTTCCTGTGCAGGCTACATCATGTCCTCTTTTGCAAGCTAAACATGTACCGCAGGTTCGGATTAGGGAAACTACTACTTGATCTCCGATGTCTAATTTTGTTTTTGTCTCTGGTCCTACTTCAGTCACCTTGCCAGACACT
>PATJ01000045.1 GCA_002713545.1 Acidimicrobiaceae bacterium
AGTTAAGTTGCTCTTTGTCGAATGCATTGTCTAATGATTGCATTGGTACGCGATGTTTGACTTCCGCAAAAGGCGTATTGTTTCTACTGCCCACTGTTGCGCTGGGTGAATTTGGGTCAACTAAATGGGGGTACTTTTGTTCCAGATCAATCAATTCTCGCCAGAGTAGATCGAAATCAGAGTCAAGTATTTCAGGTGCACCTTTTCCGTGATACAAATCATTGTGAAATCTAATAAGTTCACCAAGTTCGTTTAGACGCAATGAGACTTTATTATTGTTCTCATTATCAGAAAAATTACCTTTAACCACAGTTCGATAATACCGCTGACCCACGATTAGTCCGTGACGGTAAAGAAACCCTCTAGTCTGCTCTTTGTGAAACTTTTGTTTAATGACACCTCTGGACGGCTTGGCGAGTCTGTTACTACCGGAATAATGAGAATCACTTGGCTGTCTCTGCCTTTGTTTTGCGGCCCAGCTCTTTCAGATAGCTTTAATGACTTCGAATTACTTTTAAGAACAACAGTTTCGATTACTCTTTGGGCTTTCTGGGCTTTAATACTTTTATCGACCTTACTTCCAACCCCAATTTCTTTAGCGATAGTCAGAATAGGCGCACCTGCTGCTGCAGCTCTTAGTGTCTGGAGTGCTTTAGAAACTGGTGGTTCAGCTGCCGGAATCATCGGCCTTACAGTTAGTGCCGTCGCAGCTTCTGTTGCTATTTCAGCATCTTTGGGAGACAGATTTTCAGACGGAGCTTCTTATGGTGACGAACGTCGTTTTCTTCTTAGAGCACCTGGTCCTGTTTTACTTTTATTTGGGCCTTTAGCCTGGCTTACTTCTTTAGCTGGTTTAACCTTGGGGCCCATTCTTTTACTTAATAGAAATTTTTTATTTGGCACATTGGTGACTCTAGGTGGTTTGCCGCTTTCAGTAATAGCTTCAAACGCCATATATCAGTTAGGAAAACGTTGGGTTGTGTTAGTCCCAGCAGGAATACTTTTGCACGACCATTTATCTGTTGGAGACCCTACTCTTATCCCTAGAAACCAAATAGCAGATTTTTCTCCTGCAAAAGCTAGAACTGATGCTTTAGATCTGAGCCAAAACTCCTTTGGTTTGTCACTGGAAATACGATGTGTGACTCCTCTCTCAATGATGCTGAAAAAAGGAAATAGAAAGACCGTCAATGAAAGCTCAGCTGTAGAGAGTTTCATGATAAATCCAGCGAGACCTAATGTTGTGCTCGCGGAGTCTCACAAACGAGGTCTGTGAATTTAATTAGATGGCAATTGCCCCGCCTATGACTTGATCCTTTTGATAGAAAACAAGACTTTGGCCTGAAGCTACTTTCGAGTGAGCTTCTTTCCATACAAGGAAACCGTCTTCTAAATTCGCTAATTTTGGCTTCCCATGCGCGCTCGTTTGAACAAGCAATTCACCTTTTGTGTTTTTCGAAGACCAGAGGACATCTCGAAATTCTGTTTGCTTAACTAAAAGTTGATTGGTGTCCCCCACAGTCACTGTCGCCGACTCAATGTCAACGTTGTTCGCATACCTTGGTTCTTTACCGCCCGCTAGACGCATACCTCGCCTCTGTCCGATGGTAACTAGCTCGATTGCTTCAACTTTGCCAACTTCGGATCCACTTTCATCCACTACTCGCCCGGGGGTCAAAGGGATTCTCTGTCTCAGAAAATCCGCTCTTCCTTTTTCACGCGTAATAAAACAGACATCCTGACTGTCAGGTTTCATTGCAACCCTAAGTCCTAGATTGTTTGCTTTTTCTCTGACTTGATCTTTGGTCATCTCTCCGATTGGGAGTTGCAATGAAGAAAGCTGCTCTTGATTTAACATATAAAGGACATAGGATTGGTCTTTTGCTTCATCTGCCGCTCTTGCAATACGGAAGGTTTCATCTTCCTGTTTTACTATCCGAGCGTGATGACCTGTGACTATTTTTTCGAAACCAAGTGCTTTTGCCCTGTTCAGTAGACGATCAAATTTGATATGCCTATTGCACTCAATGCATGGGTTTGGGGTTAAACCGTCTGAGTGAGCTTTAACGTAGGGAGCGACTACATATTCATCGAAGTCTTCTCCCAAGTTGAAAACGTGGTGCTCTATTCCTAGTGCATCTGCAGCTCTTCTTGCGTCATCCACATCTGAGACGGAACAACATCCAGAGTCAGAGTCTCCTCCCCAAAGTTTAAGCGTCACGCCAACCACTTCATCCCCGTTCTCGCGGGCAAGAGCAGCCGCTACTGATGAATCAACTCCTCCTGACATGGCAACCATTACCTTTGTCATTTTTCAAACTCCCTTAGTTGTTCAACCGCATTTGGAACGGTTGTTAACGCATGATCTATCTCTTCGTCAGTTGTAGCTTGGCCTAATGAAAATCTAATCGAACCTCCAGCTGTTTTTAGATCTACCCCCATTGCTTGTAAGACATGTGATGCTTCTTGTGCCCCACTAGCGCATGATGATGCTGCGCTCGCGTATATGCCTTTGTCTTCTAGAAGAAAAAGTAGTGCTTCGTTTTCTATATTTTTGAAACACAGATGTGCTATACCAGGCGTTCTGGGTGTTTCTTTTGGCAACGTTCGACTTACCCCACTAATTTTATCAATAAGTCCACTTTCTAATTTATCTCTAAGTCGGGTAACCCTTTCATTTATCTTTAATCGCTCAACTTTCATTAACCGGGCTGCTTCTCCAAGCCCCACGATTGCTGGAACATTTTGAGTTCCGCTGCGTCTTTCTCTCTCTTGCCCTCCCCCACGAATTACGGGCGATAAATTAACACCGTTTCTTAGGATCAAAGCCCCTGCACCTTTGGGGCCCCCAAATTTGTGTCCGGTAAGNCTTATTAAATGTGCTTTTTTTGAGGTTTCCTCGATGTCTAACCATGAAGTAGCTTGAACAGCGTCTGTGTGGAGCATGGTTTCCGGTGTTTTCTCTGATATCAAATCGGCAATTGTATTAATNTCATTAATTACTCCAGTCTCATTATTAGCCATCATGACAGAGACNATGGAAATNTCTGCAAATGAATCTAGAAGATTGGCTAAACTTTCNAGATCAACTCTTCCGGTGTCATCTGTGGGTGCCACAATTCCNCCAGATTCTCTGACGGGNTCNAACACTGCGGGATGTTCAGTTGCAGAACAAAGTGCTTGACCACCTCTGGCGCCGAGTGTGCCGTCTATCGCCAAATTATCTGATTCGGTTCCACCGCTCGTAAAAATTACATTCCCGGGTTCTGCTCCAACTAGTAAAGCCAGATGNTCTCGCGCNTCATCAATAGCTCTACGTGCTTCTCGCGCCAGTCGATGAGATCCCGATGGATTACCCGGATGCAGAGTCAGCCANGGCATCATTGCTTGGATAACTTCTTCTCGCGCAGGNGTGCTAGCGGCATGATCAAGATACGTATCCATTCTTTCAGGTTAAAGGCAACTGTTTTACAAGCAAAAAATTGGCATAATTAAGATCTATGTTTATAAGAATCACCGAAAAGATAGAAGCTTCACCGGAAGTAGTTTGGAACGCTATTTCAGATATTAAAACGCATGTTAATTGGATGGCAGACGCTTCAGAAATAAGAATAACCTCAGAACAAACCGAGGGTGTCGGNGTTACTTTCGATTGCGACACAAAGGTCGGGCCACTTAAAACAACCGACAAAATGCAAATTACCGAATGGGCCCCAAATCAGACATTGACTATTAGGCATAAAGGTCTTGTCGAAGGAAAAGGNAGTTTCATTCTTGAAAAGAACTCGGATGGAAAAACACTTTTTATTTGGGAAGAAAAACTGGATTTTCCTCTTCTTTTTGGTGGAAGGATTACTGAGTTTTTTGCAAAACCTGTGCTAATAAAAATTTGGAAGAAAAATCTTTACAGATTAAAAAATCTTGTCGAAACTTCAGGAAAGTCTTAGTCGCGTCAACCCAATATTGGGTCGTACCAATATTCTGAGGCCCAGATGCAAGAAAACCCTAAAGCAACTGTGATTATTAGTGGGACAAGAAAGCTCAAATAACCTGCCACGCGTTTTTTGTTTATCTCGTCAATTAACCAGCCAATAAGCAGACCTCCCAAGAGTCCGCCCAAATGACCTCCGACTGAAATATTGGGTCGAGCGAAAGTAAAGATCAAGTTTATGATTAATAGAGTTCCAATTCCGTTTGACCAAGGACTNACCCCTCGACGGAGTTGGTAGATAACNGTTGCCCCCATTAATCCNAAGACCGCTCCTGAGGCTCCAACAGTTAAAGCAAGGGGGTCAAGCAACATAACCCCTAAAGCTCCTGACAACAGAGAANCAAAATATAAAATTAAATAACTTGTTCCACCCAGAATTCTTTCTAGTTGGCTACCCAACATCCACAATAGGAACATGTTGAATGCCAGATGTATGAAGCCTGCATGCAGAAAGCCTCCCGTTACCATTCTCCACCATTCACCTTCTGCGACACCTACGTAGTCAATCGAGAATGTGGAAAGAACTCGACCATATCCAACTAAACCNAAATCAATAGTCACATCTCCCCCTCCCGAAGATAATGACCCTCCCCTGAAAAGAGTTGCTAAAAAAGCCAACAAGTTAATTGCAATAAGTGTTCTGGTGATTAATGACTGTTCGGAAACGGTCAAGATTCGATTAGAAGATCGAACAAACGATCTACGTTGCCTTCTGGAATCAATACTCTGAGGCGATATACACGCCGGACAATGAAAGCCAACCGAAGCGGTATGCATACAGTCGGCACAAACTCGACGCTCGCACCGTTGACAAGTGACTCCGGCATATCGATCAGGATGCCAATAACAATTTTCGTTAGTCATTTTTTCCTAAAGAGTTACTGCTGTTCCTTCGTCTGCAATAGCTTCTCCTAAATTGTGGACGGAGGTTATTTCTGGAACTCTTTCTTTTAGAACTCTCTCAATCCCAGCTTTCATTGTTTGATCTGATGCATCACAACTTACGCATGCACCAATTAGTTCAACGGTAACTTCCCCAGTGTTTTCGTTCACCTCATGCAGTACGACATCACCTTCGTCTGCTTGAAGCGCTGGTCTAATAAGTTCTATTACCTCTTTGACGAGGGCCTCTAGGTCTCTATCGGATTCTTCTAATGAAACATTTGTCATATCTATAGTTTCGCATGAGTATTGGCTGACTACACCCACTTCTGCAATATTGACAATATTCTTAAGTAGTGAAATTCATACATTACATATTCGGTCATCAGGGCGGGTGGGATGAGATTCTTCTTGTTGTAGCACCGTTAGGTTTGATGGCATGGCTTTTGAGGGCCGCTAACCGTAGGGCCGGAAAAATGAGTCAAGATGAAAAATCAGATTTTGAGGCAGAAAACGATTCTAGCAATCCTGACGCTTGACTAATTCTATTTTCGCCCCNAAGGAATTTAAATTACCCACCAAGTTCTGATAACCACGTTCGATGTGATTAGCAGTTCCAACTAAAGTCTCACCGTCTGCCGCTAATCCTGCAAGAACTAGTGCCGCTCCTGCTCTTATATCGGGGGCTCTAACGGGTGCTCCCGAAAGNCTTTCAACTCCCCGAACAACAGCATGGTGGCCCTCTGCTCTTATATCTGCCCCCATCCTGATTAATTCGTCGACATAACGAAACCTTCCNGCAAAAATATTTTCTGTAACAATTCCTACTCCATCTGAAATCGACAGNAGAGCAACCATAAAAGGCTTGTAGTCAGTGGCGACACCGGGATATGGCAATGTGGCTAGATCTATCGATCTCAATCTTTTGGAAACGCATACACTAACTCCTCNATCAACTTGGTTGATGTCTATACCCATCTCATTCAACTTTTCGACAAGCATCTCCATATGTTCTAGTCGCGCTTCTTCTATAACTATTTGACCTCCCGTCATTCCTAAGGCGGCCATATAGGTTGCGGCTTCAATCCGATCTGGTATAACCGTATGTTCGATGGGGGACAAATGATCTACTCCCTCAATTTGAATAGTTGAAGTCCCCTCTCCGGTTATTTGAGCCCCCATAGAATTAAGAAAATTTACTAGGTCTGCTATTTCGGGCTCACGCGCGGCGTTTTCGATCACTGTTGTGCCTTGAGCTAAAGTTGCTGCCATCAATAAATTTTCGGTAGCACCGACGCTAGGAAAATTAAGCAATACTTTGCCTCCGACCAGTCTTTTCGCCTCACCTTCTATGTATCCATGGCTGCTGGTAAACGAGGCCCCTAGCTCTTCTAAACCTTTTAGATGCATATCTATAGGTCTATGTCCAAAATCATCCCCACCTGGCACAGATACTTTTGCCTTACCGAATCTTGCTAATAAAGGACCTAAAACCACTATTGAAGCTCTCATCCTCTCCACTAATTCATATGGCGCTATTGGAGTCATTTCTTCTGGAATTTCTATTCGCATTACATCTTTTTGATGTGAAATTGAAGCACCCATTGTTTCCAGCAAGTTAGCCATCAATCGAACATCTGCTATGTGCGGAACATTATTAAGTACGTATTGGCCTGGTGCTAATAGTGATGCTGCCATTATTTTTAGCACTGAGTTCTTTGCTCCCGAGACCCTCACTGTTCCGGATAAATCCATTGACTGTTGGACGCGAATGACTGAACCGTCTTCATAATGTGAAGAAGTTGTTCCAAATTCAGAGGAAGAATAATTACTTGCCACGATTTAAGTATGCTTCGCTGTCGACACAGTTTGCATTCACATACGATTATTCAAGCAAAAACATTTAATTTGATACAAGGAAACTAAAGAAATCTTGTTTAAGCGAGACAAATACTTAAAAATAACTAAAACACTTAGTGATGAAGATTTAGCTTCTTTACGTGAGCCGCGTAATGACTTGGTTGCTGAAAAATTTGTTGGCGATGATAAGTACGAATTACTCCATGGTCCTTTTTCTAACTATGAAAGGCATCTCAAAGTTAGAACAGAATCAGAAGGTGTTAATAAAGTTGTAGAAAGCTTCTATTGGCGACTTTCGATTCCATTTTGGGGAATATTTTTTTCATTTTTAATTGGTAAAGCCTTACCTAAAAGATCAAAACCTTGGTGGGCGCCTCCCGATCGTTTGGATGAACGCTCCGCAAGGGTTCTAGGAATACTCGCCTGCATTCAAGTAATTGACGGATATTTGGGTTCAGTCATTACTCAAACAATAACTTTCGCAGCTGACGAATTTGACCACAGCTCCTCGGCACAAGGAATTACGCTCGCGGTAATCCGTATCGGAATTTTAATCTCTCTTGGAGTTCTTGTAATTGCCGACAAACGGGGTCGAAGAAACGTTCTTTTACTCACGCTAATTCTGGCGGTATTTATTACGGCTTTAGGCGCGTTATCGCCTAATTTCTGGTTTCTTGGAAGCACCCAGTTAGTTGCGCGTGGCTTGACTACAGGAATGGGGATTTTAATAGGAGTAATTGCAGCGGAGGAACTACCGAAAGGTTCCCGTGCCTATGGAGTAAGCATGTTGTCATTGTCTGCTGCTTTGGGGGCAGGGATTTCTGTTTGGGTATTACCAATTGCTGATTTAAATCAAAGAGGGTGGAGAGTCGTGTATCTGGTACCTCTGCTATTTTTACCGGCTTTAATGCGAATCAGTAAGAATTTGCCAGAATCGCTCCGTTATAAAGCGAATTCAAAAATTGTTATATCTGAACCCCTCTCCGGGCAAAAAAAGATAGAAAAAGAGCCGTTTATAAATAAACGGCTCTTATTGTTAGCTGGTGTTGGTTTTTTGCTTTTAATCTTTGCTGCGCCCGCTTCTCAGTTTCAAAATGACTTTCTAAGGGAGCACAGGGGATACTCTGCTTCTGGAATAACCGCGTACTGGCTTCTGACTTCGACTCCAGCGGGAATAGCAATATTTCTGGCCGGACGTTTTGCTGATACTCACGGTAGAAAAAAAATTGCAACATCAGGGCTTTTAGGTGGAACAGTATTTATTGTTCTTAGTTATTATTCTTCGGGATTTTTGATGTGGGCTAGTCATTTGTTCGGAGCTGTACTTGGGTCACTTACGGTTGCATTAGGCGTTTATGGACCTGAGCTATTTTCAACAAAACAGAGAGCCAAATCAAATGGCGTCATTGTCGCATTTAGCGTGCTGGGAAGTGCTTCTGGACTTTTGTTAGTTGGTTATATGACTGATTTATTTGATAACTATGGTCACGCTTTCGCACTTATTGCTGCCGGTCCCCTTTTAGCAGCATTACTAGTAATAAGTAAATTTCCTGAAACTGCGAGAGTCGAGCTTGAAGATCTAAATCCTGGAGATGTAAGCCCGAAAATTTCTGAGAATTAGTTGGTTCTATAAAGAAGTCGTCCACGCTTTTATTTCGTCACTAACAGCTTCATCTAGATTCGCTAAATCGTGACGCGCCCCTTCGAACCATTTAATTGTTACGGAGCCTCTTATTTTTTTCAGATATTTTTTAAACTCTGTTTTTGATCCAAAAGGGTCGTTGTCACCAGAAATAAATAAACATGGAATATCTATTTTGTCGAAATGTTCTATTCTGAGATTTTCTGGCTTTTTTGGGGGGTGTAACGGATAGCTGATCAAAATCAACCCGATAGCCGGAAGACCCTCTGCAACAGCCATTGAGCACATACGGCCGCCCATACTTCTTCCCCCGAGTAGAAGCTTCGATGGTTCCAAGCCATATTTTTTACTCATTGATTCAGATGCTTTGACAATTGAATTAATTAACTTAGGAGTCCGGTCGGGAAAGGGTCGGCCTGCTTTTCTGTATGGAAAGTTGATTCTCCTGACTGGTAGTGGCGTCATCTTTTTTTCAATACTCACCAAACTCGAATGAGTTCGGTCACTTCCTGCGCCATGGGTAAGCAAAAGTCCTGATGGGTGAGTCATTTGTTGATCATAGGTTGATGTTTCAGCTGCTAGTGGAATCTACCAACCATTAATAGGTAGCATTTTCTTATGAAAGAAAATCTGTCTCATGATGAAATGGTCGCCTCAATGACAGGTGGAATGGTCATGCCTTCAAAAGAATTTACTGGTAGTAGCCGTCTTCACCCGGATGGAAGACCAAAAAAAGCCTTTCGAGACGACCTAAGAAAAATTTCAAACTCTAAAAACTCTTTCTCGGTAATACTGTCTTTATTGTTCCCGCCTCTAATTGTTTGGGTAACGATGATCTATAGTCATCCTTTAGTTTGGATTTTTTCAATTTTTGCTATGGGCATAGCGCAAAACCGACTTTTCATAATTCATCATGAAGCAGCTCACCGTTTACTTTTTTCTAATCAGAAAATCAATGATGTTATAGGCATACGTCTTATCGGTTGGTTAGCTTTTGGTTCGGGAAGCCATGGTTATCGAATAGGACATATAAGACATCATCGAGATGAGTTCGGCCCACAAGAACCAGACTTTGTTCTTTATAGCTTCTATCCAATTCCTAAAAGTTCCATGGGTAGAAAATTGTTGAGAGATTTGAGTGGGGTCTCGGCTTTTAGGATTTTACGCCCCAGATTCCAGAGGCTGAATGATCTAAGGCATCTACGTTTAACTATTTCTTTTCTTTCCGGTCAAATGATGGTCGCCGCTTTCTTCTGGATTTTTAGCAATTTAACTACATACCTTTTCCTTTGGATTATTCCTTGGGTATGTGTGTATCAGTTTCTAAACAGAATTCGTGCAATCACTGAACATGGCGGAATGACGCAATCTTCAGACAGGCGTAGAACAACCCATTACATCCGACAAAACCGTCTGGCTAATTTTTTCTTTGTTCCTTTAAATGTTGGCTACCATTTAGCTCATCACGTTGACATGTTGGTTCCCTACAGGAATCTTCCTCTCCTAGATAAAGCACTTATGGAGGACGGTTACATCTCGCCTGACCTTATTTGGCCCAATTATCGTTCTCTCTGGAAAGCCCTGATTCTGAAATAGTCTATTTTTTCGGAAAAATCTAAGTGATGCTCCTGTCTTTAAGTCATGGACCTCAAGATTTCAGCAAGTCCATTAGCCTGAGATTTTATTTCTTCCTCATCTCCTGAACCCTCCGACAACAACTCAACTAAATCAATCGCTCTTTTACTAATTTCATCCCATTGATTTGCTTCAATTCCAAAAGGAGGTCTGTGCTGAGCGAGAATAGGAGTCAAACGTAATATTTCGCCTACTCCTGTATCATCTCGATGATCACGTCTGAGACGATCGCATGAAACGAAAACTTCAGTCAAAAGTGAATTCGCATCCAAACCATCAAGTTCAGGACGATCATCATTAACTACTTGAAATGCGTCGAGAGCGGTTTCAATAGCCTCTTCATCAGAAGCTTGCACTACAAGACCCCCCTCATCATTAAATTCGTAAGGGATTCCTAAGCGAACTAACAAAGAACTAAAAGAAGTTTGCTCTGAATCTGACCATCCCGATGTTTCGTATTCAATTGTTTCTGCATCAGACTCAAGTGTTGGCAAAGAAGTTGATTCTGCTTCTTCAATTAACTGGTCCGTAGCTTGCTCATCTTCTTCTCGGACTACCAAAGTAGCTCCCTGCCAAACATGAGGAACTTCATTCAGTATTAGAAGTTGATCTAACACCAACCGAGTTTCGCCTGCCCACTCATGTAATTCATATTCGATTTCAGCATTTGAATCTGGCCCAATTTTTTCTCCTTCTTCAAGCACTTCAGGATTTTCATTTGTTTCGTTTCCGGTTTGCTTTTTTCCCCATTTCATTCTCTTATCCTGACATCTTTCTCTATTGAAACGCTAAACCGCCGATAATCCTTTGAGCTAAATGCACAAGAACTTCCCCAAGGCGCTAATGTCGGATTCAATGAGTAGAAAAGTTCAAACCCCAGATAAACACCTCGCATTAGAGCTTGTAAGAGTAACTGAAGCTGCAGCAATGGCCGCCGCTAGATGGATGGGCAGAGGAGACAAGGAAGGCGCCGATGAAGGGGCGGTTAATGCCATGCGTCGTGTGCTAGATACCGTGAACATGGATGGAATAGTTGTTATTGGCGAGGGCGAAAAAGATGAAGCGCCAATGCTTTTTAATGGAGAACGCTGTGGGAACGGTAACGACCCCGCAACAGACATTGCAGTTGACCCGATAGATGGAACAACACTAACGGCGCTTGGAAGAGCAAATGCAATATCAGTCATAGCTGTCAGTGATAAAGGAACGATGTTTGACCCTGGGCCTTGTGTATACATGGAGAAAATTGCTGTAGGGCCTGGATGTTGCGATGCCATTGATTTAGCAAAATCTCCCACTGAAAATCTTCAAAAAATTGCAGAAGCCAAAAATAAAACTGTCAGAGATCTAACCGCTGTAATTTTAGACCGCGATAGGCATTCAGAGTTAATTTCTGAAGTGCGTGAAGCTGGTGCAAGAATACGCCTGATTTCGGACGGTGATGTGGCAGGTGCAATTTCCACCGCATGGCCAGAGTCGGGCGCAGACGTTCTTTTTGGAATTGGGGGCACACCTGAAGGAGTTATCTCCGCCGCGGCCTTGAAATGCATGGGTGGATCGCTCCAAGGACGCTTGTGGCCGCGCAACGAGAAAGAGAGAAAGGCCGCTGAAGAACAGGGATACGATTTGGAAAGAATTTTGGATCTCGATGACCTAGTGTCAGGTAATAACTGTTTTTTTGCAGCTACCGGCATTACAGATGGTGACCTTCTTGAGGGCGTTAGATATTCAACGGAAATGGCCCATACGGAATCTCTTGTTATGCGATCTAAATCTGGCACCGTGAGACTGATTAAAGCGCACCACAGATTAGATGATATTGAGGATATTTAGAGACACTAAAACCTATTAGGGTTTCTTTTTATACTTCTGCTCCACCGACGCGAAGCCGAACTTCAGACCTTTCAAGCGACGCAAGAGCGTCTTCATTATCTTTATCTGACGAAATTAGATCCTGTGCAGATGAACGAGCTTCACGCGCCCTTTCAATATCAATTTCATCGGCTGCCTCAGAAACATCAGACAAAATGCTTACTTTTGTTCCCGCTACTTGTACAAAACCTCTGTGAACCGCGAATATGTCNCTTTCACCGTCTGGTCGTATTACTTCAACTGACCATACTGAAAGAACACCAATAAATGGAACATGTCCTGGTTGAAAAGCTATGTCCCCACCTTCAACAGTTCGAGCAATTATCATTTCTGCTTCGCCACTGTATGAAATCGACTCTGGGGATACCAGTTCTACCTGAAAAGTCATGATTCTTAGGCTTCTAATTCTTGGGCTTTACGTTGTGCATCTTCAGCTCCGCCGACGTTCAAGAAAGCCTGCTCAGGAAGTTCGTCGAGTTCACCATCTACCAATGCTGCAAAAGAGTCAACTGTCTCTTCAACTGAAACAGTAACGCCAGGCAAACCTGTAAATATCTCCGCGACATTCATAGGCTGTGATAAGAATCTCTGAACTTTACGGGCTCTTGAAACTGTAATCTTGTCTTCTTCGGAGAGTTCATCTAAACCAAGAATTGCAATTATGTCTTGGAGTTCTTTATACCGTTGCAGTATCTCCTGAACTCTACGAGCGGTGTCATAGTGCTTTTGTCCCACTACTTCAGGAGTGAGGATCGTAGAAGTAGATGCAAGTGGGTCAACTGCAGGGTAGATGCCTAGTGCCGCTATATCTCGACTTAGCTCTGTCGTTCCATCAAAGTGTGTAAATGAGGTAAATGGAGCTGGATCGGTGTAATCATCAGCGGGTACATAAACTGCCTGCATAGAAGTAATAGATCTACCACGTGTTGTAGTAATCCTTTCCTGCAATTCGCCCATCTCGTCAGCCAATGTCGGCTGGTAACCCACAGCTGATGGCATTCTTCCCAACAGAGTTGACACCTCAGAACCGGCTTGGACGAAGCGGAAAATATTGTCTATGAAAAGTAGAACGTCTTGGCCTTGTTCATCGCGAAAATACTCAGCCATAGTTAATGCTGAAAGAGCAACACGAAGTCGCACTCCAGGTGGCTCATCCATCTGACCAAAAACCAAAGCTGCTTTCTCTANAACNCCTGATTCATCCATTTCNAGCAAAAGATCTGTTCCTTCACGAGTTCTCTCACCTACTCCCGCGAAAACTGAAACACCACCATGATTGGTAGCTACACGGTTAATCATTTCGGTAATCAGAACTGTTTTACCCACTCCAGCACCACCGAAAAGACCAATTTTTCCACCCTGTAAATANGGNGTAAGTANATCNATNACNTTTACTCCNGTTTCAAACATTTGTGCTTTTGGTTCAAGAGAATCAAANGANGGGGNCGNNCTNTGAATTTCCCAACGTTCGGATCCNGANCCAGCATTNGGATCNTCTANTCCNTCNCCTGTAACACTAAAAACATGCCCCAGNGTGNCNTCACCTACAGGAACACTTATACCTTTTCCNGTATTTCGCACANNTGTTCCTCNTGTAAGTCCATCGGTTGGCTTCATTGCGATCGCACGAACACGGCTGTCGCCTATCTGTTGTGCTACCTCTGCAACAATGGTGATACTGCTGTCATCAACAGCGACATCAAACTCTAAGGCTGTATTGATCTCCGGTAACTCCCCTTGGGGGAATTCGGCATCAATAACCGGCCCGGCAATTCCTACTATTCGACCATCTTTAAGATCAGTTGTTGTCATAATCTTTCCTGATTTCTTCCTATTACTTAACTGTTATTTTCTGTGCTTGATCCAACAAGATCTAGCAGTTCGTTAGACTTCTCACTATCTGAACCAAGAGCTTCGGCTCCACTCACAATTTCCATAATCTCAGTGGTGATCGCATCTTGGCGAGCTTGGTTCATTTCACGAGAAAGTTTAATTATTAATTCTTCTGCATTGTCTGTAGCGGCTTTCATAGCTCGCTGTCGATTTGCATGTTCTGAAGCTGCTGACTCTAATAACGCTCCAAAAAGACGCGCTTCCACATAACGCGGAAGTAACGCTTCCAAAACTGATTCGGGTGATGGTTCAAATTCAAAAGCTGTGCCCAAATTAGAATCACCTCCACCTTCACTCGCAATAACTTCTGTATCTTCGAGCGGTAAAAATCTACGAACAGTAACTTTCTGACTACCTATGCTCAAAAATTCTGTGTAAACAAGTTCGACTCTGTCTACTTTTCCTTCTGAAAACATTTCTGAAACAGTCTCAGAAATGCGACGCGCATCCTCATAAGTGGGATTGTCACTTATTCCCTCGGTGTAGGAGTCAATATTGAAGTTTCGAAAAGCAAAATAATCTCTTGCCTTTCTTCCTATAACAATCAAAGAATAATCCGCACCTTCTGAACGTGCGTTTTGGACTTGTCTCTCTGCTGCCCTGATTACTGAAGAATTATAGGGTCCTGCTAATCCCCGGTCTGAAGAAATTACTACAACTCCGACACGACTAACTTTTTCCGCTTTTCTCAGTAATGGATGATCAACTTCCGCACCGCCTGCCGCAAGGTTTTCGATTACTGAGGTTATTTGCTCTGCGTAAGGTTTAGCCGAACGCGCTCTCTGCTGAGCTTTCACTACTCTGGTAGCTGCTATTAACTCCATAGCTCGCGTGATCTTTTTTGTGTTCTGAACACTGCCTATACGGCGTCGAAGAACTCTCTCTTTACCGCCAGCCATCAGCTGTCCTTTACTACGTCGTAAATTCGAACGATTTGTCGGCTTAGTAAAATAGTTTTCACTAGGCCCCCGAAATGTCCTCTTCAGGCAAAGTTGTGTCTGCGTCAACTATGTTGGAATCTGTTTCAGAAAACTCTGCATCCGGTGTCTCCTGAGTAGGATTTGTAGCTTCAAATTGATCCGAAAAAGCTGCAATTGCTGATTCGAAAGCCTCCTCATCTCCTATGTTTCCTGATTCACGTATTTCACTCAAAATCGAGCCGTGACGTGTCCTAAACCAGTCAAGTAATTCTGATTCAAACCTACTTACGTCAGCTATTTCTACACTATCTAAATGTCCTCTGGTGCCAGCCCAGATAGAAACCACTTGCTCTTCAACTAACAAGGGCGAGTTTAATCCTTGTTTTAGNAACTCTGTTAATCGGTANCCTCTATCAAGTTGAGCCTGNGAAACTGCATCTAAATCAGACCCAAACGCTGCGAAGGACTCTAGTTCACGGAACTGCTGCAAATCGGACTTTAGAGTTCCTACNGCGTTTTTCATTGCCTTTACTTGAGCTGCAGAACCAACCCTAGAAACAGAAATACCTACATCAATTGCTGGTCTTATACCTGATTTAAANAGATCNTCTTGTAGGAATATCTGACCGTCNGTAATGGAAATCACATTGGTAGGAATGAAAGCGGAAACATCCCCAGCTTTAGTCTCGATAACGGGCAAAGCTGTCAAAGAACCTGCACCCTTATCGTCACTCAACTTAGCTGCGCGCTCCAAAAGTCTACTGTGCAAGTAGAAAACATCTCCTGGGTATGCCTCTCTACCAGGGGGTCGCCTAAGTAGCAAAGACATTTGTCTATAAGCTTCAGCTTGTTTTGACAAATCGTCATATACAGCTAAAGCGTGTTCACCGTTATCCATCCAGTGCTGACCGATCGCGCAACCTGCGTATGGCGCAAGATACTTAAAAGGAGCAGGGTCTGAAGCGGGCGCTACAACTACCACTGTGTAATCCATAGCTCCGTAAGATTCTAAAACTGCAACGTTTTGTGCGACAGTAGAGGCTTTCTGACCAATAGCCACGTAGACACATTTCATTCCTTGACCTGCCTGATTGATAATTGTGTCAATAGCTATNGTTGTTTTTCCTGTTTTTCGGTCACCNATTATGAGCTCTCGTTGACCACGTCCAATAGGCACCAANGAATCAATTGCTTTAATTCCTGTNTGCATAGGTTCNTGNACAGGTTTACGNCCCATGATNCCTGGAGCTTGNATCTCCATGCGCCTTGTCTCTGTATTTGTNANTGGACCTTTGCCATCAATTGGTTCTCCAAGAGCATTAACTACACGCCCNAATAAGACCNTCACCNACTGGTAAGGAAAGAATGTCACCNGTAGCACGAACCGTCTGNCCTTCTTCNATGTCATCNACTTCNCCAAGGACTACCGCACCAATTGAACCCTCGTCNAGATTGAGAGCCAGNCCAAANGTTCCNCTCTCAAACTGTANTAACTCATTNACTGCCGCATCGGGCANACCTGAGACTCTGGCAATGCCATCTCCCACTTCAAGCACCCGTCCCACCTGGCTTTGTTCTAAACCAGGTTCAAAACCCTCAAGGTTTTTCTGGATTGATGCAGCTATGTCAGCGGTGCTGATTGTCAATTCAGTCATATTTTCTCTCGTCTCGATTACTTTCTTCCTATCGGAAATTCTCTCGAAGTTGGTTCAAACGGCGACGGACGCTGCCGTCAATAATGTCATCACCAATTTCTGTAACTAACCCGCCTATTACAGACGGGTCAATAACTACTTTTACTTCTACGTCTTTGTTGGTAGCTCCACTCAAAGCCGTAACCAATTTGTCTTTTTGGCTATCATCTAGTTCAACTGCAGAACGAACCGTAGCGACCGTTTTATTTCTAGAAGCCGCGCTGCGTTCGATAAATGCATCAACGATGTTCGAAAAACGTGCGGAACGCCCTGAAGCCACGATCATCGACACCAATGCCTTAGTGGTTGAGGAGGCCGAACCCCCTAGAAGGTCTTCAACAATCTGTTGTCTGCGATCAACTGGCAAAGACGAATCATTCAAAGTTGCCTGAAGATTCTCATCTGCACTTAACGCTTGTGAGAATCTAAACAATTCGTCTTCGACGGTGGCTAGAACATCGTTGGCTGCCGCAACGGCGAACAACGCATCAGCGTAACCAGTAATTGCATTATCAGCCATTATTAGCTACCAGCCACTTCATCAATATATTGATCTACAAGTCTTCGTTGAGCATCGTCGTCCAAACTACTTTGAACTACTTTTTCAGCAGCTCCAAGAGCTATTCCTGCAACTTCCGCCCGTAGATCTGCAATTGCTTGCTGTCTTGATGCTTCGATTTCGCTAGCGGCTCTCGATTTCATATCAGAAATATCAGCTTCTGCTTTTGCTACCAGATCTGAACGTACTTGATCAGCTGCTCCTCTAGCTTCGTCGATTANGCGCGATGCTTCATTTTTCGCATCAGCTAAACGTGCCTCATAATCAGCATGAACACTCTGTGCATCCGTTTTGGCTTTTTCTGCCGCATCTAGGTCATCTCGGATCTTTTCTGCTCTGGCGTCCATCGCTGCTTTCACTGCTGGAAAACCTTTCTTGACCATCACCACAAACAAAATTAAGAAAGCTCCACCTCCCCAAATAACCTCGCTTAATTCNGGGATTATTGGGCTAGGGGCTTCGAGACAACTCTCAAGCTTGTCTTCGTTCTTTTTGACCGCTTTCTTTTCTTCCTCTGTTGCACCTTCTTTAGCATGAAGAGAATGGAAAAGATGTTCTACATCATGATGGCCATCATCGTGATGTCCATCTTCCATAATGTGTTCAAGTTTCTCTACAACACAGCTTCCAATACTCTCACCTGATGCTGAGGCTGGACCTGCGAAAAAAAGCAGTCCCGCCATTGCAAAAAGCAACGAAAAGCTAAGTCTGATTCCTTTTCGTCTCATAAATTTAGACTTCCTTTCGATACCTAAGTTTTCTACGGCAAAAGTAGAATGAATACAACGAAACCTATGAGGGCAAGAGCTTCCGTGAAAGCTATTCCCAAGAACATCGTCGTTCGCACCATACCTGCAGACTCTGGCTGTCTAGCCATAGACGAGATTGCGTTACCAACCACAGTTCCAATACCTACCCCAGGTCCAATAGCAGCTAGGCCATATCCAAGGCCAGCTCCAATTGCCTTCAGACCCTCTACCATTTCACCGGCTTCAGTTGCAGCTTGCGCCAAAATGTTCAGCACTTCTCTCTCCTGTTTTTCTATTTTCGACCAACCGGAATGTCCGATCGGAATTATTTATATTGTCTTCGGTCCACCATCAGGTGGGCGATCTAGTGTTCTGCGTGCATCGAACCACCGATATAAACGGCAGTCAGAATAGTAAAGATAAAGGCTTGCAAAACAGAAACCAANATCTCAAAACCTGTCATTAATATGAGCATTGAAAAAGGNGCAANAGCACCTATATAACCGTTNTCCCANAAGGTCTGGGTAAGNATTGCGAATGTNACTAANAGAAGGTGACCTGCNACCATGTTGGCCCACAATCGAATGGCTANNGAAAATGGCCTAACTACNAANGTNGANACTAATTCNATCGGNGTNACAATTAGGTACAAAGCNTTAGGNACTCCAGGNGGNAATAAAGANTTCTTNAAATAGCCGNNAAAACCTTGNGCCCTTACNCCCACAAAGTTNTAAATNACCCAAACGACNAANGCNANAGTAATTGGAACAGCCATCCTGCTGTTTGCGGGGAATTGTATTCCTGGAACTACCTCAAAAATNTTTGAAAANAGTATNAAAAAGAACATTGTGGTCANAAAAGGTAAATACTTTTTACCNTCTGGCCCGATNGTCTCCATNACTACTGACTCTTCTACAAANTTNACTCCTGATTCTGCNACNTGTTGCACACCNACTGGNACTAGCGAACCTCGTTGNCGACCTGCAGTAAGAAAAATCGCNGAAGTTATNAAGACNGCAGCNAGATATATAAGNGCTGTCTTATTNACAGCAAACAAAGANCCAGANAANATTATGTCGGGCCATTCAAAAAGATGGCTNACNGGNGGGAATTCCAAAGCAAAAACATTCACGATTAGCGAATCTCCTTTGAANTAGTTGGCTTTAAATCAGGATAAGCCAAAGAAGCTGATATGTAACGTGTCTCTGTAGCNAGNAAACCTAAGTGNGTCACTANAAGAGTCATNGCAAAAGGAACNGTTTTAAACCAATCNAAGGANCGGACTGACATAACTACNCCTGTCAATATNGCCAANCNGACGACATAACCGCCNAGAACTGATCCATAAAGCATNTTNAGAGAAATTTTTACAGTTCTCGTAATGATTGCAGCACCGGCCAAAAAATTGAAAGNNACAAGANCNAGAGCNATNAGAGCAGAAANNNTTCCACCCANACCCCANCCNATCGCAGAAAGAANNANAAACAAAGGAGAGACCNATAANGCTCTTAAAGCNAAGTGATTAGCTATGCGCTTCTCTGGNNNCTCTGAGACACTTTCCACTATTTCTTCTTTCGCTTTNTGTTTAATCNACNTTTTCACTTCCCAGCAACCAAGTTTCTCGTCGCTGTTCNGCCTCTTGGGTGAGTCTAAGGGTGAATTGCTTATAAAGACGCCANGAAGCATAAGTGATAGTTACAGCTACAAATNCCAAAGTGCATATTGGAAAGATTTCAAGTTTTCTATCTAGAAGCCATCCTAAAAATCCGAAGATAGCGGGAGTCGCTACGAGTTCAAATGCAGCTGCCATAGCATCACCAGACCCTTGCTTCATCTCACGTTTTTCAGATTTAATCATCCAAGTTACCTCGGTCATAATTTGTTTTTAAATTAGAAAGCTCAGAAAATTTGAATATCCGGCCGCATGTGAATCTAGATTCTTTCTCACGTGCTCACAACTCGGGGGAACGGTCTTCTGCCACAATTTCATTTTTTTGGTTTATTTATCTGCAAGCGCGGATGAAGCAACGTGAACAAAATTAAACATACTCCTGCTATACCCATTGGAACTATCCCATCACCACGTCCGCTGTAAGTTGGCCACAATACGAATCCTGATANTAAAGCAGTCCATGTCCACAAAATAAAAACAACTCTTCGGTGTCCGTGACCGAGCCTCAAAAGTCTGTGATGCAAGTGATCTTTATCAGCAGTAGTTACAGACAGGCCCGGCGTAGCAATCCTTCTAATGATCGCAAATAAAACATCAATTATCGGCACNCCCAAAATCACCAAAGGAATCAACAAAGGGGCGAAGAAAAAGAACGATTGCCCGCTGTAAGCAGCATCTGTTCTACCACCTACAGAAACGGTGGATGCTGCTAACAGCACACCTAACATAAGAGCTCCACCATCCCCCATAAATATTTTTGCTGGATGCGCGTTATGCGGCAAAAAGCCAACACAGACACCNGCAATTAGAACTGCGATGAGTGCACCAGGGTTTTCTTCAAACAAAACACCCTCGTCAGCTAAACGAATTGCATAAATTACAAAAGTTGTCGACGCGATAGCAACAATTCCAGTTGCCAAACCATCTAAACCGTCAATCAAATTAATCGCATTAGCCAAAAGTACAACCCATAAGACTGTGGCTAATGCGGCCAGATCAGTGGAAAGTAACACAACATCAACAAAAGGGATTCGCAGAACAACTAAAGACACACCCACCAAGGACAAGACGCTTCCTGCTATTACCATCCCGGCAATTTTTGCTGGGGCTGATATTGGCTTGACGTCATCGATAACACCAACTCCACACATAAAAATAGCCGCTGCTAGAACCCCTAATATCTCAGANCGAGCGGAAAACACTTCAGAGAAATCACCTATTAGCCAAGCAAAAAGGGATCCGGCAAGTAAACCAAACAGCATTGCGGGTCCACCTAAATGTGGTGTAGGCAATTCATGCACATCTCTGTCATCTGGAGCAGATATGACTCCGAAACGTTCAGCTNTTTTACGCGCCAAGGGAGTTGAAACGAAAGTTGCNACAGCAGCAACTCCCCCAACCATCAGATAGGCGATAGCTCCGGGCATCCGACTCTAATCACCATAAGGTGTGAAAGAACTACAAAGTTCTGCAACCTCTTTCCTTATCGCAGAAAGTGAATTTGGATCTCTCCTGTCACGTAACGCTCGGGCCATTAAGTGCGCAATCACTGCCATCTCTTTTTCAGTCATTCCTTGAGTGGTGGTCGAAGGTGTTCCAAGGCGAACTCCACTTGTAACGAAGGGAGAACGTGGATCGTCCGGCACTGTGTTTTTGTTCAGCGTTATACCCGCTTCATCGAGAACAACCTGGGCTTCAGCCCCAGTTATTTCTTCATCGAAAGTTCGCAAGTCAACTATGAGAAGATGATTGTCGGTACCNCCTGCTACAAGCCTAAACCCTTCATTATTTAGGGCTTCTGCAAGAGCTTGGGCGTTGCTTACGATCTGTTTCGAATAAATTTCAAAAGAAGGATCTAAAGCTTCTGCAAAAGCTACAGCTTTTGCCGCTATGTGATGTTCCAAAGGACCACCTTGCAAACCGGGGAAAATTGCTTTGTCCATTGCCGAAGACAGTTCTTCTGTGCTAAGAATGCAGCCTCCTCTTGGACCTCTGAGAGTCTTATGCGTTGTGAACGTAACAACATCACAATACGGAACTGGATTTGGATGTGCTTTCCCTGCTATGAGTCCTGCTATATGAGCAGCATCAAACATCAAATACGCGCCTACGGAGTCGGCTATTTCTCTTATTGGAGCAGCTTCTATTACACGCGGATATGCGGTAGCTCCTAAAACTATGAGCTTTGGTTTTACTTCTTCAGCTTTTCTCTGTAGGTCTTCGACATCGATCAGTTCTTCTTCAGTTAGACCGTATGAAACAAAGTTATAAAGTTTGCCGCTGAAGTTAACCGGCGAACCATGCGTTAAATGGCCGCCATGATCAAGTCTCAGACCAAGAACTGTGTCACCNGGTTCCAATAGAGCTTGGTAAACGGCCATATTGGCACTCGCCCCTGAATGCGGCTGGACGTTTGCGTGCTCTGCTCCAAATAAAGTAGTTATTCGTTCACACGCGAGGATTTCAGCTTCATCAACATGGACATTTCCGCCGTAATATCTTTTTCCCGGGTAACCCTCTGAATACTTATTAGTAAAAACAGAACCAGTTGCCGCTAAAACCGCAGGTGATGCAAAATTTTCAGATGCTATTAATTGCAGTGTGGTGTTCTGGCGATGAATTTCTCTCTTAATGATTTCGAATAATTTTTCGTCGTTTAGGTTAGGCCATGGCATGGTTTATTTTCCCCTAATTTAAGTCTTTTATCAATTGAAACGATGATTCTGAGGTTACAGGCCCTAAGCATACGTATCCTTATTGTTATATGACTGAAAAATTATCTATTAAACCTGCTTCAGGCCGCTTAGGAGTTCTGACTCCTGGACTAGGCGCCGTGGCNACAACTTTTATCGCTGGAGTTATTGCAGCTCGACAGGGGCTTGCAGCTCCAATCGGGTCAGTGAGTCAGATGGCTCATATCAGACTCGGCAAACGTGAAGAAGGACGTAATCCGTTGATACGCGATTTCGTTCCTTTAGCTGACCTTGATGATTTGGTATTCGGCGGATGGGATCCGATTTCTTCAAATGTTCTCGAAGCCGCTCGAACATGTGGGGTTCTAGATGAAAAAGATATTGCACCAGTTTCATCTGAACTCGAAGGGATAGTCGCCATGGATGCCGTCTTCGACAACCGTTGGGTGAAAAAATTGGATGGCAAAAGAGTTAAAAACTTGGATTCGAAATGGGATCAAGCTCAAGCTCTAATGGCAGACATTGAGAAATTTCGCGTTGATAACGAATGTGACAGATTAATAATGGTGTGGTGTGGCTCTACTGAAGCTTTCCAAGAAGCAAGTNCTGTACATGAGAGCGTTGATTCTTTTGAAGCCGGACTCAAATCAAATGACGAAAATATTGCACCAAGCCAAATTTATGCCTACGCGTCAATTATGAGCGGAGTGCCTTTTGCGAATGGTGCCCCAAACCTTGCTTTAGATATCCCATGTATGGTCGAGCTAGCAAAAAGCAGAGGCGTTCCTGTTGCCGGAAAGGATTTCAAAACAGGCCAAACTCTTATGAAAACACTTCTTGCACCAGGTCTTAAAGCAAGAATGCTGGGATTAAGAGGATGGTTCTCAACAAATATTCTCGGAAATAGAGATGGCGAGGTTTTGGATGATCCGGACAACTTCAAGACTAAAGAAGTTTCAAAACTGGGTGTTCTTGACACGATTCTCCANCCNGATTCATATCCTGACCTATACGGCGATATAGATCANGTAGTTCGAATCAACTATTACCCGCCACGCGGTGACAACAAAGAAGGTTGGGACAATATTGACATCTTCGGTTGGCTCGGTTACCCGATGCAAATCAAAGTCGACTTTCTTTGCCGTGACTCTATTCTGGCTGCTCCAATTGTTCTAGATTTAGCTCTTTTTCTTGATTTGGCGGCACGGGCTGACCAGTCCGGTGTTCAAGAATGGTTGTCTTTCTATCTCAAAGCNCCCCAAGCNTCTTCGGATGCNGGGCCAGAGCATGACATTTTTATACAGCAAACAAAGTTAAAAAATACTCTAAGAGAATGGATGGGTGAAGAACCTGTAACTCACTCAGAAGCAGGGTGAATCAAATACGGGTTTCTTTATCTGACCAATACTGATCTTTGAGAAGACGCTTATACAACTTTCCAGTTGGATGCCGCGGCAATTCTTCTTTGAAATCGATACTTCTAGGACATTTCAGATCAGCCAAATGAGAACGACAGTAAGCAATTAGCTCTCTTTCCAAAGCAGGTTCTGCTTTTTTTGGGTCAACCAACTGAACTACTGCTTTTACTTCTTCACCAAATTCGTCATTTGGCACACCGATTACGGCAACATCATAAACAGCAGGATGCATTGTTAATATATTTTCTGCTTCTTGAGGGTATATATTCACGCCCCCAGAAATGATCATGTGAGCTTTGCGGTCAGTCAAATAGAGGAAACCTTCTTCGTCAATACGCCCTATATCTCCTAGAGTGCTCAGGTCTTCTCCCATTCGTGAAGCTGCNGTTTTCTCCGGATCATTGTGATACTCAAATCTTGAATCGCTTCGAAAATAGATATTTCCTTCTTCTCCATAAGAAAGTTCATTACCATCATCATCAACAATTACCAGTTCACCGAGTAGAGATTTACCCACCGACCCTGGATGATTGATCCAATCTTCTGAATTNATGTAAGTNAAACCATTACCTTCGGTACCTGCGTAGTACTCGTGCAATATTGGCCCCCACCAATCAATCATTTGTTTCTTTACCTCGATGGGACAAGGAGCAGCAGCATGTATAACTGTCTTCAAAGAGGTTGTGTCATACTTTTCGCGAANTTCTTCTGGAAGTTTCAACATTCTGACAAACATCGTGGGCACCCATTGGCTTGCTGTCNCATCATTTGATTCGATTGCAGCTAACGCTTCTTCGGGATCGAATTTTTCCATAACTATAACTGTTGCCCCGATGCGGTGTGCGGCCATGCAAAATCTGAGAGGCGCTGCATGATACAACGGAGCTGGGGAGAGATAAACGGCGTCACTTTCAATTCCAAATACTGCTCTGAACAACATTGCTTGGGCTGATGGGCTTCCCAGTGGAACATTTGGAGCTTGAACCTTTACACCTTTGGGAAGACCTGTGGTACCAGATGAATAAAGCATGTCTTGACCTTCAACTCTGTCAAGTTGCGGTTCCTTAGATGTGCTTTCTGTAGCATCTTCGAAAGACGCGTATCCGTCTATCTCTCCGCCAATGACAAACTTCTCTTTTACACTTGTATCTACGAAATCTATTTGTTCAGCTGTATCTCTGTTTCCTGCTGACGTTACAAAAACTCTTGCTCCACAATCTCTGACTATGTAACCCATTTCTTCTTCGGTGAGACGCGAACTTATTGCTGTGTAATACAAACCTGCGTAGTGGGCTCCCCATGCCAACGGTAAAAAGTCAATTGTGTTCTCTAAACAAAAAGCAATGTGGTCTCCAGGCTGTAGGCCTAAATCGGCAAAAAGATTTGATATGCGGTTAGCTTTTTCATCTAGTTCCAAATACGTCATCTTTTCGTCCGATCCGGACATGAGGACTGCTATCCGATCAGGTTCATTTATTGCCCATGTGCCGGGAAACTCCAGCTCTTGTTCATCTTTATTTTCCATCTCTACAAGGTAATAGAAGATAATCTCACGAATAAAGTCGAAGTTCTTAAGCAAGATGGACTTTTTGGCGTCAAACTGTGTTATGGAGAATTTGTCTTTTCCGGATCAAGTATTTAAGAGTCTTCTTTTCGCTCCTGGAAATAAGAGGTCGATTTTGTCTAAATTGCCTCGAAGTTCTCCGGACGCTTCAATAATCGACCTTGAAGATTCCGTTCCAACTGATGAAAAAACGAATGCCCGCGAAACGGCTAGAGTAATGATCCCCGAATTAAGTGAAAAAGCTAAAAAAATGGGGCTATTCGTAAGAGTAAATGCTTTTGGGACGGAACATTTCGCCGAAGATTTGTCAATTGCGATATCAGATGAACTAACGGGAGTCATAGTCCCAAAAATCTCTTCCAAAGAAGAAGCTGATCAGATCTCTAAATCTCTTTCTGATTTTGGATTCGGTGGCCTTCCAATTATGGCTGGTTTGGAAACTGTTTCAGGTTTGGTTAATGCGTTGGAAATTGCGAAACAGCCGCAAGTGAAGTGGTGCTATTTCGGAGCTGAAGATTATGTAGCTGATCTTGGCGGAGTAAGAAGAGCTGATAATCGTGAAGTGCTTTTAGCGCGATCACAAATATCGCAGGCAACACGAATGGGAGGGATCTATGCAATCGACATGGTTGTATCGGATTTCAAAGATGAAAAAAGGTTTCTAGAAGAGGCAGTTGAGGCCAGATCGTTAGGTTTTACAGGCAAATTGTGCATACATCCTGATCAAGTAGGTCTCGCGAATAAAGCTTTCCGACCTACAGAGGAGGAACTTGACTGGGCTTCAAAAGTGATACAAGAATTTGAAAAAGCTATTGAAAGGGGTGAAGCTTCAATAGCAATTGGAAGTGAAATGATCGATGAGCCTATTTACAAAAGAGCTCAAATAATTAAAAGAATGTCTCAAAATAGTGCTTAGGAGATGATGTGCCGAACTTAGTTCCTGAAAATGAAGCTTTCTATGGAATACAACTACCAATTCAAACTTTGACTCAAACTTTGGTTGACCCCTGGGAAAAAGAAGCGGGACCTGATGAGCTGGTCATGGTCGCGCAAGTAGCTGAATCATCTGGTCTTGACTTCGTAGGTGTATGCGATCATGTAGCTATCCCGAATGACGACTACTCAGCTCATATGACAACAACCTGGTATGACCCTATTGCAACTCTTTCTTGGATAGGAGCGAGCACGGAAAAAATTAATCTTCTTTCTGTTGTTTGGATTGCCGCCTACCGTCACCCTCTTTTATCAGCAAGTTCATTCGGAACTTTGGCGCACCTTTCTAATGGGCGCGTGATTTTAGGTTTAGGAGCTGGGCATGTTAAAGGAGAGTTCGACGCTCTTAACATTGATTTTTCGAAACGTGGATCAATATTAGATGAAAGTATTGACGCAATAAAAACTACTTTCATGAATGAATACGCAACGCATGAAGGAACCCATTTCAGTTTTGAATCTGTTGGAGTTGGACCTAAATCTCCGGCAAAAGAACTACCAATATGGATTGGTGGTTCAGGCCCTGCTGCGTGGCGTCGTGTCGGGAAGCGAGGTGACGGGTATATACCGATGGGTAATAGCAGGGATCAGTATAAAGAAATAATTGAAACGATCCAGCAAGCAGCAAATGAATCGGGGCGAGAGAACGCGAGTTTTGATATCGGAATAATGCCTCCATGGTCCTACATAGGTGACCCACCTGATGGTCTCCCTCCAGCAGGATTAACAGGTCCACCTGAAAAAATTGCTGAACATCTTCGAGCTGATCATGATGCGGGAGCGAATGTTTTTCACCTTAAATTTCGCAGTCGCACTCTTGAAGAATATATTGAACAGTTAAGAATTTTCGGTGAAGAAGTACGACCTTTGCTTTAGAGTCAACTAGAAGATAAAAGATTTGGGCATCAAAATGAAAGAAATCGACGAAAAAACTCAACAAGCTTTGTTGCTTTTCAATAGAAGAGCAGAAGCAGCTGAAAAAGAAGTAGAAGCTGCCAACAAAATAAAAAAAGCTGAAAAAATCAAAGACGAAGCTGTAGTCGCGCTCCAAAAAGCTAAAGACAGTGGATCTGACTCCGAAATAATAGCTGAGGCTGAATCTTCATGGAGAAATGCTTTAGATACTTGGCAACGACTAAGAGATGGTGAAGATGTAGAAGAAACACCAGAAGAAACACCAGAAGAAACACCAGAAGAAACACCAGAAGAAACACCAGAAGAAACACCAGAAGAAACACCAGAAGAAAC
>PATJ01000046.1 GCA_002713545.1 Acidimicrobiaceae bacterium
GCAATACATGCTCATCTCAGGTTTATTTGGAATTTTAGCTTCCATCCTTCCTGCATTCAGAGCTTCACGACTCAATGTGCTGGATGCTATTTCTCATAACTAACAAAACGCTTACTTAAATACTCGGTTCGCCTAAAGTTAGTTTGTGGACAAAGAATTAAATAACGTTCCCTACACACATGGCCTCCATGAAGTAGCTGACAATGTTTTCGCATATTTGCAACCTGATGGCGGCTGGGGTTGGAGCAATGCGGGACTAATTGCTTCAGAATGGTCATCCTTGCTAGTAGATACTCTTTTTGATTTGAAACTTACCCAAAACATGCTTGATTCGATGTCTTCAGTTACTTCGGCGCATCCCATAAATGTTGTAGTTAATACTCATGCGAATGGTGATCATTGCTACGGAAATAGTCTCGTTAGCGGCGATAACGGAGCCCAAATCATCACCACTAATGCAGCGGCAGTTGAAATGGAAGCAATTCCACCATCGGCCTTAGAGGCTCTAATGCAAATAGATCTCGGTGAAACAACTAATTCCTACATACAAGATGCTTTTGGATCATTCGAATTTAGTGACATTGAATTACCTCCACCAGATCGGACTTTCAGCGGTGAACTGCAACTCGACGTTGGTGGTCGCACAGTGGAACTAATAGAGGTTGGGCCTGCTCACACCTCTGGAGATTTGCTTGTACATCTACCAGATGCTGCAACCGTGTTCTGTGGCGACATTCTTTTTATTCATGGAACTCCAATAATCTGGGACGGTCCTGTGTCTAACTGGATAGATGCATGTGATCGTATTATAGGATTGGAAGCTGAAGTTATTATCCCGGGCCACGGTCCTTTAACTGATGCTGTGGGAGTAACTGATGTTCGTGATTACCTAACTTTTGTTGATAACGAGTGTCGAGAACGTCACGCTAATGGTCAAACAGCGGCTGAAGTAATAGCTGAGATAGATCTGGGTGGTTTTAAGCAATGGGGCGAGTGGGAACGTATAGCGGTAAATGTGCATGCGATTTTTAGAGAACTTGGAGAAGATCAGACTATTCAGTCTCCAATTGAACTTTTTAGTGAAATGGCAAAACTAAAAAAGGGTAATACTTAAATTACGATTTAATTTTTCATATTTGCAGGCAGTTCTTCAGCGTGAACTACTACAACTCGTTTTGTCGCACGAGTTAATGCAACATAAAGTGCTCTCATTCCTTGGATCTGTTCTTCGATAATTTTCTTGGGCTCGACAACAACTACAACATCGACCTCGAGCCCTTTCACGAGCCCTACTGGAACTACCGTTAACTGTTCATCAAGGCCTCGGCGATTTGGATGGCCGAAAATAATCTCTGCTTTGTTAAGTAATGCTTCAATTTCCTCTATCTGTGAGTTTGCAGCAACTATCGCGAGGTTCCCAGAATCAGCTTTTTCTTGCTCTTCAATTATTACTTCTGCCAGAGAATCTAATGAAGAGTCAGCACTTACAAAAATTGGGGACTCACCGTCAGCCCTAACGGAACTCGGGGGTTTCAAACCTGGAGCTGCTTCTTTGAGTACATTCGCAGCCAATTCCATAAGTGGAGCTGGAATACGATAACCAATTGTCAACTCACGCATATGGGGTTCTTTTCGATCAGGAAGATGCAGCAGAATGCTCTCCCAATTCTGATGCGCCCAAGCCCCCGTCGCCTGTGCAATGTCGCCGACTACTGTCATTGAGCCATTCAAAGATCTTCTTGAAAGCATTCTTAAATCCATTGGTGAAAGATCCTGAATTTCATCAACAACTATGTGACCGAAAGTTCTAATTGAATCCTCTTCTCTTTTACCAGGTCGCGACCCTAAAACTGCACGCGCTTCGTCTAGTAAAGCTGCGTCAGAAGCCGACCAAATAATTTCTTTGGATAAAGACTCTCTCGGTTTGTACAGCGACTCAACTTCTTCTTGAGTGAGTTTCGGGTCAGCTGCCTTTATCAACGCATGAGAACCAAATGTGTCATTCAATAATTGTTCGGGGGTAAGTACAGGCCACATCCAATCCAACGCTTCCCTTATAGCCACCTGACCTTTAAGCCGTTCCCCTACAGTTCGATGATCAAGAGGCTCATTTGAACTTGAAGCAAGGGTGAAATAAAACTCTTCTTCAATAAAACGTCGAGCTGCGTTATGAGTTCGGTAACGCCTTTGTGCCTCGGCAACTATTTGAGCAGTCTGTTCCACAGTGATGTGCAACCACTGAACCCCATAACCGATTCTGAAATCTTCGCGTAAAGGGCGTTGACGGATTTTCGCTGATCGAGCTAGAAATTTAACCATACGCAGATCACCTTTAAGTCGCGAGACTTCTTCGGGGTCTCGGTGATCTCCAACCCTGACTCCCCCAACCAAATCTCCTAGAGAGGCCATCTCAACTCCTGCTTCCCCTAGAGATGGAAGCACTTGTTCTATATAAGCCAAAAATAAACGATTAGGTCCTACTACCAGAACTCCTTGACCTTCAAGGGGAAACCTGTGTGTATATAACAAATAGGCCGCTCTGTGTAGAGCCACAACCGTTTTCCCCGTACCGGGACCTCCCTGTACCGCTACCACACCTGAAATTGGGGCACGAATTATTTCATCTTGCTCCCCTTGAATAGTCCCAATAATGTCCTGAAGGCGACCGGTTCTAGCTGTTTCAAGCGCCGCTATAAGAGCACCCTCACCTTTGAGAGAAGAGTTTTCGTTATCACGAAATTTTTCAATGTCACCGAATATTTCATCTTCTAATGAAAGAAGGGTCCTGCCGCGGCTTACAAAATGGCGTCGCCGTTCAAGCCCCATAGGATCCAATCCTGTAGCTCTATAAAAAGACTCTGCAATAGGCGCACGCCAGTCGACTACTATCGGGTCTTGTTTATCATCCCATACACCAACCCTGCCGATGTAAAAACTTTCTGAATCAACATTTTGGTCAATTCGTCCAAAAACTAAAGCTGCATCACCCATGTTTAATTGACCCAACCGCGTTGAAACCGAGTCCCAGATAGCGTCCCTTTCAACACGCGCTTGATTTGTTCCGCCTTTGCCGACTTCAACCATTGAAGTGAGATCAAAAACTCTTTCTTTAGCAGCTTCCAAACAGCCATAAGCTTTGTCTACGTAAGCTTGTTCAGCTTCTAACTCATTTGAGATAAATGCCCCCAAAGGTCTTGTGTGCTAATAATTAAGTTAAATTTTTGGTTTAAAGCAAAAATTGACAGGGTTCTAATCCTATCGCGTAGTTGAAAAACACAAATAGATTAAAAAATGCGTTTATGACATGAAATACAGGAGAGGTAAAAGATGAGCGAAAATGGGACAGTAACGACTATAGGTCTTGTTCTAAGCGCTGGAGGATTCTCTGGAGCTGCTCACCATAGCGGGGTTCTTGACGCTCTTTTAAAAGCTACTGGATGGGATGCAAGGCTTTCTGATGTCATAGTTGGAACTTCGGCTGGTTCTCTTACAGCAATTTCTTTACGTGCTGGAATATCCCCATCAGATTTAGCTAGCTATTACACAGGTGATCCTATGAGCCTAGAGGGACAGAAGATAGTCGATGGTGTGACCACTTCTCTTAAAATGCCTGATCCCGGCCTTAGTATTAACAACAAAATACCTTCTAAACCGATCCTTCTTTTAAAGGAGCTTTTTTTAGGTGGACGCCCTCGACCGATGGTTGCGATCGCTGGACTCCTCCCTGAAGGAAAAGCTGAAGGTTCTTCTTTTGCTGAAAGGACCTCACAAATTCACCCCGAGACTTGGCCTGATAAGCCAACTTGGATATGCGCTGTTGATCTTGACTCTGGGAAAAGAGCAGTGTTTGGCAGAGATGACCTAAAAACAGATGTTGGCTCCGCAGTTCAAGCATCCTCGGCAATTCCAGGTCGCTTTACTCCAACAACCATTAATGGAAAACGCTACATTGACGGTGGAGTTCATTCAGTAACTAATTCTGACCTTCTCGCTGCTTTACAGCTTGACCTAGTAATTATTTCTTCATCTTCTACTTTGGTTGCATCACAAGAAAAGAATTCGCTTTCTGTGTCATGGAATTCAAGAACACTTCATAAAGAGATAGAACAAATCCGCTCAAATGGAACAGAAATTATAGTATTTGAACCAACAGTTTCAGATCTAAAGGCACGGGACGGATTGGAACCCACTAGAGACGCTGCTAAGGAGATCTTTAAAATGTCACAAACTTCAGCTTTTGCTCGCCTAGCTAAGCCTCAATTCAACAAAGCTCGGGACCTTTTAAAGAAATCAATTTCTCAAATCTAGATATAACCCTAGTCAGAAAGAAAAGATGTGCCCAATGCTTGGGTAACATCCCAACATGGAGAACTCTTTTCTTTCAACAGATGAAATAGAACAGAAATCAGACTTCATTTCTGCATGCAGAAATGAAGAACACTCAAGAGTGCCAGTTTGGTTTATGCGTCAAGCCGGAAGGTCACTCCCCGAATATAAGAAAATTCGTGGACCGGGCAGCATCTTAGATGCAGTTTCAGACCCTGAAAGAGCGGCGAAAATAACTCTGCAACCAATTGAAAGATACGGAGTCGACGCAGCGATACTTTTTTCTGACATCATGGTGCCAGTTCATTCGATCGATTTTGGAATTGAAATACAACCAGGCATAGGCCCCGTTGTAGAACATCCCTTCGAAAGCACTGCAGATTTGAAACGATTAAGGGCATTAGAACCTGAACTTGACGTTCCTTACGTCGGGGAAACGATAAAAATACTTTCTAAAGAGTGTCCAGTCCCAATAATCGGCTTCGCTGGAGCCCCATTCACGGTAGCTTCCTACTTAATTGAAGGTAAACCCTCAAGATCACTTGAAAAAACCAAAGCACTAATGGAAAAAGATCCTCAGATCTGGGATCTACTAATGAATCAACTTTCAGAGATAACAATCTCTTCCCTCAAACATCAGATCGAATCAGGCGTGTCAGCTGTTCAACTGTTTGACAGTTGGGCAGGCTTAATAGACCCAAAAAGCTACGAACAAAAAGTTTTTCCTTATAGCAANCAAGTGCTTTCATCAATTGACGCTTCTCATATTCCAAAAATTCATTTTGGAGTGGGGACAGAACCAATTCTNAACCTCATTGCCGCAGCAGGAGCAGATGTAGTGGGTATTGATTCAAAAACACCTATAAATGTCGCTAGAGAAAAACTAGGAAATGAAATTTCTATCCAAGGAAACTTAGATCCTGAAATTTGTTTAGAGCCCATAGAAGTAGTGGAAAAAGCTGTGTCTGAAATTCTTACTCTTAATAACAATCATTTTGGTCACATTTTCAATCTCGGTCATGGNGTCCTACCCNCTACTGATCCGGACGTACTCTCCCGTGTAGTTGAAATNGTTCATTCTCATAAACTTCCCGAAAGAAAAGATGGATAAGAAAAAAGTTTTCGTGGTAGGTGCAGGTATAACCGGTCTCACAGTTGCTTATCGTCTTTTGAAGAGCAAAGAAAACTTTGAAGTAGTTGTTTTAGAGAGTNAAAAACAAACTGGTGGGAAGCTAAAAACTAGCCCTTTTTCAGGTTTTTTGCTGGACGAAGGTGCGGATGCGTTCTTGGCTAGAGCTCCGTGGGCTAAAGANCTCTTCGATGAAATTGGAATCTCAGAAGAATTTGTTTCTCCCCATTCTCGTTCTGCATCAATCTGGGTGAACGGATCGCTAGAGCCNCTTCCATCTCCGAACGTTTTAGGGATTCCTCTTGACCCGCATTCAGTGCCTCCTGGATTATTGAACTCTGATGATGTTCTTAAAATCAGCAAAGGGGGCAGACCCAGCAAAAAACTACCTGAAGAAGCCGACGTCGCCATAGGTGACTTGATTCGTGACTGTGTAGGTGATTCTGTTTTTGAACTTTTCGTCGATCCACTACTAGGAGGAATCAACGCTGGAATTCCAGATGAAATGAGTTGCGAGACTCTGGCTCCTCAACTATTAGAAGCTGCCCGTCACGAAGACGGCTTAATTGCCGGACTCAAAGAGACACAACAAAACTCTGATCCTGAATTGCCAGTTTTCTACACACACCCCAATGGAATAGGTCACATCGTGGAAAGACTTGCTGAAAAAATAAGCAATTCAATTAGAAAAAATGAACATGTTATTTCTATAAGTCGTGCAAATAACCAATGGATTCTAAAAACCAGTACTGGTTTAGAGNCAGCTGATGCGCTGGTCTTAGCTACTCCTGCTCAAAATGCAGCAAGACTGTTAGAAACAGTTTCACCTACTGCCAGTTCTCGACTTTCCGATATAGAACATGCTTCAGTCTCTCTTGTGAGTCTGGCTTTCAAGAACTCTGATATAAACATTCCAAAAAATCAAAGTGGTTTTTTAGTTCCAAGGTCTGCAGGATTACTAATGACAGCCTGTTCCTTCTCAGGTAATAAATGGGAGCATCTAGACGATAAGAAGCAAACACTACTTCGGGTTTCATCTGGGCGTGTCGATGACCAAAGGCACGAAACTCTCAGCGATGAAGAACTTGTAAAAAAACTAATGAATGACCTAGCCACCACCTTGGGTTTAGATTCTCAACCCTTTGAGTCGCGCGTAAATCGATGGCCAGGAGCTTTAGCTCAATTTAAACCGGGACATTTAAAAAGGATGAAAGAGACCATTGACTTATTAGCGGACGAAGCACCTGGGGTATCAATTGCGGGTTCGTACCATTTCGGTGTCGGAATACCTGCGTCTGTTCGCTCAGGAAACGAAGCTGCAGTTTCGGTAATAGAAAAGTTCGGAATAAATTGAGAAAATTCCCATTTAGATCTGAGTTTTTAAAACCTTTAGTTGCTGGTCTTTTAATCGCAGCTTCGGTCCCCCCTTGGGGCTTTTGGCCGTGTTCTTTTATAGGAATAGCTATTTTGGACATCTCTATAGCTAACAAAAGTGCCCGTAAAAGGTTTTTTCTAGGTTTCTTGGTCGGCTTAGCTTGGCTTTTACCTTCTACTTTTTGGATGATCGACCTAACCCCACCGGGGTGGATTGCAGCAGGTCTTATCCATTCAAGTTTTCTTGCCGTCGGAATGGCTCTTGTGCCGCCAAAAAAAGGACGTCAATTAGCACTTGTTGGAATTATGACATTAGTTGAACTAGCTCGTTGGAGATTTCCTTTTGGTGGCGTTCCGCTTGCGTCAATTCCAATCGGTCAGGCTTCAGGTCCTGTAGCCCCTTTGTCTAAAGTTGCTGGCCCTTTACTTATCGTCGCTTTTGTCACATCTGCTGGCTGTTTTATAAGCACCATCATTAGAACTCCAAGAAAAACCGTAAAAGTTATAGCAAAAGCGGTGATATTAACTGTTGGACTTGGAGCTATAACCGCATTTGCTCCCAATGGACGTGAAATTGAAAGTATAAACGTCGCTATAGTCCAAGGCGGAGGGCCACAACGCACTCGAGCAACCCCAACAGGCGCNGCAATAGTTTTCGCCAATCAAGTTTCTGCTACTAACAATATTGCAACTCCTGTGGATTTGATTGTATGGCCAGAAAATGTAGTAAATCCTGACCCTGATCTACCTGAAGCTGATAAAAATCCCAGTCGTCTGTATTCAGATGATGCTCGTTTAACTCTAGAAAGTCTCTCTAAGTCCTTTGACACAGTTATCGCTGCAGGTTGGTTTCATAAAGACCCAGATGACACATCATCAAATTTAAATTATGTAGAAGTGCTGGAACCCGAAGGACAGGTTGCGGGGAGATTNGACAAAGTTAGGACCGTTCCATTTGGAGAGTTTGTACCTCTAAGGGGTTTAGTTGAACGTTTNGCCAAAAACAGTCTTCCTGCAAGAGATGTTCAACCCGGAACTGAACCTGCTGTAATTGAAACATCGCTTGGAAAACTCGGNGTAGTCATATCTTGGGAAGTTTTCTTCGAGGAACGAGCACGTGAAGCTGCAGAACACCAAGCTGGAATAATTATCAATCCAACAAATGGAGCCAGTTATTGGTTAACACAGGTTCAAAGCCAACAAGTCGCATCAAGTCAGCTGAGAGCTATTGAAACCGGTCGTTGGTTTCTTCAATCTGCCCCCACTGGCTTCAGCGCAATCATCGACCCTTCAGGCAAGGTTTTACAACGGACTGGAATCAGCGAACAAGCTGTAATACAAGCAGATGTAGGTATACGAACAGGAAATACCTGGTACACAAAAATAGGCATTTGGCCTATGCTGGCAATTTCTTTAACGCTTTTCGGATTAGGCCGTCGCCCTCACTTTTTCAACAGGTAATAAAATCTCTTTTCGGAATATTTATATTTCGATCATCAATGTTGCAGGACCATCATTGGTCAAATCAACCAACATGTGCTGTCGAAATTTTCCTGTTTCCACTGNCACCCCNGCTGCTTTTAAACCTTCTACAACCTTTTNAATCAATGGCTCAGCTTGTTCCGGTGNTGCNGCCGCTNACCATGCGGGTCGGCGNCCTTTAGAGATATCACCATAAAGCGTGAACTGACTCACAATCAAAATTTCGCCTTCNTTATCTACAACGGAGTTGTTCATCACNCCATTTTCNTCATCCATAATCCTTAAATGGAGAAGTTTGTTGACCAACAGATCGCACTCTTCAAGTCCATCCTCATGCGTGACTCCAACGAACACGCATAATCCTTGATTTATGGCTCCTACTAGTTGGTCTTCAACCCTTACACTGGCTTCTCTAACTCTTTGCACCAAAGCTCGCATAACTAAACAGTATCTAATTACCAGTGAGTAATCGGACAAAAATCCAGCGAGAATGTTCTAATGTCTAAATCCGAAAATAGCCCTATCGATAGTAATCGCAAATTACGTATCGCTTATCTCTCCTACAGAGGTAAACCNCATTGCGGTGGTCAAGGTGTCTATACCCGTCACTTGACGAAGGCTCTTGCCGATTTAGGACATAGTGTTGTAGTTCTCTCTGGTCAGCCTTATCCAGAGCTAGACGAACGGGTGGACCTTATTCGTCTTCCAAGTCTCGATATTTTCAATGACCACTTCCCTATGAGAAAACCAAGAATATGGGAGCTTAAAACCAAATGGGACTTCCTCGAAGTAGCTAGTTTCAATACTGGTAACTTTTCAGAACCCCTGGCTTTCAGTTTGAGAGCTTGGGACTACCTGAAAACGAGAAGAGATGAATTTGATCTTGTTCACGACAATCAGTGTTTAGGATGGGGATTAGCTTTACTTCAAAAAAAAGCTGGTTTTCCTTTACTGTCAACTATTCACCATCCAATTACTGTTGATAGGCGTCTGGAAATTGCTCATTCAAGAACTCTTTTCGAGTCATTTTCAAAAAGACGTTGGTATGCCTTTACTAAGATGCAAACCCGGGTGGCAAAACGCATGAATCGCGTTATGACTGTTTCTGAATCATCCAAAACAGATATAGCTTCCGACCATAAAGTTGACCCAAATCGTATACATGTCGTGCCTGTAGGAGTTGATCCTGACTTGTTTGCTCCTGTCTCGGGAGTAGAACGAAAACCAGGAATGCTTGTTACAACAGCTAGTGCTGATGTAGCTATGAAAGGGCTCAAATATCTTCTCGAAGCAACCGCAAAACTGAAAACTGAACGGGATGTAGAGTTAGTGATAATTGGTAAACCTTCAGATGGTGGCGCATCAACAGATGTTATTGATGAATTGGGGTTGACTGATTGTGTTAGCTGGGTTCATGGAGTCTCTGACGATCGAATTGTGGAACTTTACAGCGAAGCACAAATCGCTGTAGTCCCTTCCTTATATGAAGGTTTCTCATTGCCGGCTATTGAGGCAATGTCGTGTGGGGTCCCTTTAGTGACCACAACCGGTGGAGCTCTACCAGAAGTCGCTGGGCCCCATGACGAAACTTGTTTTCAAGTACCACCTGGGGATAGTGAAGCTCTAGCCGCAATGATTGGGAAAGTTTTGGATAGTCCGGAAAGTCGCGCGCGAGTTGGAGAGAATGGTAGACAGAGAGTCATAGAAAACTGGAGTTGGCACCACACTGCTTTAAGAACCGTGGAACAGTACCAATTACTTTTAGCTGAAAGCCAAAACTGATTCCGTGTTGACAGCTGATTATGACCTTCTAGGAGTTAAGTCTGGGGACCGAATTCTTGACATGGGTTGTGGATTTGGACGTCATGCATATGAAGCTTTAAGACGCGGAGCATCAGTTGTTGCTTGCGATTTAGGTTTCGAAGAACTGAAACAAGTNAGAGCAGTGGCTGGTGTCATGTACGAACAAGGTGAAATCGAACCACCTATATCGATTGAAACTACTAACGGTGATGCGACACAATTACCTTTTACTGACCATTCTTTTGACCGAATCATCTGCTCTGAAGTAATGGAACATATTGATAATGACTTTGCTGCACTTAATGAACTTGAGCGTGTTCTAAGCCCTGGGGGAACCCTAGCTATCACTATTCCTTCTCGTTTCCCAGAGAAAATTTGCTGGTCCTTGTCAGATGATTACTATGCCCCGAAAGCTGTCGGGGGTCATGTACGGATTTACAAAAGAAAAGAACTTACGAAAATGATTTTAGATTCTGGATTGAATCCCCAGGGACATCACCGAGTCCACGCTCTCCACAGTCCCTACTGGTGGTTGCGTTGCATCATTGGACCAAATAAACCAATCCANGACAATTTTTTTGTAAAAACTTATCANCGGATTCTTGCGTGGGATATTGAAAAATCACCTTGGATCACAAGAGTTTTAGAAAAACTTCTAAGTCCTTTCTTAGGTAAAAGCCTGGTAGTTTACGCTTCAAAACCTGCAGTGGAGGCTGAAAATGTCTCTTCCTGATATCCCGAATGTAGTAAGCACAGAAGAATTAATAGAAACTGCAGAAGCAATCATTGATTGGCAGCTTCCCAATGGAATGATCCCGTGGTTTCCNGGAGGTCATTCCGATCCTTGGAATCACGTAGAGGCTGCGATGGCGCTTGCAGTAACTGGTCATCTCGATGAAGCAGAAAACGCATACTTGTGGTTAAAAGAAAACCAACTNCCTAACGGTGCTTGGCACCATTATTACCTTGCAAATGAGATTGAAGATCCAAAACATGATTCCAACGTAGTTGCATACGTGGCAACAGGGGTTTGGCATCACTGGCTAATGACACACGATCGCGGCTTTCTTGAAACTATGTGGTCAGTGGTTGAGCCTGCGATCGATTTCGTGCTCAGTCTGCAAACCCCTCGCGGAGAAATTATCTGGGCTATGCACCCTGATGGGACCCCATGGTCATATGCACTATTAACTGGTTCTGCAAGCATCTGCCATAGTTTGCGTTGTGCGATATCAACGGCAGAAGAACTGGGACATGAAAGACCTGATTGGGAATTATCTCTTGCCAATCTTGCTCACATGGTCAAAAAATATCCCAGTAAAGCATTTGCACCTAAAGAACGCTGGGCTATGGACTGGTATTACCCAGTTCTGTCTGGAGTTGTTTCAGGAGATCAGGGCAAAACTTTACTTTCCGAAAAATCAGATATTTTTATCATGGAAGATAAAGGAGTTAAATGCGTTAGTGATCAGCCCTGGATAACCACAGCTGAAACTTGTGAATGTGCAATTGCTTATTTAATTGCAGAAGACACCCAAAAGGCAGAATCTCTTTTTCTTTGGAGCCAAGACATGAGACAGGAAGATGGACACTATTTAACTGGGGTCGTTCATCCGGCAAAACAATCTTTTCCAGAAGCCGAAAAAACAACNTATTCTTCAGCTGCAGTCATTCTCGCTGCTGATGCAATATCCCAATCTAGCCCTGCTTCGGGTATCTTTACGGGCAAGGCTGGGCTTCCTGAAATAATAGATACCGAGGAGCACATTCTTGATCTTGATTGATCTTGACTGGTCATGTGCTATGTATTCGGACCCACTCTTTTAAGAACTCTTAAAGAGCCCACTCTGTCTGTTTCAACAAAAGACTTAGAAGCTAAAGCCCGTTGAAAGATTTCAAATGGTGGCCTGCCGCCATCTTCAGGATTTTCAAATACGTCGTGGATGAGAAGTTTTCCTCNCATAAGCAGTTTTGGCACCCAGTTTTCATAATCAGCGTGTGCCGGTTCTGAGCCATGTCCTCCATCAATAAATAATAGAGCCAAAGGTGTAGTCCAATTTTTTGCAATTGCTGGTGAATCGCCTACCACGGCCACAACATTATTTTCCAAACCAGCTTTGTTTATATTGCGACGAAATTCCGGCAAAGTATCTATTAATCCAGTTTCTGAATCAACAATTTCAGGATCATGCCATTCCCATCCTGGTTGATTTTCCTCAGAACCTCTATGGTGATCGACGGAAAAAAGAAGTCTTCCAGTTCTCTTTGCTGCTGAACCTAAATAAATAGCTGATTTACCGCAATAACTTCCAACTTCTAAAAGCGGGCCATCAATATCTAAAGAGGATCCATGTCTATTTAACGCCAAACCTTCGTCAACTGGCATAAAACCTTTTACTGATTCAGCGAATTCAAACAATAATTTTTCATGGTTATCCAAAGCTAACCTGCAAGTTTTTCATCGCTCTGTGATTCGTCTGAGTTTCCGTTAGCTGAATCACCCCAGAGAAGATGCTCTATAACCAAAAATCTCACAATCCATAAAGTTCCATAAGCAGAAGCATTGGCAATTTGAACTGACCATGTGCCACCAAAAATTCCATCTACTACGCCTACCACTGCTGTTGAAAGGGCTAATCCAGCAAAAGCCAACATCCAGAATGGTGCTATCTCTCCTCCGACTGAATGATCACCTCTCGGTTGTTCCCAAACATAATTCCGGCTTAACAAATAAGCAGGGATCGTACTAATTGCTACTGCGCATGCATTAGCCAGCATGCCGGGCAACCCAATAACTGCATGAAATATAAACAGCACCGATTGACCGACAATGGTGTTAACAACAGTCACCCCCATATAACGAAAGAGCCGCTGAGCGTATCCTTGTAACAGGCGTCCCACAATTGAACGTAGTTTTGAACTCAAGGTTCAGATCTTAACTGCTTGGACAATATCTCAACTTGATTTAACGCAATTCATCTTTTTTTAAAAGATTTTTTGCTATTTCACGTGCTACTGAACCTGGAGAAGAACCCTCTTTTTCTTCTAAATTTTCAATGGATTCTTTCACAATTTCTGAAATCAAATAGTCTAACCGCGAGCCAACTTCCGCTTTCCAACGTTTGGACCTTCTAACCGAAATTTGTTCTTCTTCAAATAAGAACTCCCTGTGTTCAAAAATAGCTTTCTTAAATTTGTCTAATCCTTCACCTTCGGTAGCTGTGGTCATAACAATTTCTGGCCTTCTAACCGTTTGACCAGTTAATTGTGACAAATCAATCATTAGTTCTAAGTCTCTTCTCGCATCACTTGCTCCTGGACGATCAGCTTTGTTTACAACAAAGAGATCAGCAATCTCAAGCAAACCAGCTTTATTAGCTTGCACAGCATCTCCCCATCCTGAGGTAACAACCACTACTACTGTGTCAGCTGCTGACGCTACATCAACTTCAACCTGACCTACCCCTACAGTTTCAATAATTATCGGATTAAATCCGAAAGCATCAAATACCCTAACCATTCCTGGAACTGCAAGTGCCAAGCCTCCAGCATGTCCTCGCGTTGCCATTGAACGAATAAAAGCCCCCGCTTCTGATGCTTCCTCCATTCGCACTCGATCACCGAGAATTGCTCCCCCAGTCAAAGGTGATGACGGGTCGACTGCTAGAACGGCAGGTTTATATTCAGATGTAGCTAAATCTCTTGCCAGAGAAGCTGTAAGAGTCGACTTTCCAGCTCCAGGAGCTCCAGTTATACCTATAACATGCGACTTATCTGAAAGATTGTGTGTTACTTCTGCGACTTGTTCGGCAGCAGCACCTCCTCTTTCGACAAGTGTTAAAAGCCGGCCAACTGAACGTCTATCGCCTTTACTAGCTTTTTCTACAAGCGAGATTACTGTTGAGTCTTCAATCGCCACGGGTGGCCACTGCCTCACGAACACATTTGGCTACATCTTCAGCNGATGCGCCAGGACCTANAACTCCNGCTACTCCNGCTTCAGCCATNGCTTCTAGATCACTATCAGGNACTATTCCGCCTACAACAACTGGGATGTCAAGACCGGCATCTTCTAAGGCNTGCACCATCCGTGGAGCCAATGTTAAATGCCCTGCATTATGCATAGAGATACCTACCGCATCTGCATCTTCTTGTTCGACTGCTGTCACAATCATCTCAGTTGTCTGTCTTAAACCTAAATAAACAACCTCCATACCAGCGTCTCTCAACATTCTCGCCACAATTTTTAAACCTCTGTCATGTCCATCAAGACCTAATTTTGCGAGAACTACTCGTATAGGTGAGTTTTCCTTTTTATTCATACGAATGCCTTTTCTACATAAGTACCAAATACTGATTCAAGTGCTTGCACTATCTCACCTTCTGTCGCTCTTACTTTGACTGCTTCGATAATCGCCGGCATGAGGTTTATAGCAGGGTCAGATGCTTCCAAGGAAAGCCTGTTCAACGCCATTTCAACTGAGTCGCTGTNTCTTGACTGTTTTATTTCTGAGAGTCTCTTTAGTTGAGTATCTTCGGTGGCAGGATCAATACTTAATAAGTCAATGTTTTCATCTCCTCCTTCCGTAAAAGAATTAACACCCACTATTAAACGATCACCGCTGTTTACTTCACGTTCAAACCTGTATGCGGCATCTGCAATTTCTCCAACGAACCACCCATTTTCTATTCCGACATACACTCCTTCAAGAATTGAACCGTCACCTAATTCTTCCAGGTGTTTAAAAATTTCTTCAGCTTGTCTTTCCATTTCGTCCGTCATCCACTCAACGTAATCTGACCCTCCTAAAGGATCGGCAACGCTGGTTATACCCGTTTCATGAGCAACAATTTGTTGTGTTCGTAAAGCAATTCTTGCNGCGTCTTCAGTTGGTAAAGCCAGAGCCTCGTCATAACTATCTGTGTGCAGGCTCTGAGTTCCACCGATAACACCGGCTAAAGCTTGTATAGCAACGCGCGCAATGTTTATCTCAGGCTGTTGAGCCGTTAGTGATACTCCCGCAGTTTGTGTGTGGAACCGAAGTTTGTGACTCCGTTCATCTTTTGCGCCATAACGATCCCGTAACCACTTAGCCCAGATCCTTCTTGCCGCTCGAAATTTTCCTATCTCTTCAAAAAAATCTGAATGACTGTTAAAAAAGAAACTAAGCCTGGGTGCGAAATCATCAACATTCAGGCCAGCTGCCTGTGCTGCTTCTACATAAGCAAATCCGTTCGCCAAGGTGAAGGCAAGCTCCTGTGCGGCTGTGGAACCAGCTTCTCTAATGTGATAACCNGATATTGATATTGGATTCCACCGTGGCATTTCNTTAGCCGTAAAACTAACCACATCACTTACTAGACGAACAGATGGTCTTGGCGGAAAAATATATTCTTTTTGAGCCTGATACTCCTTAAGGATGTCATTCTGGAGTGTTCCGTTAAGTCTTGATCTTTCTACTCCATCTTTTTCTGCAACTGCCACGTACATTGCGAGAAGAATAGCTGCGGGTCCGTTAATTGTCATAGAAGTGGATACTTGCCCTAAATCAATGTCAGCAAAGAGATCAACCATGTCGTCAAGAGTGTCTACCGCTACACCAGCGCGACCTACTTCACCAATTGACCATTCATCATCAGAATCACGACCCATAAGAGTTGGCATATCGAAAGCTGTTGAAAGCCCCGTGCCNCCAGCGCGTAAAAGGTCCTTAAAACGGACATTGGTATCTTCTGCCGTTCCAAAACCAGCGAACATTCGCATTGTCCACAACCGGTCTCTATACATGCCAGCATGTATTCCACGTGTGTAAGGAAACTCACCCGGGAGAGGTCCATCTCCGTATACGGATCCAACTGGAACTCCTGACATAGTCCGGAATTCTTTTTTCTCATCCATGTANGNCAACTCCCAATNGTTNNACTTCNTANTGGNTTTNNACCCTAACAAAAGTCAAAGACGGCTTAACAGNGTTNAGACATAAAGNTGANTTNTTTCTNCAAATCTGAACTTTATTCCGANGTNTTAATTTCNNCNGAAATAGCTTCCCANTGCTCTTCTTCTTTNNNCCANCNNCCTAAAATCAGAGAATCTCTAGCNTCNAACTTGTCNGAACCTAANGANACNTATTTNTAACCNGGNAAAGAAAAATCNCCCATNGNNGCNGCTGCTTGCGCNAAAGTTTCNTTNGTTAAATNCGGACCNGCAGCAGTTGCNACTGTTTCNAANANAGATANAAANTGNCATGANCCTGCNGTNCCNGGCCANTAATTTGTNTCNTCAGGTCCNAGTTNNTCTGGNGGTCTNACTTCAATTTNAAGNGCNTCTTCAACAAGATCCATNCANNGNGCAAAAGAAGGATCNTCACGGCTATCAAAAGCTTTNTTNGTNAGNATTAATCCCGAATTTTCAATTTCTGGAGGCGGTTCTTGGGACCACATGTTTAAAGAATCACCGTTATGTAGTAATAAGTTGAATTCATTTCCTAGGCCGAAAAGGTATTCCATTGCATAAATAGCTTCGCCTACAAACCAAATTGTCGAAACATCTTCACTTCTTGCCTTTTCAAGAACTACCTCTAAGAAAGCTATTGTTGCTGTTTCATCTCCAGTGTTCTCATTCGATGTAACAATCGGAACCGATACACCTTCTGATTCAAGTAGCTCTTTTACCTCATCCATTACTGGTTCAGATTCAGGGTCGGCACCCCAAATCATGATCCGGCCAAGTCCTTCAAGACTGCCTGTCTGTCTTAACAGACTCACAAAAGCCTGCCCTCTTCTGCTCAGATTCATATCACTAGTTATCCAAGATGCGCGTGCCCGTTCTAATTGTTCAATTGTGGGCTTGGCCCCCACGAGAATAGTTTCATAGGTGTCTGTGAAACATTCATTTACGCCTTCCGCTCCAGGGCCAGCAAATCCATTCAAAACAGCAAAAACTTCTTCGTCTTCAGTTAATTCAACACATGCAACTTCAGCTGTCAACGGGCCAACCGGCAAAAATAGGCGATGAATAATTTCTACTTTTCTCCCTAAGATCCCGCCTCTTGCATTTAGATCTTCCACTAACACATCGACCATTGGTGGGTAATTTGCATAAGTTAGATTCAAGCCGGGAAACTGTTCGTTGAATAACTCAAAATCGATTGATGTAAAGCCAACTTTTATAGTGTCAGCTGTTACTCCTCTAAACGAATCCGTCAGAATTACAGGCTCAACAGTCGTAGTCGGAGCAACAGTCGTAGTCGGAGCCACAGTCGTAGTCGGAGCCACAGTCGTAGTCGGAGCCACAGTCG
>PATJ01000047.1 GCA_002713545.1 Acidimicrobiaceae bacterium
TTACACCTTTACACGTGATCTAGTAGCCAATGGAGGTACAGTTTTGCTCGTTGGCACAAAAAGGCAGGCTCAAGGAGCAGTCGAATCGTACGCTAACAAGTGTGGTATGCCCTATGTGAACCAACGTTGGCTGGGAGGAATGTTAACGAACTACCAAACAATCTCTAAAAGAGTCAGCAAAATGCAGGAATACCAGCGTATGCGTGAATCTGGTGAGTTTGATGCGATGATCAAAAAAGAAGCTCTAATGTTAACCCGTGAGCTTGAAAAACTTGAACGTAACTTAACTGGTATAAAAGATATGACTCGACTNCCTGANGCTGTTTTCGTCATAGACACGATACGGGAACACATCGCTGTCACTGAAGCAAACAAGTTGGGTATACCTGTTATTGCTATCGTCGACACNGATTGCAATCCAGATGTTATTGAGCATNCAATACCGGGAAATGATGATGCAATTCGCGCTAGTCAACTTATGTGCCACATGATTTCAGAAGCAGTTGAAGAAGGCAGACATATACACAACTCGCGTTCAAAAAAACCAGAAGTACCTTCGCTCGACGCGGAAGAAAAGGCAGCAGAACAAGCTAAAGCTCGTGAAGAGGCGGCCATTGCTGAAATTGAAAGAGAGAAAAAAATCTCTCAAGAAAACTCCGCAGAAGATCAGAAAAGTGACTCTTTAGATGAGGTTGCAGCTGAACCGGAGATAGAAGATGAAGGTTCCGATCAGGTAGCAGCTGAACCGGCGATAGAAGATGAAGGGTCCGAGAATGACTGACATAACTGCAAAAGATGTAAAAGAACTCCGTGACCTAACAGGCGCTGGAATGATGGATGCGAAAAAAGCTTTAGTCGACAGCGATGGGGATCCAGAAGCGGCAGCTCAACTTCTAAGAGAGAAAGGTCTAGCTAAGGCTGCTTCTCGATCAGATCGAGATAATAGTGAAGGAGCTGTTGCGATAGCGACAGACGGCAACAAAGCTGCAATGGTTCACCTGTGTTGTGAGACTGACTTCTCAGCAAAGTCAGATGGTTTTGTAGAGTTAGTTAATAGCCTCGCTGAAGCAGTTTTAGAAGAAGGTGAACAGGCGATTGAAACTAGGGCTGAAGTGATTGACGATGTGAGATTATCGATAAAAGAAAACGTTTCAGTTGGGAAAGTCACTCTAGTCGAAGGTAGTGATGGCCACCTAGTAGACACATATCTGCATGTGCAAGATGGACGAGGTGTAAACGGAGTTTTAGTGCAAGCATCAGGAGTTGATCAGGAGACACTCCATCAAGTAGCACTGCATATTGCTTTCGCTAAGCCAACCGCACTCAGTAGAGAAGAAGTTTCAGAAGAGCTGGTTGAACAAGAACGAACTTCTCTACTAGAAGTCACAAAAGCAGAGGGTAAACCAGAGCAAGCCTGGGAGAAGATTGTCGAAGGCAGATTGACTGCATGGTATAAAGAATCAGTTCTGCTAGAACAAGGACTTCATGGTGATAAGACAACTGTTCAGGAAACTATCGGAGAAGGCCAGATAGTCAAATTTGAGCAAGCCTTTATTGGTGACTAGCAATGACACCTGCTAGATCTGATAAATCCCCTGAAAGTAAAAAAGCCAAATGGGATCGGATCGTTTTAAAGGTCTCCGGAGAGGCCTTCGCAGGCAATGCAGGATTTGGAATTGATGGTGACATAGTTTCTGTAATCGCTGAGGAAATTTTTCAAGTTCGATCTGAATATGAAGTTGATATAGCGGTAGTAGTTGGAGGCGGAAATATTTGGCGTGGAATGGCCGGAGCCGGAGCTGGCATGGATAGAGCTCAAGCTGACTATATGGGAATGTTGGCTACCGTAATCAATGCACTTGCTCTTCAGGACACACTTGAACAATTAGGTCAACCAACTCGTGTTCAAACAGCTGTACACATGGCACAGATAGCTGAGCCATATATCCGGCGAAAGGCTATTCGACACTTAGAAAAGGGGAGAGTAGTGATTTTTGCGGGTGGAACAGGAAACCCTTTCTTCACTACTGATACGACTGCAGCGCTTCGTGCTGTGGAAATAGAAGCTGGTGTTGTTTTGAAAGGAACCCATTCCGGGACTGGAGGAATATACACAGCTGACCCTAAAATCGACCCTTCCGCTACTTTGCTGGAAGAGGTTTCACATATAGAAGTTATTCAAAAAGGGCTGCAAGCTATGGATGCAACCGCAATAACTCTTTGCATGGACAATGACCTTCCGATCGTCATGTTCGATTTAATGCAAGTAGGTAATGTTGGGTCAATACTCGCTGGAGAGACCGTAGGTACACTAGTCTCTTAGGAGAAAGAGGTAGCGGTGAGTGAAGAACTCCTCCAGATGATTTTGGATGAAGCAAAAGAAAAGATGACCGAATCTGTAGCTCATGCCCGTCGTGAGTTTGGAACTGTTAGGACCGGTAGAGCTTCNTCATCGATTGTTGAACGTTTAACTGTCGAGGCCTACGGTGTTGAAATGCCCATGCAGGAATTAGCTTCTTTTTCCGTTCCTGAGGCACGACAATTATTGATAACCCCGCATGACCAAGGAAATGTTGAGGCGATCGAAAGATGCCTAAATCAGGCTGATCTTGGTTTAACTCCAAGCACTGATGGGAGAACTATCAGATTGATTTTCCCTGAACTGACACAAGAACGGCGCCAAGATCTGGTACGAATGGTTAATGGTATGGCTGAAGACGGTAAAACCCGTTTACGCGGAATCAGGCGAAATTCTAGAAAGGATTTGGATGATTTAGCTAGCAATGGTGGAGTCTCTGAAGACAACATTCAATGGTTGTCTTCTCAACTTGATGATTTGACTCATGTAAACGAAAGTGAGATTGAGAAATCAAGATCTGCCAAGGAAGAAGAGTTATTAGATGTTTAGTTTCAAAAGAATAGTGAGGTGACTTGTGGTAGACCACAGAGGATCAGATGAATTTGAGGAGATCCGAATTCTTGGACTTGAAACGCCCGAAGATGTTGTAGAGCCAGGACGCTCAGTATTTGGTGGAGAAAGTGAATCTTCTGAAGAACTGCCTCATTGGACTGAAGAACCTGTTGAAAAAAGTCAAAATGATGATTTGTGGTCAGAAATCGATCAAAAACCAAAATGGTCTGATGAAGTATTAATAGACCACGAGTCTCAACAGCCTGTAGGGGATTTAGATGAAGCTACAGCTGCGATATTTTTTGATGAAGAACTTCCAGAGAATGATCCTTTCAGCGGGGAGTTTAACCCGCCTGTACTTCCTCCTGAAGAAACAAAGACAGAAGAAGCCCCTCAAATCTTTCAGACGTCAAATCAGCCATCTGTGCAAACTCAGAATTCACAAAGCAGAAATATGCCAAAAGCACTTGCTACAGGTCTAGGTCTTGGAGCTATTTTTCTAGCGGTATGCGCAATAGGCGCTACAGCAACTCTGATCTTCAGCACCGTCTTGCTTGTTTTTGCTGGTTCAGAATTTTTTCTAGCAGCGCGACGTGCGGGCTACCAGCCAGCGACCCTGTTAGGAATGACGGCCATCGCTGCTTTAAATCTTGGAGCGTATTGGAGATTTGAATCTGCTATTCCTCTTATATTGGCTTTAACAGTAACTTTTACACTTCTCTGGTATCTAACTGGGGTAGACCGCAACATGCCTATAGCGAACACGTCTATTACTTTATTTGGTGTCGGTTACATAGGTTTATTAGGCTGTTTCATTGGTCTGATGCTTAATGATAAAAATGGTGTAGGGATGCTCCTAGCGGCTGTTTTGATAACCGTGGGCTATGACACAGGTGGACTATTAGTGGGAAGACTAATTGGTAGAACTCCATTGTCTTCGGTCAGCCCCAACAAAACTATGGAAGGCTTGCTAGGCGGTATGGCAATTTCATTTCTTACCGGTGTGATTGTAGTGGGTCAGATAACCCCCTTTGGTCAAGACCCTGGTGATCTTGGAACAGCTTTTGTTCTGGGTCTAGTAGGCGCACTGGCAGCACCATTAGGAGATTTGTCAGAATCTATGCTTAAGAGAGACTTGGGAATCAAAGATATGGGTTCTGTGTTGCCAGGACACGGTGGTTTTCTCGACCGTTTTGATGCTTTGCTGTTTGTTCTACCGGCGACGTATTTCACAGCTCGCTTGTTAAATCTTTTTGCTACTTAATTTCACATAGCGATAAAAGATTTAGCAGGTAAAATTATCAGATGGTAGCGACAACTGTCGCCGTAATGGGATCGACGGGATCTATTGGAACTCAAACACTTGAGATCATTAAAGATCATCCGAATGAATTTGAAGTTATTGCCTTGGGGGCAGCTAAATCTGTCGAACTATTGGTAGAACAAGCAAAAAAATATGAACCCCAGATAGTCGCNATTTCCGAACCGTCACTAGAAAAAGAACTTCGACAAAAATTGCCCCCNCGAATTGATGTAATTTCAGGTTCGGAAGCATTAGCGGACTCTTCTTCTACAGCTGATGTCGTAATCAATGGGGTGGTTGGATTCGCAGGGCTTCCTATCACGATTGCAGCACTAAAGGCAGGAAAAAGACTCGGATTAGCGAACAAGGAGTCTCTTATTGCTGCCGGTCCTCTAATTCAAAAATTTCGTTCAATAGAGGGAGCAGAGTTAATTCCCGTCGACAGCGAGCATTGTGCGATACATCAGTGTCTTGGCCTAAACACAACCCAAGAGGATATAAAAAACATAGTTTTAACCGCTTCAGGTGGACCATTTCGAGGATTCTCAANTGAGCGCCTTCGAAGCGTTTCAATAGAAGATGCCTTATCTCATCCGACTTGGGACATGGGGCCCAAAATTACCGTTGATTCCTCGACCCTCATGAACAAAGGTTTGGAAGTGATTGAAGCCCACGAATTATTTGGAGTTCCATATGAAAACATAAAAGTTGTTATTCACCCCCAATCAATCGTTCATTCGATGGTGACATTTGCTGATGGTGCTACTTTGGCTCAAATGTCAAACCCAGACATGAGGCTTTGCATAGCTTACGCACTGACTTACCCGGACAGGATTAATGATCCTTTCGGAGAAATTGACTGGACGCAAATGATCGAACTGAATTTTGAACCTCCAGATCAAACATCTTTTCCTTGTTTAAATATCGCCTATGAGGCCGGTAGNCAAAAAGGAACAGCCCCCGCATGGCTAAATGCTGCAAATGAAGAAGCAGTTTCAGCGTTTCTTTCGGGTCAACTCNTATGGCAAGAAATTTCGGAAGTAATCTCGGCAACCCTTCAGCAGTGGTCTGGTGAAAATGTCGACAGCATAGAAACTGTTTTAAAAGCAGACTCAGACGCGCGTTTGGTAGCTTCTGAGTTAATAAAATCGCGGAATTAGAAATATGAATAAAGATCAAAGTTTTAAATTGNTAATGCTTTTGGGCGCTTTTTCATCNTTGGCTCTCCTAGGGGGTTTTTCCGCTGTTGTGGTGGTTCTCTCAATTGTTCTCATTTTCTTTTTTCATGAACTTGGACACTATGTGGTAGCGCGAAAGAGCGGAATGCAGGTAACAGAATTTTTTATAGGTTTCGGACCGCGAATTTTTTCATTTCATCGGGGTGAAACTGAGTACGGTTTAAAAGCAATTCCAGCAGGCGCATATGTGCGGGTCACAGGCATGAACAACCTTGAAGATGTGGATCCTTCGCTAGAAAAACGCACATACAGAGCGCAGACCTACCCAAAGAGATTAGCCCTCACACTCGCAGGTTCAGCAACGCATTTTCTTTTAGCGCTTCTTTTACTAGTAATAATTTTTATGACAATAGGAAAGCCTCACCCAACGAAGTGGGATGTGGGCCAGGTCGTATCTGATTCAACTGCTAACGCAGTTGGAGTCGTTGCGGGTGACCGAATACTTTCAGTGGGGGGTCAGCCTATAGACAGTTTTAATTCTTTTGGGACAGTAGTGAGCCAAAGCCCAGGAAAATTTCTAGAAATAGAGTTTGAGAGAGGAGACGAACAATTCAGCAAATTCGCTACTATTGGCGAAAGAGTCACACCAGAAGGGGCTTTTTTCCTTGAAGGTATAGAAGCAGGAGACCAGATCATTTCGGTTGACGGAAATCCTTACTCTAATTGGAAAGATTTTTCTTCTACTATGAGTGACGGANATNTCCATAAAGTTGAACTAAACCGACCTGGANTAGCTACCGGNAACTTTGAAGTCAAGTTAATAGAACAAAAAGGAACGTTACCTGAGTGGCTGGACTCTGGAGANCAATTGCCCGTTTCAGAAATAGCAGTTAGAGGCTTTTTCGGAGTAGGTCCTCAACGTAGTTTTGAATCACTGAGNTTATTCGATTCAGTGCCAGCNACGTTTGACAGATTTGCTGAAATTTCATTTGCCTCGGTAGAAGGTTTAGCGGATTTCTTTTCTCCAGAAGGTTTAACCGGTTTCGTAAAAGGAACCTTTAGCAGTGAGAATCAACCACAAACCGAATTAGTTGGGTCTGAAGCTGAAGCTGAAGGTGAAGATGATCGCTTACTTTCAATTTATGGAGCCGCTCGTTTAGGTAGTGCGATGTTGGATGAAGGAACACACAATTATTTATGGTTCTTAGTTTTGATAAATGTATTTGTAGGAATTTTTAATTTAGTTCCTTTATTACCGCTTGATGGCGGACACGCCGCTATTGCCACTTACGAGAGAATCAGATCTCGAAAAGGAAAGAGATACGTAGCAGACATAAATAAGTTAATTCCGGTGACTTGGTTAGTGATAACAGTATTGGTAGGAGTTGCTCTGATAGCTCTTTATAGAGACATTGTAGATTTGCCAAATTTTGGTTGATCTCGGACAGCAACTCGTAAGATCAAAAAGTTCCGGTAGTCTTTTTTATTAGTGGATACACAGTCCTCATTTCCTAGACGCCCAACCCGGCAAATTCTGGTTGGAGACGTGCCAGTGGGTGGTTTTGCGCCTGTAAGCGTTCAATCCATGACGGTTACACGAACATCTGATGTAGAGGCAACTCTTCAACAGATTTACGATCTAGCTATGGCAGGAGCAGATATTGTACGCTGCACTTGCAACGACATTGCTGCCGCTGAAGGTTTAGCAGAAATCGTACCGAGATCTCCCGTCCCTATTGTTGCAGATGTACACAATCAACACAGAATGGCTTTAGCAGCTTTGGAAGCAGGGGTTCATTGTTTACGTTTGAATCCCGGAAATATAAAAAAACCTGAACACATAAAAACTGTTGCGGCGGAAGCAAGAGATAGAAATGTGCCAATCCGTATTGGGGTAAATGGTGGTTCGCTGCATCCGGATCTTTATAAAAAATATGGTGACATGGTCACTCCTGAAGCAATGGTCGAGTCGGCTTTACAGGAAATTGGATATTTTTCAGAGGTTGGTTTTGACTTGATCAAAATTTCGGTTAAGGCTTCTAATGTTCCTTTGATGATCGATGCCTATAGGCAATTAGCCGAAATAACTGATCATCCTTTACATCTAGGCGTCACCGAAGCTGGACCGCCGCCTTCAGGGCTGATTAAATCAACAGCGGGAATAGCAACATTACTCGCCGAGGGAATCGGCGACACGATTAGATACTCGCTAACAGCCGATCCTGTTCAGGAAGCTAAAGCCGGACGACAACTCCTAGAAGCGATGGGTTTAAGAGAAAGAAAAAATGTCGACCTAATTGCATGCCCAAGTTGCGGAAGAGCCGAAATTGATGTGGTGGCAGTAGCAGAAGAGGCAATGGAAGCTTTTGCAGATAAGAAGATCCCACTGCAAGTAGCCGTAATGGGATGTGTAGTTAATGGACCGGGAGAAGCACGTGACGCAGATCTTGGGATTGCGGCCGGTCGCGGCAGAGGACACTTGTTTGTAAAAGGAAAAAATGTTGAAGTTGTTAAAGAAGATGAAATGGTCGAATCATTAGTTTCTTGGGCCGAAATAATACAGGCGGAAGGTGCAGAAGCAGCGCTTGAGCGAGTTGATACCAAACTTGCCGAAAGAGAGGCGTTGTTGGATAGAGAACAGCTTTTAAAGGAGCAAGGTAGTGATGTGAATGAAGTAGAACAAAAATTAGGAGCAATAAGAAATCAAAGAGCTTAAAGGCTTCATTGAAATCGGGCAGTAGGAGTGGATCACTGACGGTATGATTTAAGTGAGGTGCATCGTTCGTTCCTTTGGACGAGGCGTGGGTTTTGCCCACGCCTCTTTTTGGGCGTGGGTATGGACTAAATAGAAAATTTGATAACAAGAANGGAGTTGCCATGAGTGTTGCTGAAAAAGTAAGTGACTTGGTTTCTCCTTTGTGTTCAAGCGCAAATGTCGAGCTCGTGGATATCGAGTTAAATGGTGGAGTATTAAAGATTGTTATAGACCAATCAGAAGGATTGAACACAGAAGTTTTGGCAAACATGACACGCGAGATTTCTCGTCAACTCGATCATGAGGAACCTGTCCCAGGTTCCTACACCTTAGAAGTCACAAGCCCGGGTCTTGAAAGGCCACTGAAAAAACCGCAACATTTTGAAAAGGCAGTGGGAAGCCTTATAACGCTTAAGAAAGTGCCTGGGTCATCGGGCGAAAGACGAATAGAAGGCATTTTGAAGTCAAGCAGTTCTTCAGAAATTTCTATAGAACTGGAAGATGGGACTCTTCAAGAAGTGCCTTACGAAGTAATACAGAAAGCTAGAACGGTTTTTGTCTGGCAGCCAGACTCTGAGTCATTTAAGTCGTCTGGTGAGAAAGAAAAAATTTTAGATGGAAGGATAGAACAATGAATTCCGAAATGTTGGAAGCTCTGCAGGCTGTTGCATCTGATAAAGGGATAACTGTCGAAGACATGCTTGCAGCATTGGCCGACGCATTAGAGTCGGCATATAAGAGGATGCCTGAAGCTCATGAATTTTCTTGGGTCACTATAGATCCTGACAGTATGGAGTTTCGAGTTTTCGCTCAAGATATAGATGAGAATGGCGAACCTACAGGGGAGGAGTTCGATGTAACCCCGGAGAATTTCGGGAGAATTGCTGCTCAAACCACTCGACAGGTAATGACACAAAGAATTCGCGAAGTCGAGAGAGATCTCAAATATGAAGAGTATGCGGGGCGTGAAGGCGACATAGTCACAGGCATGATTCAACAAACAGATTCGCGTTATACGCTTCTTGATCTTGGTCGAGTGGAAGCTCTCTTACCCCAAGCTGAGCAGGTTCCTTTTGAGAGGCCTGAACCCAACTCTCGATTGAAGGCCTACATTGTGGAGGTTAGAAAGACTGCAAAAGGTCCACAGATTGTGGTTAGCAGGACCCACCCTGGGCTGATAAAAAGACTCTTTGAGTTAGAAGTTCCTGAAATTTCTGACGGAATAGTTGAGATTAAAGCGTGCGCACGCGAGCCCGGACATAGAACCAAAATAGCAGTTAGTTCAAATGATGCGACTATCGATCCAGTCGGTGCTTGTGTAGGAGCCCGTGGAGCTCGTGTTCGAATGGTGGTCAATGAACTAAGAGGCGAAAAGATAGACATAATTCCTTTCTCAGATGATCCAGGTGAGTTTGTCACAAGAGCTTTGTCTCCGGCGAAGATTAAAGAAGTAATGGTTGATGAAGAGTCTGGAACTGCAACAGTTGTAGTCCCTGATTATCAGCTTTCTTTAGCTATAGGTAAAGAGGGGCAAAATGCACGTTTAGCGGCGCGCATGACTGGTTGGCGTGTCGATATCAAAAGTGAGACAGAAGTTGCAGACGAAGTTGCTTTTGAACAGGTTGACTGGGCGGAAGGTGAATGGGTAGTTGATGATGAGACTGGGGAACAAGTTTGGCAACCCGCAGATGGCGGCGACGCAATGTCANTTGAAGAATGGTCTGAAGCAGTTGATGGNGATTCAGCAGAAGTTGATGATTCTGAAGATGCAATAGAGGAAANNTCTGAAATTGAACAGGAAATNGCAGAAGAAACTGTNGAAGAAACCCTAGAAGAAACTAATCAAGAGGATTTGGAGACTAATTAGTGGCTAAAAGTGTCCGAGTTTATGAGTTAGCCCGACAATTGGGGATGGCCAACGCAGGGGTAATTGAACTTTGCGGCTCTCTAGGTATTGATGTAAAAAGTCATTCATCNGGAATGGTTGAAGCTCAGGCGGACCGTGTAAGACGTAAAGCTATAAGTGAAGGTCTTGCTAGCGAACCTAAAGAAGAAAAAACTCCANCGAAAAAGAAACAGTCAGAGTCAACTTCAGCTAAAAAAACAGNTTCAGATACTTCTGNTAAAGGTGGTAAAAATAAAGAAAAGACTGATGAAGTTTCTCCAGAAGAAACAGAAATAGTTGACGAAGAAAAGAAAGAAATTGCACAAGAAACTTCCTCGAAGCGTGTCATTTCATCAAGTGGTTCTTCTTCATCTCCCCAAGTTGATAAAGAACATAAAGAAGTAGACCAGGCTGAAAGTTCTGAGCTTCNAAAAGAAACTGATGAGAAANTAGAAGCTAAAGGAAAAGAAGACACTAAGACTAAAGAAGATACTAAGACTAAAAAANAAAAAGGGCCTGTTTCTTTATCGGGAAAAAAAATTCCTCCACCGCCAGGNTCTCCNAGGTCTCTTTCAGGAAAACCTATTCCACCACCTCCTGGTGCTNCAAAGAGTAAACAGAANTCTAAATCTGATGGAGGAGGTCCTGCACCTGGCAGACGTTCGACTCCGCCGCCAACGTCCGACGGTAAAAGATCNTCTTCGCGTGTAGAAGCCCATAAAACTTCTTCTGGCGCTGGACCACGTCAAGATGATTCAAGAAGTTCCACTCCGCCATCTGGGGGTAAACCAAGTGAACAAAAACGTGGNCCAGGTTCAGGTGCAAGACGTAGGCCNAAGAAAAAGGGNCGTAAACGTCGNACAACAGAAGAATTGCANCCAATGGATGCACAACCTCTGGCTTTGACTCCGGAAGATGTTGCAGTTCCAGAGGGTGTCGTTCTCCTGGAAAGGCAAAGCACCGCACAGGAAATTGCTCCGAAGTTGAATCGGACGTCCGCAGATGTAATTAGGTTCTTGATGGAACAAGGTGAGATGGTTACCGCCACTCAAACTCTGAGTGATGACATGATTGAGCTTTTTGCCGCGGAGATAGGGGCGGAAATATCACTAATTGACCAAGGTGAAGAGCAAGAAGTTGAGCTTTTAGCCCTTTTGGAAATTGATGTGGAGGAGATCCCTGAAGATGCCCCTGGTCGCCCCCCGATCATTACAGTAATGGGTCACGTCGATCATGGAAAAACAAAACTGTTAGATCAGATCAGAAATGCAAAAGTTGCGGATGGTGAAGCGGGCGGGATCACCCAACATATAGGTGCTTATCAGATCGTGAAAGACGGAAGTATTTTGACTTTCATTGATACTCCTGGACACGAGGCATTCACCACAATGCGTGCTCGCGGGGCTGAGTCTACCGATCTTGTGGTGTTGGTCGTAGCTGCAGATGACGGTGTGATGCCACAAACCCTGGAAGCGATTAATCACGCTCGCGCAGCGGAAGTTCCCATTGTTGTAGCTATCAATAAAATTGATCGAGAAAACGCCGATATTCAAAAAGTAATGGGTCAGTTAGCAGAAAATGATTTAGTGCCCGAGTCTTGGGGAGGCGAAACGGTAACCGTTGAAATTTCTGCTCTTGAAAATCTCGGTATTAACGAGTTGCTTGAAAACTTAACTGTGGTGGCTGAAGTAGAGGATCTTAGAGCCGAACCAGCTGCAAGAGCCAGAGGTGTCGTTTTAGAGTCAAATCTTGATGCTGGTAAAGGACCAGTGGCTACCGTTTTAGTTCAAAATGGAACCCTTAGAGTGGGTGAACCTGTGGTTGCGGGCGCCTCTTGGGGTCGAGTAAGAGCTCTCATAAATGATACGGGAGCACAGGTTAAAGAAGCAGGGCCTTCAACTCCCGTTCAATTGCTTGGTTTGAATGAAGTAGCTGATGCAGGTGACGAGATTATGGTTGCGCCTACTGAGAGATTAGCTAGTCGAGTTGCTGAGAGGCGAAGTCATCACCGAAGGCAAACAGGGTTAGGTCGAGATGCGCATGCTCTATCTGGTGGGGCCAGACTTGAAGATATTTTTGAACAGATACAAAAAGGCGAAGCGGCGAATTTGAATCTTGTTGTTAAAGCTGACATGCATGGCTCATTAGAAGCTGTAAGCGAAAGTCTTCGAAAACTTGAGAGGGAAGAGGTTAAGCTTTCCTTTGTTCATCGTGGGGTGGGTAGAATCAGTGAAAACGACATACAACTTGCCTCTACTACGAATGCAACGATCATCGGTTTCAATGTTAGACCTGAAAGAAAAGCAAGAGATCTAGCTTTAGAAGAACAAGTAGAAATCAGAAGCTATGAAGTCATCTATGAGCTAATTGGCGATATAGAAGCTGCAATGTTAGGTCTACTAGCACCAGAATATGAAGAAATAGTTACTGGTGACGCTGAAGTTAGAGAGATATTTTCTGTGCCGAAGATTGGCAAGATAGCAGGCTGTTATGCGACAAATGGAACAATTACCAGAGGATCTAAAGTCAGATTCCTTAGAGAAGGAACGATAATCTGGAAAGGCGAGGTTAGCTCTCTAAAGAGATTCAAAGAGGATGTGAGGGAAGTTCAGGCTGGTTTTGAATGCGGTATCGGGCTTTCAGATTTTCAGGATCTAAAAGCGGGTGACGTAATTGAAACTTATGAAGAGAAAGAAATAGTCAGAACTTAGGACTTTAGCTCTTCAAAAACTTGTTGGAACCCTGTCTCCATAGCTCCATCGTCTTCAACTACGGTCAAAACACGGAACCCCTGTTGTTCTCGAGTGGTGGCTAAAGAAGAGTTTGCGTGTATTCCCGGAGTCACGTTATGTTTCTCGCAACTACTAACAATTCTTTCTAAAGCTTCATCAAATTTGGGATTCCCATCATTGTTGCCTTTAGGTAACCCGAGGTTAACGGAGAGGTCAGAAGGCCCTACATATATAGCGTCAACACCTTCTACTGAAAGGATTGAGTCGAGATTGTTTAAGGCTTCCATTGTTTCAATCATTGGAAGGCATTGAATTGAACTCTTTACTCCTTGAACGTATTCATCGCCGAATACTCTTACAGCTCTCGTGGGTCCCATGCTTCGGTTTCCCATTGGGGGGTATAAACAGGCTCTAACTGCTCGTTCTGCTTCTTCAGCTGAATTTACAAGTGGAACTATCACACCGGTTGCGCCTGCATCGAGAGCCCAACCTATTACTGAAGGGTCATTTCCCGGGACACGAACAATAGCTCTAGGGGAATGCGGTTGGATAGCTTGAAGCATCGGTATTAAGTCATTTCGATCACTGAAACCATGTTGCATGTCTATACATACGTAATCGAATCCAGAAAGAGCGGCAATTTCAGCGGTTATAGAAGATGGAACTTTGAGCCAGCAACCGAAGGCTGTGCTATTAGAAGTAAATTTTTTGGGCAGTTTCATGAAACTCATCTTTTGACTCTAGTCATTGCTAAACATAAATATGTAGGTCGTCTTTAAGTTAGACCCGTAATAGTGTGACTGTATGCGTGGTTACGATCGCACTGACCGATTAAATGAACTTTTGATGAGGATTCTTGCAGAGGAACTGGAACTTATTGACGATGAAGTTCTAGGTTTTGTTACTGTTACTGGTGTCCAAACTGATAAAAGCCTTAGTCAAGCAAAAGTTTTTGTTACGGGTGATCTTGATGACGAAGAAATGTGTAATCGACTTGAAATCCATAGGTCGCGTTTGCAGAGGGCTATAAACAAGCAGACGCGATTACGTCGAGTGCCATCTCTTTTTTTCTTTGTTGATGACACAGCTGAGTCAGCCGAAAGAATTGAAAATCTACTTCGTGAATTGAATCAGGAATAGAAAGTTAATGACAAAAGCAATAAGTGAACCTATAGGTATTGCAATTGTTGACAANCCAGCAGGNATNACAAGTCATGATGTGGTNTCCAAAGCNAGAAAATCGTTTGGAACTAAAAAAGTTGGNCATTCTGGAACNCTAGACCCAGATGCAACAGGAGTTTTAATTTTAGGAGTTGGCAGAGCCACCAGATTGCTGCAGTTTCTTACTCTTTTGCCTAAGTCCTATAAAGGGGAGATAGTTTTCGGTGAGCACACTTCAACCTTGGATTCATCTGGAGAAATCATCGCTACCTACAATATGAATGATTTAACGCTTCCAGATGTTAGGGAAGCGACTAAGCATTTTTTGGGGGAAATAGAACAGATACCACCGATGGTTTCTGCAGTGAGAATAAAAGGGAAGCGTCTTTATGAAATTGCTAGAGAAGGAGATGAAATCGATAGACCTTCTAGAAGTGTGAGAGTCGATCGATTCGAAGTTAATCCGACTGTCGACCCCAAGGTCTATGAGGCTTTTGTGGATTGTTCATCCGGCACGTACATAAGGTCTTTAGCTGCAGATCTTGGTTCGGTTTTAGGAGGGGGAGCACATTTAAGAAATTTACGGCGAATAGGAGTCGGTTCTTTCAAAGAAGATGAAGCATCGCATNTGGAAGAAATAGTTTTACAAAAACCAATTGAAGGAATGAGAGACTTTGAGCAAGTAAAAGTTGATGACGACATCAGAAAAGAAGTTTCACACGGCAGAGTTTTTGACCTGGACAGACTAGAGACAAAAAAAGAAGGTCCGTGGGCACTAATTGACTACAGTGGTGAACTTTTAGCTGTCTACAAAAAAGNCGGTGACAGTATTAAACCAGTAGTAGTAATTGTTGACCCATAATTTTGCTAGATAACCTGCATGATGAATCCTTTAAATATAAATTCGATTTTCCTGTTAAGGCAAAATCTGATATGAAATGGTCCGGTTCTTAGTGATGGGTTTTNCTAAAATTTTTNGAAAGTTGTATTTTCTGCGNAGGTTTTCCTCTGCGCGAATNCCAACACGAGTGGGGGAGTTTACGGCTCATTCGTATAGGAATAATTTTAAGAATGANGGAAACCTGGCATTAGTTTTAGGTGANGTNACAGACGTTGATGTTCCTTTAGTNAGAGTTCATTCTGAGTGTCTGACTGGAGATTTGATTGGTTCTCTCAGGTGTGACTGTGGTTCACAGTTGCAGGCATCTTTGGAGATGATTGGAGAAGAAGGGANTGGTATTTTTATTTATTTGCGAGGTCATGAAGGTCGGGGAATTGGATTAGGTAAGAAACTTCGGGCTTACAANCTGCAAGATCAAGGNATGGANACGGTTGACGCTAATTTGGAGCAAGGTTTACCAGTAGATTCCCGTGATTATTATTTCGCGGCTGAAATTCTCCAAGACTTGGGTGTTTCTAAAATAAGGCTTTTGACTAATAATCCAAAGAAAAAAAGCGAGTTGGAGAANGAAGGTATAGATGTTGTNTCGCNTGTGCCGTTGGAAATAGCTCCGACCGAAGAAAACAAACGTTATTTAGAAACAAAAAAGACACGTCTGGGTCANATNCTTANNAACTNANANTTNCACCNTTTNAAGTCTTTTTGNTTTAATNTCCTATTCNGTNAAANTNCCAATAAAATTTTNTTGTGNANGTNCATCAATTTTCAGANNCTTTAGTNTTCGAGACCCCGACNGTGGCNACTCTTGGAACTTTCGACGGACTTCATTTAGGGCATCAAAAAATTATTACTGACGTAGTAGANGAAGCNGGNAAACGTGNTGNTGAAAGTGTTGTTGTGACNTTNGATCGTCANCCNGCTGAATTGCTNCGCCCGGAGAGCGTTCCCTANTTTTTGTCTTCNTTTGAAGACAANGTTTCTTTNATANCTGATTGTGGANTTGACCATCTNTTNGTGNTTCCCTTTGANAAGGANGAGTCTGAAAGNTCNGCAACAGANTTNGTNNAANAAGTATTTTTAGGAAAACTTTCTGTTGANTTGTTAATNGTTGGNCATGATGTNCANTTTGGGAANAACAGGGAAGGNAATTTNGCTTTTTTGGAANAAGNTTCTNANGANTTNGATTTTNAAGTTCGAAGGATTGATCCNGTNATGCTAAGCGAGGAAGATTCTGANGCTATTTCTTCTACAGCNATNAGAAGNGCCTTNNGAGGTGGGGAAGTTGAAAGNGCNATGNAAATGTTGGGACGNCCCTACAGTATTNNTGGNGAAGTTGTNTATGGAGANCAAAGGGGAAGAACGATAGGTTTCCCTACAGCAAATCTGGT
>PATJ01000001.1 GCA_002713545.1 Acidimicrobiaceae bacterium
CCAACTGCCTCGAAAATCCTCTTGACTTCCCTCTTCCTCCCCTCTTCTATGGTTAAAGTGACACTGGATTTACCTTCAATGGTCAATTTCGCCTTCTTTGAAGTATAATTCTCGCTCTGCTCCCCATCCGAAACCGAGATTCTTACTCCCTCACGTATGGATTTGGCCTGCCTTTCATCAATTTCCGATTTTACCTCTACTCTGTACGTTTTCCCTATGCCGCCTTCTGGATTGGTTATTTTATGCACGATCTTACCATCCGTTGTAACTAGGAGGAAACCAGTGGTGAATTCATCAAGCCTACCGACGGTTACTAGTGACTGAAACGTACTGGTGTTAACGCGATCTTCGAATATCTCGAAAACCGATTTCTTCCCAAGGTACGACTCCTGTTTGTTTAGTCTGGAGCAAATCACCCCTGCAGGCTTATTCAGGAGGAAATAACTCTCCTCAGAGGGGAGTTCAAGCGTCTCTTCTCCGAATGTTACGACTCTCTTTCGAGGATTGAATTCGTATGCTATGTCCTTGACCACTCTTCCATTTACGGTAATTAGGCCCTCCCATATGGCACTCTTGACATCCGATTTAGACTTGAATCTCCCACTTTTGGATAGGAATTGGTGAAGTCTAATCTTCATTCTAAAACACCATCAATCAGTCTATCCTGAATGTACATGCCTCAGGCCTGTCGAAGAACCTATGCCTGTTCTTTGCTACGATTCTGTAGGCTATGTCCCTCATGGGAGATGGAACTAACCACATTATGGGAAACCAGATTCTCCAGTACCACTTGAGGTATAGTAGACACCTTATGGCGGCCGAAGATCTGACGAAACTTCTTCCCTCCCTGAAGAGATATACAGTATCTGCCCGCGCCTCCCATTCCTCTAATTCCGAAATCATCTTTTGACCTTCTTCGGAGGATATCTCCCTGTATGCAATATCCGCATCCTCGTGTAGTCTGGGATCCATGAATAGTGCTAGTCGGTGGCAGAGTCCACAATCGCCATCCAGAAGAAGGACGTCCCGCCCTTCAGAAATCTGCAAAATTATGCCTCCTCAACTGACCAAGTGTGCACCAATACGCCCTCTGAGGTATGTACCAGATCAGGGCTCAAGAGATTTTCAATTCCTAAATCATAAACCCCTGTCAATGAATTAGATTTCATAGTTACTTCAGCTTCCCTGTACTTCCACGGGTCATGTTGGGTATGCGCGATGCAGAGTTTGCCCCTGTGGACTGTGTATAGGCAATATCTCTCAAATAGGAACTCCTCGAGTGTACCGCTCCCAGCCTCCATTACTTCTCCTATCGCCGTACACGAGCCTTTGATGCCAATCCCCCCTTCCCTTCTCCTGCTATTCCAATTGTATGTGTCACCATCAATGCTTACCTCCCCTTTGCAATATCGGTATGGCAATCCGTAGGCCTTAGGGGCATAAGTGCATGTAACTAGACTCTGAGCGTCAAGAGTAATGAAAAGCACTCCCGACTTACCGTCCTTCGTGACATATGTCCTGATATTGAATTCCGGGAAGGTAGAAATTCCAGGGATACTGAAAGCAACTCTCGGTCTGACATTAGTCATCATGAATGGTATGGTTCCAACATACGCCTTCCCTTCAAATGTGTCTAATTCGAGACCATCTGGGATATATGGATTCAGCCTTTCAGGCGCCACCTCCCAGTGAAGAAAACTCAGACTTCTCCATTCTTGAGTCAGTGAGTGGCTTCTGGAAGGCATTTGGAAGGGAAGGTGATCAGTCCTCATCGAACATCCCTCTTCAGATGCTAGAAATAATTCCAATTAGAAATTCCCTATCCATTTCGGACATTAGTGAGCTAATTCTTGGCCCATAGTCCCTCCCAAGTATGACCAGGTAAAGTGCAATGTACGCCTTCCTATTTCCAAGCCCCGAGTTAGCTGCACATTCTCTAATCGTTTCACTTATCGAATCCTCGTTCCAGTTACATGTTCCCAAGCCCTGAGTAAGTAGCCCGAGGAATGAACGGGAAACTTCATCTATTTCTGAAGCAATACTGCTATCCACTTCATTCTGGATAGTTATCCGCGCCGCTTCGGGAAAGTGCTCTCCCTCGATCCAGTTCCTCATTCTTTCCAGTCTACCTCTCAATGAAACTCCAGGCTCCCCCGAAATATGGCCACTTCTTTGCAGGGAAGTCCAAACGCCCTCGTCATCCGATTTTATCTGGGCTAGCATGGAAAGATGCCTAAATGAAACTCCAGCAATCGAATCGGCCGGATCGGACCCCCTTTCCACCTGGCTAAGCCTCATCGCACCCAACTGCGTATCTCGAGCTATCCTCTGCCTCTTGCTGATATCGCCAACTTCTTCACTTGGCATCTGGAATCTTTCATACTCATCTGCCACCTCGAATAATGCAGTTCCCGTATCGAACTCGATATGCCGATTTATCTTACTTCTAGCTATGACATATCGAAGAATCTCTGGTGGCACCAAAGAGAGTGCCTCCATTGGTCCTATCGTAACCCCCGTGGAACTTGACATCGGGCCCATGCCCTTCAGTTGAATCCACTCATAGACCATTTTCTCAGGGGGCTTTCCACCCAAAAGTTCGCAAATGGGGATTCCGGTATCATAGCTCCCTCCCGCTGCGCCATGGTCCTTCCCCGCTGGTTCACAAGTCACTCCATGTATGGCCCATCTTGCTGCCCAGTCAATCCTCCATGGCATTTTCCCCTCGGCAAGTCTGATGTCCGACTTACCAGTGGCACCAGTTGAATCAACCCAATGGACGAATGGCTTCTCGTATCCTGTCACCTTGACTCCATCTAAACTGCCACTAGAACCAAGGGGGTTGTAAGGAAACCAGTCCTCAGGGAGGTCTCTCCCAGAAATACTCTCAATTATTTCATGAATTTTCTCCCTATTCACGATAGCAGAGTCGATCATCTCTGCAAATTCCCCGTTACTGTAAGTCAAATGATTCATGACAACCTCTGGCTCTACCCCAATCTGCTTTAGGGCATCCAGAAATGGTCGCAGGAAGAATTCTGCATAACTCCCTCCTTCTTTGTCAGGCTCACCATTCTCATCAGGGGCAGGGATGTTGGCCAGTGGTACGCCAATGTATGATTCATAAGAGGGCGATAGGAAATCATAGACTCTACGAAGAGGATCCATTGAATCGACAATGAAAACATATCTTGATTGAATCCCCGAGTCCAAACAAGCCCTGTGTATCATCTCTGCAGTTAGTATCTCACTAAGGTGGCCAATGTGGAACTCTCCAGAGGGTGTTATCCCAGAAACCACTACTTGTGGACCTCCTCGCTCAGCCAGTTTTTTCGCTGTATAGTCTGCCCAGTGCATCCCTCTTCCTCAGACGGTTACCACTCTGACAAGTCCCCTAAGGGGGACTCCTTCTATCTCATTTCTATGGGACTTGTTTGCAAGTACCAAGCAGAGTTTAACATCCGCTCCTGCCGCTCGCAGATTGTTCACGGTCTTGGTCATGGTAGTTCCTCCAGATAGAACGTCATCAATGACGACACATCGCTTCCCTTCAACGGCTGCGAATACTTCTGATATGTGCCCTCCTCCATCATCGCTGATACTACGACTAATTGCAATGTCGAGGTCCATCTGCCCACCAACCGCCTGTGCGAAAGCAATTCCATTGATACTAATCCCAACCACTGTATCTACATCTTCGCCTATCTCTTCCTCAATAATATCACAGAAAACGTATGATATAGCCTCAATCCTTCCAGCTTTGACAGCTATCGACCTCCATCCAATTCTGATATCTTCGGGACGGTCCTCAGAACCAACTCCACCTGAGGAGAGCCATTTGATAGTAGTCTGTGAAAGGGACATCTCATCCGCTATTTGTTGTGTGTTCAGTCCGTCTGAGCGATATTGCTCGACCTTGGACCGTAATTCGTCGACACTGTCCGTCATCGCCCTTTCCCCCGCTACGATTGCTATGAACCTATTGAGAATAGAATATGGGAAAAGGGCAGTTATATTGTAATTAGAAACGACCCGTACTGCCGAATCCACCTTCTCCCCTTTCGGTCTCGCCAAGGCCACTCTCTTCCACTTCTCTGAAAGTAATCTCTGGAATCGGGGAAATGAGTAATTGAGCAATCCTCTCGCCAGCTTTCACAGTGTAGGATTCTCCTTCCCCAATCCAAGTCATCAGTACGAACAACTCCCCTCTGTAGTCTGCATCGATAGTACCAATGCTGTGAGGGAGGATCAGCCCCTTTGACCCCAAAGAAGAGCGAGCTCTGACTTGACCTTCATATCCGACTGGAATCGCTACCTTGAGCCCAGTTCGTAGTTTTACACTCTTTCTGAAAGGGACCACCGAATCTTCAAGCGCGTAAAGATCCCACCCAGCAGCATGTTCACTGCCCATAGTAGGAAGCCTTGCCCCATCTTCGGTCTTAGCTACCTTGACCTCCAATCGCCCGTCCATACCCGTCCCACTGGGTAACCTCACTTTGACCTTGTCCGAGCGAGGCTATCCGGTGAGGTGAAAAGGGACCCAATGTTCGGCAATCCAATGACGGGTTTCGATTATGAGGAGCTTTTGGATCGGGCTCGAGACAGAATCCCGGAGGGAATTAGTCAGAGATCCCGCTGGACAATGCCCGAACCCGACATCATGATAGAGGGGAGTCAGACAATTCTTCGAAACTTCTCCGACGTTGTGGATGCTATGGACAGGGACTCAAATCACGTCTATCAGTATCTATTGAATGAACTGGGCACATCAGGCACCAGGGAGCAGTCCCGTATCATGTTGAAGGGACGTGTCCCACCTAAGAGAATCAAGGAGAAACTAGTCAGCTACGTCAAGACGTACATTCTGTGTAATCAATGTAGGGCCCCAGATACAAGATTCATCAAAGAAGATCGGACTACCTTGCTAAAATGTCAGGCTTGTGGCGCCACTAGGCCAGTTAGACTGTAGCTTTCGTTAAGGACAAGAATTCTTCAACGGCAAAGCTATTGTCGCCCCCTGGTTATTTGGGTGAGAAGTCAAGAAGTATCTTGCCACGATTCTTCCGGTCATGCATATGCAATTGCGCCTTTGCGACATCTTCGAATCTCCACACCGAGTCGATAATGGGTTCAATTTCTCCCTTCAGTAACATTCCTGAGAGAGTAGCTAGATGTCCCTTGAAAATAGACTCATCTTCAAGCAGTCCCATGTGGACTCCAAAAATTGCCTTGTTACTGCTCATCATCTTCAGAGGGTCAAATCTCGGGGTCGACCGCCACATTCTAAATGCAGACAGAACCGATCTCTTGTCGCCCCTGACGGCATTAGACGCGCCAAATAAATACAGCTTCCCTCCCTTCCTGAGAGCTTTGTAGGACTCCATGAGATTCCTGCCAGCCACTGGATCCAATGCATGGTGTACACCCTTCCCTCCTGTCTTTTCTTTACACACCCTAACGAAATCCTCAGAATCCCTGTCGACGAAGGTGACGCCCATTGATTCCACGAATTCCTTCTTTGGTTTCGAAGCGGTACCGACCACAAGTGAAGCCCCATAAGCCTTGGATATCTGAGCTACTGCTGTCCCGACCCCTCCAGCAGCATGGTGAATCAGCACTGTGTCACCTCGTGTAATTCCACCCAGGTGTACCAGCATATGGAATGCAGTCCCGTAGGTCACAGGGATCGCGGCAGCTTGATCGTAGGTCACCGAATCAGGAATTTTTATCACTCTGTTGGAATCTAAAACTACCTGTTCCGAATAACCACCAAAACCAGTCATTGCTAGAACCCTGTCCCCACATGAAAGTGATGCAACTTCGCTCCCTACCTCGACCACCTCTCCAGAAGCCTCGTAGCCGGGAGTGAATGGCGGGTCTGGATTAGAACCATAGAGCCCCTGCCTCATCATTAGGTCGGCGAAGTTTATCCCCGCACGATGAATCATAATCCTAACCTGCTTGGGCCCTGGAACGGGTTCTGGACACTCAACTATCTCGATCGAGTCGACGCCCCCAGTTCTTGGATAGATGACCTTCCGCATTCCCTTCACTCCGGTAAATAATAAACATCGACTACTAAGGTAGGTAAGTCCTAATTTCCCCTATGCTCTTCTTGCTTTTTGAGGGTATTTCATCTGGGTATCCTATCTTGATGAATCCTATTATCCTCTCCCGATCCTTCATGGCACCTATCGTCGAGTAAGCTAAATCAGAACGAGTGATTGCTCCGGTGCTCCATTGAGAGCCTACTCCATTACCCCAAAGTGAAAGAATCAGATTGTGCGTAGCACACACTGTAGCAGCATAGTCCTCCTCCTCTCGAAAACTATCATTTGGACTCAAAGCGGTAGTTACACAAATTAGTACTGGTGGCGAGAGTATCTTGTCGATCGCTCTGGTGACCATTTCCCCAGAATCGCCTTCGCCTGCATATTTCTTTACAGCCAGACTCTTTATCTCAGGAATTAGTGTATTCCGGGAATCCCTCCCCATTACGTAGAACTTCCAGGGATGGGTATTCTTGTGGCACGGCGCATTCCGGGCTGCCTCAAAACCCATCTCTAAGATTCTTGAATCAACTTCCTCACTGCTATACCTGTATATGGTGCGCCTCGAGGTAATTGCTTCCTGAATCCCACTCATCCACATCACCGTTCGATTCTATCGAACTTTGCAGCCAAGAAGAAGTCAGACTCTGTTAGCCCGTCAATTTTGTGAGTCCAGATCGCTGCCTTGACTCTGCCCCAACCCACCTCGAAGTCTGCATGGTGTCCCTCATCCTCGCAAATCCCTCCAGCTAAGTTGACGAATTCTAGGGCAGAGGAAAAGTCTGGAAATGACCACTCTTTCTGTAGGTGATGGCTTTCCACAACTTCCCAGCCCCCATTGAGGCCCGGCATTAGGCTAGAAATCTCTTCACTCGTAAGTGGTGGCTGCCCGCCCTCGCAAGCCAAACACTTCTTTTCTGCAAGATCATCCATAGTTATCCCCACAAATTATTGTCTTGCCTTCCGTCAGCCATTTGCTCGGCCTTTTCCTGCATCATGGAACGAAGACGCATGTCTTCTTTCTCGAATTTCATCATCTCCTTATCTTCTAGATAGGGGAGTCTCATATGTGCTAGTAGCCTAACTTCTACAATCACGTCTCTTGCTATTGATCTAAACGACTCCTCTTCGTCCATAATCTCTACCGCATTCCTGGTTGTCCCCAGCAGCATGCCCCTCACCCAGTTATCAGATCCCTCCGGAAGGGCTCTGGAATCAATCAATATCTCAAGCAGGTCGTCCTTCCTGAGTCCCGCCCTCCTACCTGAGAGTGGGCCATGGAAAACATCCTGAAGCTCGTCTAAAGATGGTGATCCATGTGCCTCGTGAATTTTACGGGCCCAATCTGGGAGACTGCTCTCCATACTCCCTTCTTCGATGTCCGGCATGCCCCTCCGTGGGGAACGTCATAGAAAAGGAGTGTGTTCAGAATTCTACTAATTTCTGTGAACTACTCACTTGAAGAGGGATGGTTGCAGCGGAGCGGCCGAGGAAGGCATGGCATCGGTCGAGTGGCGTAGGATTCCAACGGTCCTGAGGACTGATGAGATTCTGGATAAAGCATTCAGGCGTGCTAGCAAGCAACCGGATACTGTAGAGGACCCAGATAAGTACCATAGGGTCCGCAAGCAGATGAATAAGATGGTCCAATCCGCAGCATCAGTAATAGATACAACTTTGATCGCATATGTAGAAAGGTGGCCCAGCCTGAATGCTCTTTCACCCTTCGACCAGGCACTGGTTGAAGCTGCGGTAGGTAGTGATGAATATAGGAGGTGTCTGGGAACTATCCAGTGGGCTGCTGAAAGAGTCAGATCGATAGCCGGTGACACTCAAAGGAAGATATTGAGGCTGCGGGATATTGATGGATTCCATCAAGCAAGGAGGGCAGCTTACGGAAGGTTTTCCTCAATCTTGGATCAGGTTTCTTCTGAGATAGAGTGTTTAGGCGCGGCACGTGACACATTGAGGGCGCTTCCCTCAATCGACTCGATGGAGCCATGTATCGTGGTAGCTGGCTCACCAAATGTCGGTAAATCGGCACTAATCACGGTTTTATCTAGTGGAGAGCCAGAGGTTGCCGCGTATCCTTTCACTACCAAACAGTTGCACTTGGGGCACTTCACCCATAGGAGGAGGAAATATCAGATGGTAGATACCCCCGGTCTACTCGATCGTCCAATGTCAGAAAGGAATAGTATCGAGATGCAGGCTATTGCAGCTTTGGAGAATGTGGGGGATGTTCTACTTTTTTTGATTGACTCCACCGAATCATCGACAACCCCTCTCTCGGAACAGGAACATCTCCTAGGTGAGGTCAGGGGATTGATATCTGAGAGGCCAATTTTAGTTGTCCAAAGTAAGTCTGACCTCCATGAAGCCCCGCCGGAGGGTCTCGGACTCATGGTTAGCGCCGAGAGCGGTGAGGGAGTAGAGGAATTACGAGCGATACTTGTGGAGATGATTGCAGCAGACGAAGTAGTCGACCCACTGAAACTCCCTGAGAACTGGCCTAGGAATGATTTGTCTGAGTGACTATCCTATGTGCCAGTTGTGTCCGCATACTGTACAATATAGGTCGAAACCACCGATAGAGACGGGCAGACCACCAATATCGATCTTAGACCCGCACCCGGGACATTTCTCTGCGGCCATACACGTCCCACTATGATTCGGTTCTTCAAGGAAACTGTGAACACATCACGACTCCCTGAATTTTTTCCACAGGCTCTTGATTGGGAATGCCATCTCTCCTGCTCCTGCAAGTAACATTATTGCCACTCCCGCAAGAACAATCTCTACAAATGAAGAGAAGTGAATTTTCGTCTTTATTGTAACTATCTGCTCGTCCAGAGTGGAGCCATCCTTGCCAGCAGTGACAAACCTATACTCGCCAGGCTCTAGAGTAAATTCAAACTCCCCTTCATCGGAGTCTGGCCCCCCTGCCACGTAATCGAAGTCCTCGGAAGTGCAGGAAGTCAGTCCGTTCGAATCAGGATTGCAATTTTCTGGAGGGGGACTCTCAATTACTCCGATCCAACTTCTATCCGGCTCATCCCACTTGATGGTCAACTCAATGTCAAGAAGAACAAATGAAGTCGGAACTTCGAGGTCTTCCGACGTCATCCCGACCAGGCAACCAACTGAGTCATCAGTACAGGGGACTATCGGCACGTCGGTTCTTGAACTGTCCAAACCGACTCCTAGAAGGCTACCTATTACCAATAGTGCGCATACAGTTCCCACTGCCCCAGGAAGGATGGAAAGAAGCCTTACCATGTTCATTTTACCACCAATTCCCCCTCAAACAACCCCTCCGGCCATCTGCAAAAGAAGTAGAAGTATTGCAATGCCCGGGAACAAGTACATCATTATCGTCAGCCTCTTCCTAGATGCCTCCCTCTTCTCATTCTTCTGGATACAAGCCTCCTCTGAACAAACTGCTGGGTCACTATCTAGTGTAATCGGAGTCCAACAGACTACGCAATGCCGATGTGAATCTATGGACATCGCGCTATTGGAACGCTTCCTTTTCTCCTCTTTCTTACGCTTGGAAGCGGCATCTCTTGCTTCCTGAGCCGTTCTCCTCGCGGCTTTGGCTATTCTATCAGTTCTACTCAAGGAATCACGCCCCTCTGACTACCGTCCCTACAAACTCGCCACCAACTATGGCAGCACGAATCAGGTCTACATTTCTCCCATCAAGGACATTCAGGGTCATGTTTGAGATATTGGCCTCGGAAACTCCAACTGGATCGACAATCTGAGAAGCACCCGCCCTCGAATGTTCGGCGGGCCCGACAATTTCCTGAAGCTGGTCGTGCGTGAGAAAATCATGAGATTCAGCTTCAGGATTAGTCTTGGGGTCCTCTCCGAAGACTTTGGGCACATTTGTCGCTATTATGCACCTGTCGGCACCAGATGCAATAGCAAAACGTATCGCCACTGCGTCTGTAGTATGTCCAGGGGTTGTCCCCCCCATTACCACGACAGGCCTCTCTTCGAGAAGTAAAACCGCTTCATCTACCCTATTTGGAATGGTTCCAGAAACTGAAACACCCGCATCTGAAAGGGCCTCCCTAACTATAGTTGCATTCAGCCTAGTGGCGGCAATGCCGATCTTGTCCAGATGCCCCTCGTTATTGATTAGAGGCCTAGCCAGATCAATGCCCTCCCTGGCAGGGGCACCCCCTCCAACTACAATGCCAATCCTATCTTCCATTGAAACTCTGTCTCTGATCACCGATACGAGTCCTTCGAGCCAAGCATGACGCTCCTCTATTTCTGGCCTGAGGAGGCTGCCTCCGATAGCTGCGATAACTGTCGCCATCGACCAATGGGCTGGGACGTCCCCTTTCAATGCCTATGCCCAACCATCGTCTAAGGGTTGAAATGCTGCCCCTCCGGCCTTCCGCAGGAGGGTAGGTATGTCTGACGAGCTTGAACTTCAGCAGCGCAGACTCCGTCTGAAGAAAGCAGTAGGGGAACTGTCATCAATGAAGGGTATGGGCACGGAACTCGTTTCATTGGTCATTCCCCCAGACAAAATGATTCACGACGTCCGGCATCAATTGTCCAATGAGGCAGGACAGGCCGCCAATATCAAATCCAAGTCGACTAGGAAGCACGTTTCGGACGCCATTGAATCTGCAATGGCTTCTCTGAATAGGTACAAAACTCCCGGGGAAAGGGGAATAGCACTCTTTGTCGGGTATGTCATTGTAGGGAATAACAAGACGAGGCTCGTAAGCGTGGTAGTGGATGACCCTCCGGAACCATTCGGCTCCTACAGATACAGATGCGGTTCGACATTTGAGTTGAGCCAACTCGAGGAAATGCTCATCGATAGGACCGCTTATGGCCTCTTCGTAATCGACCGTTCTGAGTCGGCATACGGTCTGGCTAGCGGGAAGAGGTTGCATTGCCAGGAGCATGTAACTTCACTTGTTCCATCGAAGCACGGTAGAGGCGGACAGTCCGCCCAGCGATTCGAGAGATTGATCGAAGAAGCGGCTGATAAATTCTTCAAGAAATCGGCAGAGAGAGCCTGCTCTTACTGGCTACCGATGATCGAAGACCTCCAAGGAATAATCATCGGAGGGCCCGGTGCAACCAAGGACTACGTCGTAAAAAATGACTATTTCCATCACGAAATAAAGAAACTCATCAGAGAACCATTCTTCGATGTAGGGTACTCCAACGAGAGTGGCCTCAGGGAGCTTATCCAACGTGCAGGCGGACTCATGGATCAGATTGAATTGGATGTCGAGAGGAAACTCGTCGACTCTTTCCTCAGGGAGGTCATGCAGGCCCATCCTAAGGCGACATATGGCGAGGTGATGATTAGGACCGCCTTGGAACAAGGCGCGGTTGACAGGCTCCTCCTCTCTGAGAATATAACCGATAGGAGAGTAACATGGATATGCAAGAGTTGCGGCAATGAGTGGGAACAGACCCAGAAGAGCCGCTCCGAAACTCCAGCCTGTAAATCGTGTTCTTCAGGGGATGTCAAAGAGAACCTGGAAAAGTCAATGGATTTGATGGACGAACTCACTATCCTAGCTGGCCATACATCGGCATCAGTGACCTTGGTCTCCATGGATACGGAGGAGGGAGCTACCCTGTACGAAGCCTTTGGGGGAATTGCAGCTCTGTTGAGGTATCCATTATCCTGAGGTGGAAAAATGAGGGAATTGATCAACGAGATACTCTCCCTTGTAGCTCCGAAACTACAATCTTTAGGCTTCGAGGAGGGAACTTGGGAGCGGCTTGTAGGGCCTTCGACAGTGAGTGGTTCCCTCTCTGACGTGGCCATGCCCTGCCATTCCCTGTCTCCTGCGATGAGAAAGAGTCCACTCGATATCGCTACTGAGATTTCTTCAGAGATTTCAGATTGCCTCGAGGGAATCGCCGATGTCTCTTCACTAAACGGATTCGTCAATTTTTCAGCTACCGAGTCATGGCTTTCGACAAGAGTCGAGAACCTAGCCCCAGACTCGAGATTAGGAGTCTCGTTGGATGATCAAAGGGTTATCGCCGTTGATTATTCAGCACCCAACGTAGCCAAAGAGATGCATGTTGGACACCTTAGATCGACGGTGATAGGGGATGCAATTGTGAGGATGTTGGAATTCAAAGGGCATATTGTCCACAGGGAGAATCACGTAGGCGATTGGGGCACTCCTTTTGGGATGCTAATCGAGCATCTTCTGGACATAGGGGAAGGCGAGGTAGCCGGGGAAAAGGGAATTTCAGACTTCGATCTGTTTTACAAACAGGCAAGGACGAAGTTCGATGAGAATCCAGAATTTGCGGAGAGGGCGAGGTCCAGGGTCGTCAAATTACAAAGCGAAGAGGAAGAAACTCTCAGGTTATGGAATGTTCTCGTGAACGTCTCAACTAATTACTTCAATGAGGTATATTCTATGTTGGGGGTCCTTCTAACCGATGAAGACCTAATGGGTGAGTCGGCATATAGGCATTTACTGCCTAACGTGGTCGATAGGCTGACGGAAATAGGGATTCTCGAGAATAGCGATGGGGCGGACGTAGTATTTCTTGGCGGAAACTGGGTAAATCGCGATGGCGAACCCTTCCCTGTGATGATTAGAAAGGCAGATGGTGGATTCAATTATTCAACGTCAGACCTAGCTTGCATTATAGACAGGGTCGAGAGGCTCGGCTGTGACGATCTCTTGTATGTGGTCGGAACTCCTCAGAAGCAACATTTCGAGATGGTTTTCGAGGTTGCAAAAAGATCAGGATTTATGAATCAGGAACACCGTGCAGTTCACGTAAACTTTGGTTCAGTCCTAGACTCAGATGGACAGATGTTGAAGAGTAGGAAGGGCCAGAATGTAAAGCTGGTTGATCTTCTCAGAGAGGCGGTGACTAGGGCCGAATTATCCATTTCCGAGAAGAACCCCGATCTCAGTGGTGACGAGAGGAAGAATGTAGCTAGGATGATCGGCATCGGCGCCGTGAAATATTCCGACCTGTCATCAGATAGAACCAAGGACTATGTTTTCGACTGGGACAGGATGCTTTCATTCGAAGGGAATACGGCCCCCTATCTCCAGTATGCACACGCAAGGATTTGCAGTATCTTCTCACGTTCAGGCATTGGAAGAGAATCTACACTCGGCACAAGGATACAATTGAACACGCCAGAAGAGCGAGCTTTAGCGAAAACACTGGTGACCTTCCCAGAGGCCGTAGATTATTCCACGGCAGGACTTTATCCACACAGACTTTGTACTCATCTGCACTCTATTGCATCCTCTTTCGCCTCATTCTATGAGGTATGCCACGTGCTGGATGAAGACGACGAAGTGAAATCAAGTAGACTAGCAATGTGCGATTTGACAGCTAGGGCATTGTCTCTGGGCCTCGGGCTCCTGGGGATAGATTGCCCTGAGAGAATGTGAGTCTAGGACTCACCATATGAGAGGTATCTCATCAATGAGCCGAATATCACTCCGGAAACAACCAGGCTCTCTTCATTGAATCTATCCATCGAGTCTAGGTATGTGTGGTATTCTATGGAACCAGAGCCATAGCAGACAATGGCATCTCCATATTCCATCCCATCTTCCGGAACATTATCGATATCGTAAACGAAGGGGGCATGGTCTGAATTATATGGCATGCCAGTCGATTCGATGTCTCTGATGTTGATGCTGTATTTGGCCGACAGTTCGGGAAAGGACTCAGTGAAGACTCTTGAAATTCCCCTGAGCGATTCAACATCCGACTTGCTATTGCCAAACATCGTCAATCCCGTATTCCTTTCAAGATCAACGTGATTCATGTCTAGATTAATGTACAGTCGAAGGTTTTCTCCAAGCATGTTCCTGTATTTGTCAACCCATTCTTTGGACCCCCATAGCCCCTCCTCTTCTCCTCCCCATGTGCAGAAATATAGCGTATGGGCGGGCTCCCCGAGTTGCGACTCGAGTATTCCGAATTGTCGAGCAACTTCCTGCAGTGTCGCAACTCCTGATGTATCGTCCACTGCACCGGGTCCATTGTATACGGTATCATGGTGAGCGCCCATTATTATCACTGAATCCGACTTTCCCTGGATTACCCCGCAAGGTACATGGATAGTCGCTTCTCCTTGATTATCAACATCCGTCACCATTTCCAACCTTCCTTCCCCATTTATCACCATGTCAACAATAGTTTCTCCAACGCTCTTCGAGACCATGATGAATCCGAAATCATCTGGGATGAAGTCGAATTGACTCTTATCTATCGACTTAAAGTAAGGCACGCAGTCATTACTGACTAGATCATTGCAGTTCTGTTTAGCGTTGACGGTGATCATGCTGTATACGTCATTTTCTATGGCACGTAGGAGTAGTGCCGTATTTCCCTCGGTACCGTCTTCTAGCCATATCATGCCTATATTGCTAGATGCAGAACCCCAGTCTGCATCCGAACTTCCATTGCCCAAGTCGATTACATCCATGTTTTCGACGTGATTCACCGATGCAGAACCACTGTAACCTTGGATGACAAACTCCTCCCTATGGGAAAAATAAGTAATATCTCTATTCACATCTGCAGCAGAACAGGGGGTGGGCCCTCCGATTAGACCCCCTATGCTACCGGGTACGCAAATCGACAATACAGGTTCGTCACCAATAACAAACATCGGAACATCGAAGTCATCCATTGTCGTAGGAATTCCGGCCGCCGTAAAGTTATTTTTTATTGATTCTGCAGCATTCAATTCTTCTACAGTTCCAGACATCCTCCCTCCCCAGTCGGGATGCCCAAGATCGACAAGGGACTGTGCGTAGTCTCTAACTCGATCTTGTTCGAAGTCGATTAGCTTGTAATCGGGCTCACCTTGAATCCACTCAATAATGTCATCACCGTAGAGCAAGGCACCTCCTGCGCCCCCAACCATCAATACTGCCACAACTGCGAGGACCTGTATGGGCATTTCTCGAAACACATTCATTCTATTGCGTACAATTTCAGATGGCTTGAAGGAGGAAGATCCCTCCAATTTAGCATCCCTCTGCGGACCTCCCTCCCAATCCGCAAATTCTGCTTCGATAACTTCGTCTCCCATAATCCTCTCAATGAGTTCTGATTTATTCCCGGAAACAGCCAGCCCTCTGGACTTCAGGGCCTCTTTGAGCTCAGAAACGGTAAGCCCCGACCAATCAGAAACTTCATCCATCGAGAATTAACGAGAACTCTTGACTATTGAACCCATTTGGAAAACGATGTCTCAGGCCTGTGGTTAATCAAGTGAAACTTCTTCACCAGTCCATCTTTTACCCAAGTCATGATCTACATCTAGCTGGTCTAGTATTCTGGCGACAACAAAGTCGACTAATTCTTCTATCGTTGTCGGTGCGTGGTAGAATCCGGGATTCGCCGGGAGTATGACTACCCCCCACGAAGACATCTTCGCCATCGCCTCAAGATGAGGGGTGGACATTGGCGTCTCGCGAGGTACCAGGATTAGTTTCCTGCGTTCTTTTATTGCAACAAGAGCACTTCTGGTAGCCAAGTTATCTGAGATTCCTGCGGCTATCTTGCCTATTGTGGTCCCACTTGCTGGACATACGACACAAGCATCATACTTGGCCGAACCAGAAGCTGGCCTTGCAGCCAGGTTAGCGTTGTGGTGCAAGGTCACCCCATTCAGTTCCGAAATCTCATCAGGCTCCATTCCACATTCTAAATCTAGATTGATCGCACCCGCCCCAGTCACTATCAAATCGACATCCCATCCGGAGTCGCTTAACTGCTCGACGAGTCTAACGCCATATCTGGCTCCTGACGCCCCGGTAATCGCCACCACTGCCTTCGGCATGTATGGTGGGCTACACCCAATAGACTTGAATGGTTGCCTAATCGCCTAGGATCTCCTTGAGGGCCTTTCCGAGGTATACATATTCGTCTTCATGATTGTAAAGTTGGGCAGAAATTCTGATGTATTTGGTACCATGATGAACCCAGGGCATTACCGGGACCTGAATCCTGTAATCATCGTATAGTAAATTGTGAATGGGGTCACCTTCCATTCCAGGGGTGGTAATTTCGCCCTCCCATGGGAACTCTACAGCGGCAAGTGCTGAAATCATGGATTCGGGCGTCGGGGGAGTTGTCCCCAAGGCCTCACAGATTATTCTCCTCGCCTTTATCGCCAGTGACCTGTTTTTCTCCATTATTGCCGGCCAGCCACCTTCAACGAGCCCCTCCATATAATTCAGTGCAAATGGAATGCAAAGCCAAGGCGTCGGATCTTGTGTTCCCGGCCAATCGAATTCGAATCTGAACTTCTCTTGGGCAGTGCCATCGCTAGAATGGCCATGACCGATATTTAGGGGCTTAATCAAATTCTTCCTGTCTTCCCTGATGTGTAGGAATGCTGAACCTTTTGGTGTGCAAATCCATTTGTGACAGTTCCCTGTGATGTAAGCAGGCTGTAGTTCGGAGATATCTATATTGACGATTCCCGGGCCATGTGCCGCATCCAGCAGAACATCGACACCCATTCCTTGGATTTTCTTGACCAGTTTCTCAAATGGCATCCTGAGGCCTGTTGGACTGGTAACGGTGTCTATCATTGCAAGAACTGTTTTCTCGGTCACTGCATCAAGTAGTGGGCTAATGACTTCCTCTTCATTACTAACTCTGAATGGGATATCGACCACTACTGCTTCGGCCCCGGACCTAGAGGTGACGTAGTCGATAGCGTTCCAACATGCTTGATATGCGTGATTTGGAACAATTATTTCATCTCCTTTTTTCAGGTCAAGAGACCTCAAGATCGTATTGACCCCTGCAGTGGCATTGGTCACAAAGACCATCCCATCGGGATCAGCATTCATGAATTCAGAAATCGCGATAATAGATTTCCACCACATTTCGCGACTTTCTCTCTCGACGAAAAGTACTGGGTCCCTCTCCATTAATTTCCTAATTCTATCCTGCTCCTCCAATACGGCGACTGGTGCGGCCCCGAAGGAACCATGATTCAGAAATACGGTCTCATCATCAAGTCCCCAGTGCTCTGACAATTCGCCCTTCCTTGGAATCATGCCAAAACTTCCGGAGTCCAATTTTCAGGGCTCATCGGGGCCCTCTTCAGAATTTCCTCGCAGGTTTCGAGTAATGCTTCCTCGAAACGACGAACGTCCAGGGGATTCCCAAATTTATCTTGCGAGTACCCAAGCTGGTGCAAACTTGTGTGGGTCCCTCTAATCATCCCACAGCCCTCCAGGTCCTCGACCCTAGAGCCAGGGGTATCGACATTTATCGACATCCCGTGGCGACTTACCCAGTGCAAGAATGAAAGCCCTATCGAACAGACCTTATGGCCGTCTACCCAAGCCCCCTGCATGGACTCGTCTTTGTAAGACTCCACCCCGCATTTTTTCATAGCAGCGATGGCCCAATCCTCTAGTATTCCGATGATCTTCCTGACACTCTGATCTTCCACTTCCCATTTGATGATGGGATAGACCACCAACTGCCCGGGGCCATGCCAAGTAATCCCCCCGCCTCTATCTGTGTCCATAGTGGGGTATCCGTCAATCTCTACACCATCCCTCCTGGCCTTCGGCCCAATCGTGACGACTTCTGGATGCTCTACAATGATGAGGGTATCTGGAATATTTCCTTCAATCCTGTCCCTCTGAAGGTCCTTCATGGCCTCAGACACAACTGAGTGTTCAGCCATTCCGGCCCTGAGGACTCTGATCGCCCTCATTCTCCATACCTCATGCTGAGTGGATGGCATGCCCAAGGGTCTTCAGGACGCCCTCGTGGAATGCCTCGGTCATTGTCGGGTGAGCGTGAACTGTTTCAGCAATATCCTCCAAAAGTGCGCCCATTTCCAAGGCCAAGATGAATTCACCATGGAGCTCTGCCACATGACTTCCAACTGCTTGGATTCCTAATATCACATGATCAGACTCCCTGGCCACTACTCTGACAAAGCCACCGGTCTTCTCTGCCTCCAGAGTCAGTGCTCTCCCATTCGCTGCTAGTGGGAATTTTCCGATAATGACAGCCTCTCCCCTTTCTTCTGCTTCATCTGGCAGAAGTCCAACGGAGACCACTTCTGGCTCGGTGAAAACAATTGCTGGAATTGATACCTTGTCAAATTCCCTATCAAGCCCCGAAATTATTTCTGCTACCATTTCCCCCTGGGCACTGGCTTTGTGGGCCAACATTGGTTCTCCTGAAACGTCTCCTATTGCATATACGCCAGGGACATTTGTCCTGCACTGCCTGTCTATCCTGATGAATCGCCCAGTTGCATCCATCCTCACTCCTGTTTTCTCTAATCCCCAGTCTCTGGTATTCGGACTTCTCCCAACAGTAACCAATACCTTGTCTACTTTCAGAGTATGCTCCTCTCCCCCTTTCTCGAATTTCAACTCGACCTTCTTCGAGGCCCCCTTGCCCTTCACCTCTGCCCCTCTGGCGAGGGAGTTAGTGTGTACGATTACTCCGTGTTTCTTTAGCCATATTTCAAGTGGCCTACGCAATTCCTTATCGAATATGCCAAGTATGCTGTCCATGCCCTCAACGACAGTGACTTCAGATCCCAGTTTGGCGAGTGCACAACCCAGCTCAAGGCCGATGTACCCACCTCCAACAATCGCCACCTTTTTTGGTAGATTTTTAAGATCTAGAGCACCAGTAGATGAGAGAATAAATTCTTCATCACATGGCATAAATGGCAAGTCGATATGACTCGATCCAGTGGCTAATATGACATTTTCTGCCTCGATTTCGATAGTTCCGTCTGAAGTTTCAACCAGGCACCTATTGGAAGATGTGAAATTCGCCCAACCCTTGACCAGCTCTACGCCAGCCGCTTTCAAGAGTCCCTCGACACCCTTGTTTAACCGTTCAACAATGCCATCTTTCCATGAAACTAGGGCCGACATGTCCAGACTCGGCTCTCCCGAAACTGAGATTCCCATATGTCCTCCCTCCGACGCGTGCCGGCTGAGGGACTCGAAACGCTCTGCCGCGTGAATCATTGCCTTGCTGGGGATGCAGCCTCTGATTAGACAGGTCCCTCCCGCCTTATCTCCCTCGACAACTATCGTGTCCAGGCCTAACTGCCCCGACCTAATTCCAGCAACGTATCCTCCCGGCCCAGCACCGACAACGAGAACCTGACACTTCCTTAGTTCGCCCATCTCGAATCCTCACATGAAGATCAAAGCAGGATGCTCGAGCATCCTCTTTAGGTGTTGAATAAGACTGGCACCATCGGCCCCATCAACAACTCTGTGATCGAATGAACTGGACAGATTCATGATTCTGCGAACGACGATTTGACCATTCCTGACAACAGGCATGTCCCGTGCCTTGTGGACGCCAAGTATCGACATCTCAGGGTGGTTGATTATTGGAGTGGCCCCCAATCCCCCTTCTCTACCAAGGCTAGTAATCGTGAATGTTGAACCAGTTAGGTCATCCAAACTCGCCGTACCATCTCTGGCAGCTCCTGAAACTCTGATTAGCTCACTAGCTGAATCCCAGATGTCGAGAGACTCGACATGCTTGACAACTGGGACATAGAGCCCACGTTCAGTCTGAGTGGCAATTCCAAGATTGACCGCCGAATGCCTATGCACCACTCCTGAATCATCGTAGAAGTGGCCATTGCATTCAGGATGTTCTGGCATAATCTTGGAGAGTGCAAGCATAATGAAAGGAAGATAGGTTAGTTTTGGTTGTTCTGGAGACCTGCTAGAGTTCAGCATTTGACGCAATTCTTCAAGCTCTGTAACATCAACCTCCTCGAAGTAGGAAAAATGGGGTATGGAGAAAGCACTCTTCACCATCTGCTCGGAGATCTTCCTCCTCAGGCCTACGACCTTTACCTCTGTAATCTCCGTCCTCTTTGTTGAATAAGCAGTCGGAGCAGCTCCCATTACCGACCCCCCTCCCGCGAGGAATGCATCGAGGTCAGCATGCCGAATTCTTCCAGCAGGGCCACTCCCACTGAGGCCCGATAAATCGACTCCAGATTCCCTGGCCCTTCTGCGTACTGCGGGACTAGCCAGAATCGATCCTGACTTCTTTCCAGCGATAGCAGGGGCTTTGATCTCGGGAGGCGGAGGGGATATTTTGGGAGGGGAGGCCTTTGCTGCCTTCTCTTCTATGGGTTGCGATTCCGTGACTGGCGCAGACTCTTCCTCCACTGGTTCCTCCACTGGCGCAGACTCTTCCTCCACTGCCTCTTCCGAGCCCCCCGAAGATCCTTCCAACTCGAACTCTACCAAAGTAGTGCCAACTGCGATCATATCCCCTACATCTCCGCTCAGGGAAGAAACTACTCCATCAGTGGGAGAGGGTATGGTAACCGTTGCTTTGTCGGTCATTACATCCACAAGCGGGTCATCTTCGGAGACTTTGTCACCTACAGAAACATGCCATGTCACGACCTCGCCCTCAACTACTCCCTCTCCAATATCTGGAAGCTTGAATTCGTACGTTCCCATGCTTAATTCTCCTGTGTCTTGGCTATCGCCGCGGCTATCCTGTCCGGTCCGGGCATGTAATCCCATTCAGTAGTATGGGGAAAAGGTGTGTCCCAACCAGTAACTCTTTCGATGGGAGACTCAAGGCTCCAGAAACACCTTTCTTGTATCGAAGCAACCATTTCCGCCCCAAAACCACTGGTTTTTGGAGCTTCGTGGACAATCACACATCGACCAGTTTTGGATATTGACTCCTCAATTGCCTCTTTGTCCCAGGGGACTAGTGTTTGAAGGTCGATCAAGTCACAGGAAATGCCACTATCCTTTATGGCCTGTTCACAAACATGCACCATGGCACCCCATGCAATTACCGTACAATCATTCCCTTCGAGGGCCAGCCGAGCTTGACCAAGTGGAATTGAGTAGTGGGATTCAGGAACCTCTGCCTCGGGGTGACCTCCCCATGTCGGGACATTGTGCGGGTCCCCGTAGAATGGCCCCCTGTAGCATCTTTTTGGCTCAAAGAAAATTACAGGATCATTATCTTCAATCGCACTGATTAGAAGTCCTTTGGCGTTGTATGGCGTAGAGCAGTAGACCACCTTGAGCCCCGGGGTGTGAGTGAACTGGGCTTCGGGAGACTGCGAGTGGTGATGACCTCCCCTGATTCCCCCTCCAGCTGGAGTTCTGATTGTGACGGGGCACCAAAACTCCCCTCCTGACCTGTGTCTAACCTTTGCCATCTCATTTACGATTTGGTCATAGGCTGGGAAAATATAGTCTGCAAATTGAATCTCCACGACTGGTCGTAGCCCGTTAATCCCCATCCCAAAGGCAGTAGCAGCAATGCCTCCCTCCGAGAGGGGCGAGTCGAAGACACGGTGCTTTCCGAACTTTTCTTGAAGTCCATCAGAAGTCCTGAACACCCCTCCGAAGTAGCCCACATCCTCTCCAAAAATTATCACATCCTCGTCATTCGAAAGCATGGTGTCCAGTGCACTATTGACCGATTCCACCATATTCATGTTGGGCATTATTCATCCCTCCACTTTTTCATTTCTTCCCATTGTTCCATAAGGTGCCAGGGCGGAGTCTCGTAAACCTCGGTAAAAATTGCATCCGATGAGGGGTATGGGCCATTCGCCAAGTCTCCGAACTTTACCGCCTCTTTGTAAGCGCCCATGACCTCGGAGTCTAGCTTTTCAGATAATTCATCGTGATCCTTCTCAGTCCACTCACCGATACTGATCAGGTGATCCTTCAGCCTGTCGATTGGGTCTCCTCCGGGCCAGTATTCGTTTTCATCATGGGGCCTATATCTGGAAGGATCATCACTGCTGCTGTGCGCTCCCGCGCGATATGTTAGAACTTCTATGTGGGTTGGACCTAATCCCATAGATGCCCTCTCCCTAGCCCACCTAGTAACCGAAAATAGCGCTAGGAAATCATTCCCATCCACTCTGATACTCGGTATCCCGTAAGGTATGCCTCTGATAGCAAAATTCTGCAAGCCACTGGCGAAGTTGCTGTGAGTTGATATTGCCCATTGATTGTTCACAACATTTAGTATGACTGGGGCCTTGAAGATTGCTGCAAAGTTCAGTGCGTAGTGATAGTCGCCCTCTGCACTGGCACCATCGCCGATCCAGGTTATGGTAACCTCGTCGAGATCCTTGTATCTGGAGGCCAGAGCAACTCCTACAGCCTGACTGAATTGCGTTCCAACAGGGCTTGAGACAGATATGAATCTGCCCTCTTTGTACGTGTAGTGGACCGGCATCTGCCGCCCCTTTACGTTGTCCTCCTCATTTCCAATACAATGACAAATCATGCTAACCATATCGCGACCTCTAACAAATTGAGCTCCGGGTTGCCTGTATGTCGGAAACAACCAGTCTTGAGTTTCTAGAGCCATTGTTTGGGCAATTGCTACTGCCTCCTCGCCAAAAGACCTCATGTAGAATGAAAGCTTACCAGTGCGCTGCATTTTCATCATCCTATCGTCAAAAATTCGAAGCCTTAGCATGTACTCAAGCCCCATCTTCAGATCCTCGGGGGAAAGATTAGGATTCCACTTTCCTGAGGCACTATTGTCGTCCCCTAGAACCCTTACTAGTCCGGTTGCATGCTCTGATGATTCCTCGGCAGAGCAATCCATTTCCAACATCCCAAGATCCTCGGGTTTCCAGGGCCAATCGGTAAATTCTGATTCATCACCAGGCCTGTGGGGGGCATCCGGGATGTGCAGGGGGATATCAGAACTATCTCCGGCCATGATTCACCACTATCTCTTCATGCTCATATTGTTTGGGTTTGGCTAATCTGGCCGACCTTAAGGAAGCTCACAGCCGAGCCAGTCGACTCTCTGGTTACTACAGGCTCTCCACCTTTGGCCTCTTCCCATAGCAGTCCGGCTCTGTAGCTAGACCTTACCAGGGGCCCACTGGCGACAGCGCTGAATCCAATTTCCCTTGCTTCCCTGTCCCATTTCGCGAATGCAGATGGCTCTGGGAATCTATCCACCTGGAGGTGCCTGTCACCCGGCTGGAGGTACTGCCCCAAAGTAATCATGTCAACTCCTGCTGAACGGAGCCTCATCATCGCTTCGGATACCTCCTCGTCTGTTTCCCCCAATCCCACCATAATACTACTCTTTGTCAGCATGTCAGGCCTGATTCTCTTTGCCTCCACTAGAATTGAGATCGAACGTTCGAATGATGCCCTCGGGTCCCTCACCACCGAGTCGAGCCTAGGCACGCATTCGACGTTATGGGCAAACACCTTCAGAGGGAGTCCCTCAAGTAGTGTAGAAAGAGACTCCATGTCTCCGTCTAAATCTGAACAAAGTAACTCAAGGCCAACATCGGGTGATTTTTCATGAATTGCTGCGATGCATTCTCTGTAATGTCTAGCGCCTCCATCAGGTAGATCGTCCCTGTTGACAACCGTGATTACTGCATGACTCAAACCCATTCTACTAACCGCTTCCGCCAATGATTCTGGCTCTGAAGGATCTAGGGGAGGTGGATTCTTAGCAGTATCAATCGCACAGAACCTACAACCACGAGTACAGACATCGCCTGCAATCATGAATGTCGCAGTTCCCCTTCCCCAACAGTCGTGAACGTTAGGGCACCGAGCCTCTTCGCAAACTGTATTCAAGCCATTCTCAACAACTCTAGTTTTTGTCTCGTTGTACCTTACTTGAGACTCGCCTACTGGAAGTGAGGTTTTGAACCACTTGGGAAGCCTCTTCCTTTCCCTGGACCTTCTTGATTTAGCACTCTCCGAAGGAGTTACGGCGCATCCATTGCCACTGCCCGGGGCATCCTTAGCGAGGGGCAGGCGAGTGACCATCGGTTCTCTCGGATGGAGGTACGAAATTAACCATTCTCATGACGCTCTCTACGAGCCTATCGAGAACAACCCGTAATAGGGGCGTGTTTACTCGGGGCGTCATGCCCGGAGGCACAGTGGTTGTTACGGGTGGTGCAACTAGGATTGGCAGAAACATTTCTTTAGCGCTGGCTCGAAGCGGATTCTCAGTAGCAGTCCACTATTTTTCTTCCGAGAATGAAGCCAAGGAGGTAGTTTCAGAGATACAATCCTCCGGAGGTAAAGCCACGCATGTCAAGTGCAATCTGTCCGATTCCAAGTCAGTATCAGAAATTATCTCCAAGGCGGAAGAGTCACTTGGTCCCGTTGTAGGTCTAGTTAACAACGCTTCCAAGTTTTCTCATGATGACATCTCAAACATCTCAACAGAGTCTTGGTCCGATCATATGGAGGTCAACGCCCTATCTCCGATATTGCTAATCGGAGAACTGGCCAGAAGACTTCCGGATGGAAAAATGGCATGCATTGTCAATATTTTAGATCAAAAGATCGCTCAACCCAACCCCGATCATCTATCTTATACTGCCTCGAGGTATGCAATGTCGGGCGTTACTGACGCTCTGGCAAGGGGTCTGGCACCTTCCATACGCGTGAATGCTGTGGCACCCGGTCACACTCTTCCAAGTCCGGAACAGACCGAGGCAGGATTCGCCAGGGCCCAATCCGAGGCCCCATTGGGCTTCGGCCCGAGCCCGGATGATATAGCTGAGGCAGTCGTCTTCCTCATGCGATCCAGATCCATCACGGGCCAGACAATTTTTGTGGATGCGGGAGAGAGATTTCTCGCCAGGGAGAGGGATGTCTATTTTGAAACGGAGGGGGTATAGTGAGTTCGTACGTCGAGTTGCTAAGGGATTTGGCAAAATCTGGGGCTAATGATTTCACGACTCTCTTTTTGGAAAACTCTGTGAGGGAGGTCGATATCGGCGTGTATGAGCATGAGATTGGTAATCCCCAGAGAATTAGCTTTGATCTGTACGTAATTATTGAAGGCGCCTCCAAGCCGGAGGAAGATCAGATTGACATGGTTCTCGACTATGAATTTCTTTCTTCTTCAATCGATAGAGTCGTCTCGAGGGAGAGGAGCGCCCTTTTGGAGACTCTTGCGTCAGGATTACTGGATGAGGTAATGTCCCCAGGGGAAGTCGTCGCTGCTACCGTATCCATCAAGAAACTTGATGTCGCTGGGATTGATGGCGAGCTTGGTTGCTCCATGACACGCATCAGATGATTGGTGCAGAGGGCAGGATTTGAACCTGCGAAGCACTATGCACCGGAGCTTAAGTCCGGCCCCTTTGACC
>PATJ01000003.1 GCA_002713545.1 Acidimicrobiaceae bacterium
ATCAAAAGTCAGGCAGGTCGCTGGAAGAACGAAGTGGGACAACCCTGGTATTGGGCCCTATTCTGACCTGCGGACGACCGTTGAACTCCCCGACTTCTCCATTCAGAATGGCTATCTCATCACCTCTGCCCATGCTCGCAGCGGTAACCGGAATGAACTGCTTGAATGCTACAGCACCTGCAATTCCGGATTTGTCCAACAGAGTTACTGACCACCTAGAAACTCCGACCCCAGTTGGAAACGCGTCGACCGACCAGATCCTCCCAACTATACTGGCTCTTGTCTCGATTTCAACAATGGGTTCAGAGTCATCTTCTTCTGCCAGGGAGATTGAGGATTTTTCGTCCAACTCGAGAATCATCTCCCCCCTCCATACTGATGGAATGGCATTCCTCACCACTACTCTGCAGTCGTTTGAAATTGACCTTGTGACACTCCTCGGAGAGCCGTATCTCGAAGGTCTTACCTTGGCCCTATCATAACCATCCAACAGCTTGAATGACAATTCTATGGATCCGTCATCCTCGAGCCTTGGCCCCCTGATTTCAGAGACCGTGCCTGTCGCATCCACCCTTGTCTTCAACGAGCCCATGTGAGTGATAGGCCATGCATGACCGAATCTCTCGATCCTGTCCTCCATGGGCAGTTCTAGGTCATGATCCCCATTCTCGCAGACACCTCTCAAATCGCATCTTACACATCTGGCCAGGGGATTCGGGTCAATAGGGGTCTTGGATGGCTTACCCCCCTCGTCGAAGTAGCGGAGGGGAGATGGTTCTGCAGGGCAGTCCTCCATTTGAGGATCGTTTGCATGTAATAGGTTGTACACATCCTTCAGATCATCTCCGTATTGGGTTAGTTCCTCTGGAGTCGGCAGTGGCACTTCCTTGACCGAGCCAGGTCCAAGATACCAAATCCCCAGTGACTCTACTTCCTCGGCCCTGTTGTGAGTTTCCCACCAGAGCCATGCGTAAAGCCGGAGTTGCTCGATATAGCCTCCCGACCTATCCCCCTTTCCTTTGGAAGCCTTGATGTCTATCACAGAGGGTTTGCCAGTCCACCTGTATACCAAATCATACTCGCCCTGGAACCATCCTTCTGGGTGTGATGTCGTCTGCGTGAATGAGCCAGAATCGGGATCTACGAACCATGGGCGGGCCAGCTCCCATGCCTCGCACCATGAGACCTCGGAACCCGGTTCCTGGGCGCAAGGATGTGGCTCTTCCCAAACTCGTGGGAAGCCATCCGGGGCTGGCCAGTTGTGCCTGTGCTTGCCCAGCCTCCAGGATTCTGCATGTGGTCCGCCTCCCGCCCTCATGCAAGCCTCTACCTGGTCAATGTGCATTCTGATCCCGTTGGCCACCATCTCCCTGCATTCCTGCTCATTGGCCCCTTCCGATGATCCGACCTTGTTCGATATTGACTCCCAATCTGCAACTGCATCGTCCCATGATGACTGGAAATGTGCATCTGCACGAGAAAGGGCCCATTCCTCGAGAGAGTCCCTGGTGGATGGCCATTCGGAGCTATCCATTGGAAGCAGCGAAGGAGCGGGCCAAAGGTCGCTGAAGTCGTAGGCGGGACGCCCGTCGTCAAGAATCGGGGATTTCAGGAGGTCTCCCGAGTTAGCAGGGACGATCGAGGGAGAGTCCCTGAGGACCTTTGAGATGCAGGACTCTGCTGCATTGCCCCTGATAATCTGAGGCGGCAGGGGGCCCCTCAATCTTGGAATGTAATTGTAGTACCAGAGGCGTGGACAGGCCTGCCAAGTGACCATCTGAGAGGCTGAAAGCCTCCTGTAGGGATTCACCGAGTTGTCCCCGGGTTCGACTGACTTGACTGGCACTATGGAATAGCGGGGGACGGGGCCATATCAACCCAACGTGGTAGAAAATCAGGGCCTATGTTCATTGAGCCACACGAGAGACACCTCAGTACGGTCGAAAGTAGGCGTTACCTCGATCACTGCCACAGGGGCTTCGGCGTCTTCAGATATTTCCTCGGCGACTGATATTGGCATCTCTATCCTGCCCTCATCCCGGTCATAGTGGAGGAACCTAGTCGGAAGTCCGGTGAATTCAGAAATTTCCTCGACCCAAGCAGAGTGATCTTCGAACGACGAGTAAATTGCCCCGAAGAACAAGGTTGCATCATCGCTCAATGTCTCATGCGGTGCGATAGTTGCCTCCCCCCTTCTCATGAATCTCCTCCTCATCTGGCCTGCATCCTTGTAAACCGAGGTGCAGTACTTCAAGTGGAATCCATACGGCTCCCTGGCCTTTCCATCCAGTGGGTCTCTAGCGCCGATCGAAGCCGCCATCACCCTGTCCCTGAGGGATTGTGCGAGCTCGGATGATCCCTCGGCACCAGCGGTAATCTCGGTTGACAAGTTGAATCCCCTGAGTTCCATGTTGTCGTGGTTCCCCACAGTTATCTCAAGCTCGTTCAGGTTCAGGAAGCTCACATCGAAGTCCCTCAGGTCTTCCAGAATCTGCATCAATTCCTCCTCCTTGTCTGGCTCGCAGGGGAGCTCGACTCCAGTCAGGATACCGGACCGTGCGCAGGCTGCAATTGTTTCTTTGTACTGGTCTGCCTCCAAATCCAAGAAGTGGAAGCGGATTTCATCGAGGCCCGCATCTGCGAAATCTGCGGCCCATTCCGGACGGAATGGGATGCTGGTGTACATATGGAGGTGGAATTCTTGTCCGAACTCCTCCTTCAGGGCCCTGATTCCTTCCAAAGACCTCTCCCTTGCCATTAACGGGTCTCCCCCTGTGATCCCGGCCCCAGTTGCTCGCATGGCCCGGGCCTCCTCGATTACCTCGTCGAACGACCCACAGGGCCTTTCGTTGGCGTACATGAAATCGATATCTCGTCTGGTCTCCGAGAGAGGGCAATAGTCGCACCTCCAATGGCAGTTGCCCGTTATGAAAAGTACCAGTTTGCTGCCCATCTGGCATTGTATGCAACCCTCGCAATCTGCAAGATCGGCAGTCTCTGCAACCTCTACAGTCTGAGGCAGAATGCTCATTGAAAGGCCTCCTTGGCTGACTCCAGAAGCCAGACGTGGAACCCCGGGTCACCGGATAACTCGGGGTGGAATGTGAGAGCTACGACATTACCGGTCCTCACACCGACCACCTCGTCCCCGTGCATCGCTGAGATCTCTGCATCGTGTGATATGAATCTCGGGGCCCTGATGAAAACTCCGGGAAAGTCGCACCCCAATAGGGGCGAGTAGAGAGTGTCTTGGAATGAGTCGGACTGTCTGCCGTACGCATTGCGGTCGATTCTGGCATCGACCAGTGGGTAGCCCCCATCCTGTGGGTCCGAGAGGAGGATTGCTCCCGCACAAGTGCCCAGCACGGGCAGTGTCGGCCTATCCCTGATCCACTGGAAGAGCCCGGGAAGCAGATTCGATGCCTCGTCGAGTCCTGTCAGCCTCATGGTGGTCGACTCTCCGCCCGGTAGAACGAGTGCTTGAGGGTCGGACGATTGAAGATCGGAGAGTTTTCTGATCTCGTGAATCTCCACCATAATGCCAGAACGCGAAGACGCTGCCTCTATTGCGGCGATATGCGCGTGTCTCGCGCCCTGAAGCATGACCAAGCCGATACGGAGCACGCCCCGGCGTCTCGCCTAGTGGAGATGAACCCTGTCGTGCCCTCCGATGGGCTGAAAGACCGGGGATTGCACGTCCAAGCATGACTGGAGCGGGCAGAGTGCACAATTTCGGTGCGGGGCCAGCGGTGCTCCCGCTCGAAGTGGTGTCCGAAGTAGCCGAGGCGCTTCCTAATCTATCCGACAGTGGCTTCGGGCTACTGGAAGTGTCCCATAGGAGCGAAGTCTTCCAGAGCGTAATAGACTCGGCCGAGGAAAGGGTGAGGAGGGTTCTTTCCGTGCCCGGTGACTACCATGTCCTATTCCTCCAGGGCGGTGCCTCAACCCAGTTCTACATGACCGCCCTAAATTTGCTCGGGGAGGCTGGAAAGGCGGACTTCCTAGTAACTGGCGGATGGTCCCAGAAGGCCATCAAGGAGGCCGGCAGGGTTGGTGATGTGCAATCAGCCTGGGATGGGTCGGGAGACGGATTCGTTTCTGTCCCCAGTAACGGCGACTACGTCATCAGGGACGATGCTGACTACGTCCACTACACCTCGAACAACACCCTCTTCGGAACACAGTTCCACCACCTTCCGGACAGTGGGGGTAAGCCTAGGGTGGTGGATGCAAGCTCGGACATCTGCGGAGTCCCACTGGACATCTCATCCCATGACCTCGTCTATGCAGGGGCCCAGAAGAACCTGGGGCCGAGCGGGGTCACCCTGGTGATCATCTCCCCCTGGGCAATTTCCAAGATAGGGGATGGGCTTCCCACGATGATGGACTACAGGACCCACGTGTCCAAGGGATCCATGTTCAACACCCCCAACACATTCGGCATCTTCGTCCTGGACAGGGTAATGGCTTGGGTCGAGAGGAACGGGGGTTTGGAAGGGGCCATAGATAGGAACAGGAGGAAGGCAACGCTACTCTACGATGAGCTGGATAGGACCTCATTCTGGGCCCCTCATGCCGAAGCCGGATCGAGATCAGTCATGAACGTCACCTGGAGGCTAGCCGACCAGAGCCTGGAGCCAGCATTCCTGGAGGAGGCCGTCGCCGCTGGAATGGGCGGCCTGAAGGGCCATCGGAGCGTCGGAGGAATCAGGGCGAGCATGTACAACGGATGCACAATAGACAGCGTAGAGGCTTTGGTTTCCTTCATGAGGGATTTCGAGGCGAGACACGGGTGAGCGTTTCCATGGATACGAGGGATATTCTCGACATCCTGGACCTCACATTGCTGGACCACGATGCCTCCGAGGCCGATCTGAGAAGGATATGTGACAGGGCCAACGAGCACGGGCCCGCCGCCGTGTGCGTATTCTCCGAGCACGTTGAGCTGGTCAGGGGGATGCTGGATGACGGGATCTCCGTGGCTGCCGTGGCCGGCGGATTCCCCGTCGGGGGGGACGACGCTACGTCGATTCGCGAGTCGATAGAGGATGCAGTGAGGTCAGGGGCGGACGAGATAGACTGCGTCCTAGAGCCCCGGGACTCCGACGACTTCCCCGGGGAGCAAGACCTGTCCCTGCTCGAGGCCATGAGGCAGGCGTCTTCAGGCCGGACGCTCAAGGTAATCATCGAGACCCCCCTTCTGGGAGAGCACGCCATCAGGGCAGTGACTCGCATGGTACTGGCAACTGGCGCTGACTTCGTGAAGAGCTGCACGGGCATGAGGGGAGGATGCAGCGATGAGGACGCACGGCTACTGTCTTTCGAGGTCAAGCGTCATTCCGTAACGATGGGAGAGGACAGGGGAGTCAAGCTATCAGGCGGAATTAGAGTCAGGGGGGACGTCGAGAGGCTGATCGAAATCGTGGACTCCAATGAGGCGGACATCTCCGGCCCGTCGAGGCTCAGGATAGGCGCATCGTCCCTACTTGACGACATTCTGAGATGAATGGTGGGCTCGGCAGGAATTGAACCTGCGATCTTCGCCATGTGAAGGCGACGTCATAACCCCTAGACCACGAGCCCCGGGTCCATGCGGGCTGAGCCCTCACGATAAGCATGATGACGCGACTGGGGCGCCATCTCCCGCCGGAATCAAAAGTCCGGCCCGATTCGGACAAACATGGCTGCGGGTCTGGACTTCGGGGTCCTCAGGGAAAGGGACACCTGGAAAGGGTTCGGCGTGGGCGTCGTTCTGTTCTGCATTATCGGGTACTCATCGCTCAGCCTTTTCGGGTTGTCCTCGTCGGCATACGGCGTAAGTGACGTAGTCGAGGTCAGCCCGGACTTCGAGGTCGAATCGATGAACAGGACCGGTATCGACGATGCCATCGCCGATGATTCGGGAATGATCAGGCTGAGCGACCTCAGGGGCAGCGTGATCGTGCTAGACTTCATGGCGGTGGATTGCGCCAACTGCCACTACGTCCAGGAGCACATCGACCAGCGCATCGAAGAATGGGGGGCTCTCGAAGGGGAGTACCCGGTCGTCGCCCTGTCCGTGGCAACTTGGTACGCGTACGAGGACTTCGACAGGATAAACTCGACCTTCGGAGACTCGGATTCTGACAAGCACATGAGTTGGCCGGTTGCGAACGGTGGGCCCGATTCCGTGATCCTCGATGACGGCACCAGGGGAGACTTGGTCGAGCACTACTTCGCACAGGCCATCCCCCTCGTCCTTGTGATAGACCACGAGGGCTATGCGGTCGCCAAGGAGGGCACTGGGACGCCACTCGATGGCTGGTCCTCCTTCGATTCAGCGATCGAGAGGGCTAACGAGGGGGATGCCGAGTCACTCAGGTTCGGCATAGAGAAGCCCGACAGCTCGATGGCGGGCGTGTTCCTGATCGGGCTTTTCCTAGGGGTGCTGGTCTACTTCTCCCCCTGCGCGTTCCCCGTACTCCCGTCGTACATCACCTACTACCTGAACCTCGGAATGAGGCAGGACGAGCTGATCGAGGCGGGCAAGATAACCGGTAGCATGCCGAGGCCCGTCGAGGTGGGCCTGTTCGCTGCCCTCGGGCAACTGGCGTTCTTCACGGTGGTAGGAGCGATAATCTTCGGCTTGGACGGGATCGTTGACCTCTCGGGGGCCCTGCACGACATCGCGGTGGCGATAGCATGGCTGCTGCTCATCCTGGGCGGGATGATGCTGCTCGGATGGACGTCCCACCTCTTGGCATGGGTCCAGAGGGCGCTGGACAAGTACCAGACTGACGAGTCCGACGAGAGATTCACTCCGCGCAGGAACATGTTCCTGTGGGGCATAGGGTACAGCGCCGCCTCTGTGGACTGCACGGCGGCGGCCGTGTTCCCGTTCGTAGCATGGCTCACTGTGGTCGGTGACGGCGCATTCCTCTCGGGCATGCTGGGCCTGATACTCTCCGCCACCATCCTGATGGTCACCGTGACCGCCCTCGTAGGGACTGGCAGGCAGGCCATGCTTGACTTCCTCAGGAGGTCGACAGGGGTCGTAAAGGCCACGGGCGCCTGGATGATGATGTTCGCAGGTGCGGGGCTCCTCGCCTACCTGACCCAGCCGGCACTGGTCTCGGGGATCCTCGGGTAGGTGCGAGAATGGAGATGGTGGTGCTCGCTTTCCTCGGTTGCTTCCTAGCGGCCGCGCTGACGGTGCCTGCCGGGTTCGGGCTGTCGACCATGCTGACGCCGGTTGTTCTCCTGATGATGGGGCCCCACGAGGCGGTTGCCGTCGTTGCGGTGGTCCATGGCGCCCACAACGCCGGGAAGTTCGTTGCACTGAGGGAAAGCGTCGACCTCTCCGCGTTCCGGCACTACGGGGTATGGCTGGTCGCGGGGGCAATCATAGGGGCGCTGCTTCAGAACCAGGTACCGCAGGACCCGTTGCTGGCCGTGATAGGCGTCTTCCTGGTGCTGCTGCCGATACTCACCCTCAGCGAGTCGTGGACCGGGTACAGGATTCCTGAGGCGAATGACAGGGTGGGTGGCTTCGGTTCCGGATTCATGGGGGGCCTTTCAGGGCACCAGGGCGCCCTTAGGGCGATGTTCCTGACGAGGAGGCTGAGCGACAAGATGACGTACGCCGCCACGGCTAGCGTCCTGGCGCTTTGCGTGGACCTATCGCGGATTCCCGTCTACCTGTTCTTCAGGCCGGACGAGATTGTGGAGCACCTCCAACTGACTGCCATTTTGGTGGTAGCAGCCCTGCTTGGAGTCAGGGTTGGCAAGAGGTGGTTGGAGACAATGAAGTCGGAGTTGATCCGTAAGATTGTGATGTCGGGAATAGTTGCCAGCGGTGCTTTCTACATACTCGAGTCAGTGGCCTAAATTCTACCTAATTGAGGGGAAGAAACCTCAAAGGAATCTCTGTGAGATTGAATATTCAGTAAAATCTCGCTCATGTTTATGGAATAGGCACATATCCTCCTCAGAGACTCAGAAATACGGTCCAGGAATAGGGCTTCTGAGATTTCCATAGAACTAGATCTGAGTTCTGTCTCGAAATCCTCGAGACCCACTAAGGCTGAAGAAAGTCTCTCCTTGGCCAAGTGAATCTCGGATACCTTTCTCTTCCGAAAGTTAGAGATAAGGAGTTTAATCGATTCCTGCCACACCGGAATTGCATCCAAGGGTGTTTCTTCGATCGACAATTGACTGCTGTCCTCCCTCTCCAAAGTTAATTTGCAAAGAGCATATGAGTGATCGCCCATTCTTTCCATCGTCCTGACGACTTTTCCCAATTCCGACGCCTCCCATCTCGAAGTCCCCAATGAGTCCTCGATACTAGCAGACTCCAATATCTGCCCTACCTGCCTCTCAAGAAGTAGCCTGATCGCGTCCACCTCCTGCTCTCTTTCATGGCAGTCCTCTAGAACTTCCTTATCTGAACCTCCAAGAACGTCTACGACATCTCTAATTTGACTCAGGATTAGGAGATACATCCTATTCAGACTTGAGTAGAGTGGCATCTCCGAAGGACTCAGTAGACTTATCATATCTATCGAGTTTTCACTTTCCGATGATATGTCGACGCCTCTTGAGGTATTGACGAATTTCCGGAATATCTTCCTCTCTGTTCGAGAGAATCCGGAGTTTGAACGTATTCTAATCACCTGAGTGCCTGCCAAATAAGCTGCTACTAGGTGATCGAACACCATGTTCTCTGGAACATCATCAAGATCTATTGCCACCTCCCTACGTCTGCTAATGGATGATGCTTCTGGAATCACTCTCAGGGTTCCCGATGGACGCCACTCTATTCGCACGTGGTCCTTGGCAGCCAAACCATGTTCTGTAACCCACTTCTTAGGCAGACTGACTATGAATGTGGAACCACCAGTCTGTTGTAATCTCCTTACCTCTGACTTAGGTGCTCCCTCATGATTCACGTACTTCCGAGGTGGAGTCTAAATAAATAGTTATAGTAGCCCTCTAGTGTAACGATATTAAGATAACTATATAGAAAATATATTTGTAAATCAATATACCTGTCATTTATCGCAAGGGGTCATGGAACCGATAATGAGTCTAGTCCTGATTGTATCTCTGGTGGTTTGTGCCTACATGGCATGGAACATCGGAGCTAATGATGTTGCCAATGCAATGGGTACGTCTGTCGGGTCAAGGGCCCTTACGCTCAAGCAGGCAGTGATCATAGCCGCCATATTCGAGTTCGCAGGTGCGTTCTTCGCTGGTGACGCGGTTACGGACACCGTGCGAAAGGGCATCCTCTCTGTGGACTTCGAGACGGTCACGGAAAGCTTCGCGAACGATCTGATGTACGGGTTCATTGCGGCCATGATGGCTGCCGCGGTTTGGCTTACCGTAGCAACCAGATACGGGCTGCCCGTATCCACAACTCACAGCATAATCGGCGGTATTGTCGGTGTGGGGCTGGTTCTCGAGGTTCAGCATGACACCTCCCTGATCGACTGGGAGGTCATCCAGAAGGTCGTGATGTCATGGGTGGCTAGCCCGCTGATGGGCGCCCTCCTGGCGTTCTTCACTTTCTTCATAGTTAGGGAGACCATCCTCGAGGCCGACGACCCGATTGGGAGGTCGAGGTGGCTCGCACCGATACTGGCTATACCGACATTCTTCGTCCTAGGGCTGGCGCTCCAGTTCAAGGCCCTGAAGGGTTTCTTCTCGAGGGCGCAGTCAGAGGGGTGGATTGAGAGCAAGTACGACTGGTTGCCAGTCAAGGAGAACGGTTCCTGGAACCCGATGGACGCCAACGCCTGGTTCCCGATCAACAGCCTGATTCTTGCCAGCATTGTCGCTGTAATTGCGGCAGCGGTCCTCGGTTACGTCCTGAGGAACTACGAGTTCAAGGGAGAGGAGGACGGCTTCCACGGGGTCGAGAGGATTTTCGTCTGGCTGCAGGTCATCACCGCTGCCTACGTCGCCTTCGCCCATGGGGCTAACGACAGGTCGAACGCGATCGGGCCAATGGCCGCCGTGTACCAGGTCCTGTCTAGCGGCGGGGAATTGGCCGAGTCGGCTGAAGTTCCCGTTTGGCTGGTGCTCCTCGGGAGCGCTGGAATAGCGATTGGTGTTATGACCTGGGGATGGAGGGTCATGGACACCATAGGGACCAAGATCACTGACATCACGCCCACGAGGGGATTCGCTGCCGAGTTCGGGGCCGCGACCACCATACTGATCTTCTCGATGCCCTTCCTCGCAGTACCTGTCTCGACCACTCACACGCTGGTCGGAGCAGTGGTCGGCGTTGGCCTGGCTGGGGGCGCGAAGGCTGTCGACTTCAGGGTGTTCGGCAAGATCTTCGCTTCATGGGTCGCGAGCCTCCCAGCTGCTGGATTCGGCTCGATATTGATATTCGTCGCCGTTGCTTCTGATCCGATCAAGCTACTGGTGGTGATACCAATTGCTCTAGCCGGTGTTGGTTACGTGATTTGGAGCACGCGCGACGATGAGATCTACGTCGAGGACGCCCTCGCTGAGGTTGGTGGCGGCCCCGAGGTCGGGTCCCCTACCTACTTCGAGCTGTTCCACACTCATGCTGAGGCGGTGAACGAGACCGTTGAGCACATGCTGGTCGCTGTCAATGCCGCTGCTGACGGAAAGGACCCGTCTGAGGAGATAGAGGCCACTGTGGCCGCTGAGCTCAGGGCTGACAACATCAAGAACGACCTGAGGAAGGCGATTGGCTCTGGCCAGTGGAGCCTCCTCCTGAGGTCGGAGGACTTCATGGAGATGCTGAGCAAGCAGGACAGGATAGCGGACTATGCGCAGAATGTGGCTGAGCAGCTGTCGTTCAGGCCGCTTTACGAGAATGAGGGGGCCAGGGAAGCCCTGAAGGAGATGGGAGAGTCAGTGGCAAAGACCGCTTCACTCTACGAGGAGTCGGTCACCGCACTCCGTGACCTGACCCTTTCCGGGTACACCAAGGCGGGTCGCGAGAAGCTAGGCGAGCTGATTGACAAGGTGAACCTGGCCGAGCACGATGCAGATCTAGTCGAGGGCAGGGCAGCGTCCCTGGTCTTCAGCGAGGGAGACGATGAGGCTCTCGCAGCCATGCACATGTACAGGGTCCTACAGAGGATGGACGACGTTGCGAATGCTTGCGAGTCGGCGGCTAACGCCTTCCTTCCGATAGTCTACAACAACTAGTCCTGCCAGCCGCTCTCGGTGGCCATCTCTGATGGCCCCTTGCGCTCCACCATCTCCATGACGGGCAGGAAGAGCCTCCAGCAAACCACTCCCACCAATGCGCCGGTGAACAGGTCGAACAGGTAGTGCTGCTTGGTGGCGAGGATGCTTATGCATAGCAGCACCCACTCGATCCACAGTATGGCGATGAACGCGGAAGCTGCCTTGCTCTCCGGGTGCTCCCTGACGACCCAGAAGGTCATCAGCCTGGCGAGCAGGTACGAGTGGACGATGTGGAGGCTCGGCCAAGCGTTCCAGGGATTGTCGGAGAAGTGGATGAAGCCGAAGAGCGCGTCCTCCAACGCGTTGGGGGGGTGGTCCAGCCAATGGGTGTCGAGCTGGTCCCTGAGATCGATCTCGGCAGGCAGCGCCATGAAGAAGAAGACGCACAGCATCGTGGCGAGCGCTAGCCCCTGGATTCCCAGTGCTAGCTCCATCCTGCCCCTGTCATCACGGGGGGCGATGAAGAGTGTCGCTGGGTAGAAGAGGTACAGCGCGGCATACGGGATGATCATCCAATTTATCACGGGGAAGTCTCGGTCGAAGGCTATCTCGGGATCCCAGACGGTCGAAAGGTAGCTTGCCGCGATGTTGTTTGAAGCGAAGTAGGGGATCGCCACGCAGGACACACCCAATGCGAATACGAACAGGGTGAACATCCACCCGCCCATGTCCTCCCTGCGAGACCACATTGGCCTCCACACGCCCTTCCAGGGCAGGAGAATAGACAGTGGCGCCCTTCCATCCACGAGCACGCGTGGCAGGGTTCGTTCATGAACAAAGCGCAAGGGCCACTCATTCATCGTCAGGGAGTGCGAAGGACCCAGCGACCGTCACGATGGAGGAGCCTATTACCGCTGAGAGGAATACGTGCAGGTTCGCTAGGCCGAACTCGTTTGTAGGCGAGAAAACATACCATATGCCTGTTCCAAGATCTTCTGTGAATGTGCCGTATGCGACTACGGATAGCAACCCACAGACTGCACCCAGTAGTGCACCTCTGGCCGACACCTCGCCCCACAGTGAGAGAAGGACTGGCATAACCGTGGCTGCAGCTAACAAGTCGGCGAAGAGGAATATCTGAAACACACCGAGTGCATCGAAGGTGAACAATCCAATGATGGGGACACTGAAAGGAACGGTAGGGCCAGTGGCCAGATAGATTGCTATGGGAATCATGCCGATTGTCAAGTAACGCGCATTCTGCAGACTCATCGTGCTATCGCTGAGGTCTCTTGATATCGAAGCCACAATGGCATTTTGCAGGGTATCGACGCTGGAGCATACCAGAGCGATTGCAAGGACGATGAATGCGGCTACAAACAGAACACCGGCATCCTCAATCAGGTAGAAGAAGGCTGCAGACGGGTCGGTAACGGCCCCCTGCCCAGCGACGACGGTCCCGAGGACGCCCATCACGAATACCAGCGGGAGGACGAGGGCCGCAGCGAGCCATGCCCCCTTGGCCAGGGCCTCGTCGGACTCAGACGCCCACGCCCGCTGCCAGTTCCCCTGGGAGAACATCTCAGCAGCGGTGATAGCGATGATCAGAGCCAGGCCCGAATCGAAAGATTCCATGTACGACATAGACCCGATGCTCCAGGAGTCTTCGGGGTTGTATGCCCTAGCATCATCAATCAGCCCCCCGATGTCTCCGCCGAAAAGAACGAGCAAGAGGACCACCACGAGGAACATGATGGTCCACGCCTGGACTCTGTCGGTCGCTAGGGATGCTGGAAGGCCGCCTCTGGATACGTACCCTGCGGTGACAATCCCAACAAGTGCCATGGGGATTAGCGGCTCCATCTCGGAGAGAGTCTCCATCCCCTTGCCGATTGCAGTGAACTCGGCGAACAGGAAGGTGAACATGTATAGCACCGAAATCAGCCCCACGTAGACCTGCATTGGCCTGCCTAGGCGGATGCGCACGTAGTCGGCCAGAGTCACTCCCGACGGCAGCCTCTCGCGGATCATCGGTCCGACATACGCCAGAAGTAGGAATGGCATGGACGCGGAGACGGCGTAGCCGACTACATCCCAGAACCCGCCGTAGTAGCCGACCTCCGATGGGCCGAAAAGGATCCATATCCCCATCCCGGAGGCGAACAGGCTCAGCCCGATTCGCAGCCAGTCCTGCGAGCCCCTGGCCGAGAGGTAGTCATCGGCCTCGATCTCCTTGGCATTCGATGCTTGGTATCCGATGTAACCGAAGACACCCAGCGTTGCAATCATCAATCCGTATGCGATATTCGTATCCATTTCTCTCCCTCCGCTGGTATTACCCAGATCAGGTCAAGGGGTCGTCGCCTCGCGGCGACCTCTCAGCACTAAGCTCCCCCGTTTCCCCCCTGGGAAACAGGATATTCAATGTTGGGACCTCATTCGTCCGCTCCCATGAACGGGTATGTCCAGTCCTGGGGTATGTCGAGGGTCCTCTTGACTGAGCGTGGCGATATCCACCGGAGCAGGTTGAGGGGGCCCCCTGCCTTGTCGTTGGTGCCAGACGCCCTAGCCCCCCCGAATGGCTGCTGGGCCACTACGGCCCCGGTTGGCTTGTCGTTGATGTAGAAGTTCCCGGCAGTGAACCTGAGGGCCTCGTAGGCCTTCTGGACGTTCTCCTCGGAGCTCGAGAATATTGAACCGGTCAGTGCGTAGGGAGAAGCCTTGTCACATACTTCTAGGACGCTCTCGAAGTCTTCGTCGTCGTAGAGGTAGACTGTCAGGACGGGGCCGAATATCTCCTCTATCATGGACTCGGAGTCCGGATCGGTGGTTACGATTACCGTTGGCTCGATGAAGTACCCTACCGAGTCGTCATACCCCCCTCCGCAGACGATCTCGCAGGTGTCTCTCTCGGATGCCCTGTCGATGTATCCGGAGATCTTGTCGAACGCCCTCTTGTCGATGACCGCGGTCATGAAGTTAGTGAAGTCCCTGGCATCGCCCATCTTTATTTTGCCAATCTCCGTTATCAGGTTCTCTGAAATCCCCTCCCATACGGACCGTGGGACGTAAGCGCGGCTTGCCGCTGAGCACTTCTGCCCCTGATACTCGAATGACCCCCTGAGCAGGGCCACTAGAAGGCCCCTCCTGTCGCAGTCCGGGTGAGCGACCACGAAGTCCTTGCCTCCCGTCTCGCCCACTATGCGCGGGTATGACCGTAGCCCCGGCAGTGCCAGCCCTATCTCCTGCCAGAGCCCCTGGAAGGTGGCGGTCGAGCCAGTGAAGTGCAGGCCCGCGAAGTCGGGGTTGGACAGTGCGACTTCCGTGATCTCGGCACCCGATCCGGGGAGGAAGTTGATTACCCCCGGGGGAAGTCCTGCTTCCAACATTAGTTGCATCAGAACGTAGTTTGAGAGGTATGAGTTCCTACTGGGCTTCCAGACGCCGGTGCACCCGACGATTGCCGGTGCGCTGGGGAGGTTCGCAGCGATGCTCGAGAAGTTGAACGGGGTTATCGATAGTACGAATCCCTCGAGGGGCCGGATGTCAGTAGTGTTCAGGACGCCCTCGGGAGAGACCAGTGGCTGGAAGTCGTCATGGAAGCCCCTGGCGTAGTGGCAGTTGAACCTCCAGAAGTCTATCAGTTCGCATGCAGCGTCTATCTCGGCCTGGAATGCCGTCTTGGATTGGTTTAGCATGGTTGCCGCGTTGACCCTCATCCTCCAGTCGCCGGCAAGCAAGTCCGCGCATCTCTCGAAAATCTCGCACCTTGCTTCGAGACCGATCCCTATCCACTCGCCCTGGGCGTTGACCGCTGCATCGCAGGCCGCCTCAATCTGATCCCTGCCTGCAAGGTGGACTTTGGCGATAACGTGCCCGTGGTCATGAGGCACGACTTGGGTCGTCGTGGTACCAGTGTAGACCTCCTCGCCATTGATGATGCAGGGTATCTCGATGACCTCGGACAGCTGCCTGTCGATCTCTTCCATCAGAGACTCTCTTTCGGAGCTTCCTGGAGCGTATCCCAATATTGGCTCATTCATGGGTTGTTCCGACATGATGCTCGCTGACGGCGTCCATCTAACATTGTTACGATTGGGGATTTTCTAAGTCCACTCGGTCGGTTCGTCCTTCTTGGCCTTCTTCCAGTGCCTGTAGCAGGACTTGCAAACAGTGATTCTACGGGAGTCCCTGCTGAGTCCTGACTCGCCCCAAACATCTGCTGCTCTGTCGAACGCTAGCTTGCGGCCCCCTACCTTCTTGTCCGCCCAGTTCTGACATCCTGCGACATCGCATCTGACCTCCCCGACGTACTCATCGTCCGACTTCGAGGAAGAATTGGCATCTATGCCGGCCTCCTTGCGCCTCTTGCGGGCGTTGGACTTGAATCCCATGTGTGTCCGTCCGTGTCAGTCGATTAGAAGGTTGCCTCGACCGAGTCGACATCGAAGGGCCCTCCAGAGCTGGCTATGGAGGCGCGCCGATCCGGTCCGACACCTACGCTGACTACCGGGATGCCTGAGAGCTCCTCTATCCTGCGCACGTATCTGAGTACGATCTCCGGCATTGCCCGTAGACCTGACCCGGTTGACCTTGAGTCGTCTGCCATTGCTATCCACTCATCATCGGACAACGCTGGGAAACCCGGGTGCGTCTCGTAAACAGGTATGCACCTAGCCAGATCATCACAGCTAGTTGGCATTACCTCGATTACTTCTCCATCCAGCTCGTATCCGGTACATATCTTGATTTCCTCGAGGCCACCAAGGACGTCGAGCTTGGTCAGAACAAGGCCAGTGTAGCCGTTTATCCTATGGCTGTCCTTTAGGGCCACCATATCAAGCCACCCGGTCCTCCTGGGCCTTCCGGTCGTGGTTCCGAATTCATGGCCCACCATCGCCATGTGGTTTCCTGGGCCATCCTCGTACGGGAGTTCGGTTGGGAAGGGGCCGTTTCCGACTCTGGTCGTGTATGCCTTGGAGATTCCGAAGCACTGTGAGACGTGTCCGGGGTGTATCCCAGCGCCATGGGTCGCATTTGCCCTACTAGTGACAGAGGAGGTTACGAATGGATAGGTGCCTTGGTCTATGTCGAGCATGGCGCCTTGGGCCCCTTCCAAGAGGACGTTCTCGCCATTCCTGAGCGCCTCGTCGACCATTAGCCCAGTGGGCCTAATCGCGTCGCCGAACCTCTCGATTACCCACTTCAAGTCCGACATTAGTCCTTCGGGCTCTATCTTGTCATCGACACCTACTGCTGCGAGTTGCTTGTTCATCCTCTGTGCGGCCTCGCTCACCTTGGCTTCGTCCGAAGCTACGTCTACCAAGTCTACGAATCTGATGCCGACCCTCTCAATCCGATCCCTGTAGGCCGGGCCGATCCCCCTGCCGGTAGTTCCGACGACCCTGTCCGCACTGTCATACATCCTGTGGAATGGCAGGATTACCGAGGCCCTCTCGCTGATGAAAAGACGGTTGCCCTCCGGACTCTCCCCTGTGAGTTCCCTCCACCTGTCCAGCTCCTGCTCGAGGACCCATGGATCGATTACCATCCCATCCCCGAGGACGAGCTTGCAGTTCTCCGCGGTCACTCCAGAGGGTATCTGGTGTAGCTTGAGCGTCGTATCTCCGAGGACTATGGTGTGCCCTGCGTTGTTGCCCCCTTGGAACCTGACTGCCCAGGTTGAGTCTGCCGCTAGCTGGTCTATCGCCTTCCCCTTTCCCTCGTCCCCCCACTGGGCTCCGAGCACGACGCTAGCTGGCACCGTAGATTGGGGCGGTGCACTTGGTGTTTGATGCTTTGGATGCCGGAGGTGCCGAAAAATACGTGGCAAACCTCACGAAGCGGTTATGAAGGGCATGCAGGTCGGCGGTCTGATGGCTCAGAGGCACCCTGTCGCAGAAGCTCGACTTCTGAAGAAGTGGATCTGCATGAAGTGCTCTGCTACCCACAGGGGAGCTAAGAAGCCGAGGGCGTGCCGAAAGTGCGGCTACAAGAACTTCAGGGCCAAGTCAGCAGAGAGGCGCCAGGGCGTTTGATTTCTGACTGGGGCATTATGTCAATTGACGAGTCGCCCCAACAGGCGGTGGGGCTTGTTTCTGCTAGGAATTCTTGTTCTATGACCTTTTGACTTCTGACATCAGCGTCTCAAGGGCGGTCTGAATCTGTAGGCAGAGAGGGCCGTAATGGATCGGAAGGTTCGTGTCATTGAATATCTCGTCTAGCTTGGAGGCGGTCATTCCAAGCCTTACGTCCATATCCTTGTCCTTGTTGAGCAGCCACTGATCGACCGATTCCTTGGCAGAGGCCCTGATGTTGCGGGGGACCTGGCTGTCGTCCAACTGCGCGAGGACCTGCGCTATCTGCTGGATTCTAGCCTCTATGTCGGTCAATTCAATCCCTCCATTCCCGGCGACCGGTGAGTGCTCCTTAAGCACATCCCCCTGAAGAACCCGGTCAGAACTCAGCCATGCCACTCTGCCCATGGCATATCCGTGTTTGAGAATCCCTTTCCCGGACCCTCCCTACCCAGTGCAATGAGGCCCACTGATACTCCCTCGTCAATAAGTTCGGAAATACCCCATGACATGGCCTCTTGGATTGTGGCTTTCTCGCGCAACGCCCTCTCGCCTACCCTGTAGCTGAGGAGCGCGGTGGTTATCGCCTCGCCCTCGCCCGTGGCTGCTACTGAGAGTTCTCTCGACGCCCAGAATCCACAGCCTGGAAGTGGGACATCTCCAACCCTTCCAGGGGGCCTGTAACTACACCCCCCTGTACTAGTTGCGCATGCCATTGCGCCGGTGGAGTCCCTCGTAATCACCCCCACCGTGTCGCCGACCTCTTCCACGGGTTGCCTCCCCTCGACCGGGGCCCTCTTGTGGCCCTTCGAGTCAGCCCACGACCTTGCTCCCTCTCCTGTGAGCCCGTTGATTGGCTCATCCAAGAGATCGGCAGCAACTCGTATCGGGTTGGGGGTATCTTCCATCGCTATTACGAAACCCATCCTGCCATCGCTTAGGTGAAGGGATGCATCAAGGAGGACGGATCCGTCGTTACGGAAAACCCCGCCTGTTCCCGCGTTGAAAACCGGATCATCCTCCAGGATGACGCATGCCTCTACGGCTGCATCGAGTGCGGAGGCTCCCGACTGAAGGAGTTTCGAGGCGACCTTGACCGCCTCTTCCACGTTCTTCTGCCTGTCTGGCCCTGGCCCGGCGCCCCCATGTGCTACGACCGCTGGTATCGACTCTGGCATCACATCCCCCGCCCTAGGAATGAGAACAGGGACTTAGTTAGAGCGGTCGAACTATGCGGATGGCTGCTTGTCGGTCTGGGATGTGAATGTATCAATGACCTTTGCGAGACGCTCGACTAGGCTAACCTTCTCTTCCGCGCCCACCAATGCGAACTGGAGAACCTCGTCCAAGGAGTCGACGGGATGGATCTTGACCATGGACTCGTACTTCTCGTCTATCAGGACATCCTGGAGGTTAGCACGAGGGATGATTATGGTCTCTATACCGGCCTTTGCTGCAGCCTCTATCTTCGCCGTCACGCCGCCTATCGGGAGTACCTCACCCCTAACTGAGAGGGAGCCGGTCATAGCCAGGTTCTGCTCTATTGGAACTCCTTCGAAGGCACTGATTATTGCTGTCGCCATGGTAATTGAGGCACTGTCGCCATCTACGTTGTGCGTGCCTGGGAATTGAACATGGAGATCGAAATCCTTGATGTCTTTCCCTGTGAGTTTCTTCACAACCGCGCTGATGTTTGTGACGCTCTCCTTGGCCATATCGGAAAGGCCCCCTGTGGCAATGACCTGTCCCGAGCGACCTTGGGCCGGGGTAACCATGGCCTCCACCGGGAGGACGACTCCGGAGAAGTCGGATAGGCCGCTGTCCGCGCCCAAGACTGCTAGGCCGTTGATTCTCCCCACCCTTGTTCCGCGGTTGACGAGCATTGCATACTCGGACTGCCGTTCCAGGTACCTGTCGGCGACCTGTTGCTCGAGAGGCTTTGCTATCGCTCTAGCGCGTGTGATGTGCTGGGCCCCTACTAGATCTGCGCCCTCTTCGGAAGCAAGGTCTCCTGCGATTCGGACCAAGCCCCCGAGCTCTCGTAGCCTGAGGGAGAGCCTGCCTCTCCTGCCACTTCTCCTCTGTGCTTCCTTCAGGACGAGCCCGATTGAGTCCCTGTTGAAGTGGGGAATCGCGCGTCCAGAGTCCTTGTTCTGCTCATTCCTCACCTCCTGCGCGATGAATCTGATGAGCCTCCTGCGATTTCTCTCGGTGTCCCTCATATCTGAGTTGACGTAGACCTCGTACCCATAGCCCCGTATACGACTCCTCAGAGCTGGGTGCATCTGCTGGATACTATCGAGATTCCCGGCAGCGACGAGTATGAAGTTCGTGGGGACTGGTTCTGATTTGGTGAGTGCTCCTGAGGATCTCTCAGAGCGACCGCTGATTGAGAGTTCACCTTCCTGCATGGCGACCAGGAGGGCCTGCTGCTCCTCCATCCTCAGCATCCTGATCTCGTCGATGTAGAGTACGCCCTTGTTTGCCCTGTGAACGGCCCCAGGCTCCACCCTTTCGTGTGCTGGGGTGGCTAGGTCTGCGCCGGATTGGAATGGGTCGTGCCTTACGTCGCCCAGGAGTGCCCCGGCTAGGGTACCTGTTGCGTCGATGAATGGGGGGTCGTCGTTCCGAGTCCTCTTGATTAGGAGCTTGGGTATATTTGACTCATCGCCTGAGGTTAGCCTGGTCCTGAGGAAGAAGTATCCGAATATCAAAAGAAACGACCCGAATATTAGTGTCATTATGTCGCCAGTTTGCAATACTGCGAGCAGGAGGGCTGCGCCGATCACCATGACCACGAAAAGAAGGGTTCGGTTTGTGCGCTCCCTCTGTAACCTGATCTGTGCCTTCCTCTCTGAGATTATAGCTGAGCCCCTTCCTGCCGGTACTGTCCTGACCTTTGGCTCGTTCTCGTCCTCTACGTTCCTGTAAACAAGAATATCCTCAAGGCTGTCTTTGGGCAGAAACTCCGTCATGGAACGGGCCAGCATAGACTTTCCAGTTCCAGGATCCCCCACCATAATCATGTGTCGGCGTTGCTCGGCCGCCTTTCGAACGACGATTGAAGCGGCTTCCTGGCCGATCACTTGGTCGACTAGCTTCTCAGGAATGGGGACACTGGCGGTTGATTGTATGTCGATGGTATCTATCCACTCCTCGACCGGGACCTCACAAACTGGGTCTTTATCCTCCCCTATACCGAATGCAGGACCCTCGTCCCATGACTCCAAATGGTCTTCTTCGGGACCTTCTGGACTGTTTTGGACCTCCGAATCATCAGACATAGTGCATCCTCCGCACCCACCGCTGAGGCTGACACCTTCTTGAAGGTGTGTTAGACATGTAATTGTGGAAACTGGTCACTTTCGCCTGCTGAGGTATTCCTCGCCATAGTAGTGCCACTGTTCCATGGTCCATCCATCTGGGAGCCCCTCGGGAGGCAGTGGGATGGTTGTCGGGGGCGGGGGCGGGGTTAAGCCAGGTGGGCGCGGAGGCTTGGGGAGCGGGGCTTGCTGGTTTGGCTGTGGGGCGTAGCCGTCCTGGTAGTGGTCGTAGTCGTAGTCCCCATCCCTCCTCCTGAGAGCGGTCGCAAGTCCGATTGCCAGAGCCATGCAAACTAGAAGTGCGAGCCCCAACACGCCGACGGTGGTCATCGATACCACGGATGGCGAGGAAGAGTCTGGTTCTTGTTCGGCTTCGGGGGTGCCCTCAGAGGCATCGGATGGCTTGGTGGCGAAGGTCTTGTACTGGGTCTGCGTAGCTCTGTCGAAACCATCCTGGTCGACTGCCTGTACGCTCAGCGTGAAGTAGTCGCCGGCCCCAAGTCCCTCGCCGGATGATGGTAGGATGATGAATGGCCCAAGATTGTACGAGGTTCCGGACGAGTGGCAGATTCCCGTAATGCTGTTGCAGACAGTCCAAATTACACTAGTGTCAGAAAGCACGAGGTCCCCTACATTGGAAATTGCCACAGTCGGATTTGTCCCGTAGTCTTGGGTGTCTACCGACACTTGAAGTTCGGAGTCCCATTCGAGAGGTAGGTCGTCGACTACATCGAACATGAGTTCCACATAGGAAGACTCGCCATGCCTGTCCTCAAGGGTGATGGTGACTATCTCATGGCCCGGCTCCTGCCAATTGACGGCCAGGATGCCCGTGATCGGGTTATATTGCGCTGCGCCGGGAACGACATTGGAGGCTGTCACCCATATCTCGTCATCCGGGTCGTCCACATCGGTGATGATATCGAGAATCTGGATTTCTAAAACCTCGTCAATCTTCATCATGTTGTCTTCAAGACCCGAAATGTCGATCCTGGGCGCATCATTGACGTTGAGCAGATGGAAGGTAATCGTGGTATCCGAAACCATGGAGCCATCGTCGGCTCTGACCATTATGTCGACCATTCCGAAACCGTCGTCGTCTAGTGCGTTTATGTTCAGAGTCTGGCCATATATGTTAGCCTCGACTAGG